>JBBQGJ010000773.1:0-2115 GCA_038322925.1 Mycobacteriales bacterium
GGCGGGCGCCGATCGCCCGCAGCAGCGCGATCTCGCGCGAGCGCTGACTGACGGTCATCGTGAAGGTGTTCCAGATGATGAACGACCCGACGAAGAGCGCGATGCCCGCGAAGATCCCGAAGAGGATGCCGACAATCTTGAAGTTCTCCTTGGTCGCGTCGGCGTTCTCCTTCGCCACGGCCGTACCGGTGAGCGCCTCGGCGCGCTTCGGCACGACCTGCGACAGCCGGTCAGCGAGCTCGGACTGGGTCACCCCGTCCTCGGCGCTGACGTCGATCCGGTCGAACGTGCCCGGGGTGCCGAGCACCCTCTGCGCGGTCGCGGTGTCGAAGTACGCCGATGTGGTGCCGCCGAGATCGGTGACGCCGTCGCCGTAGCCGACCGTGCCGACCACCGTGAACTCCCGGGTGGGTCCCTGGAAGAGCACCTTGATGGTGGAGCCCAGCGCGATGTGGTGCTCCTCGGCGCTGGTGGCGTCGATGGCGACCTGGTGGCCGTTCATGGGTGCGCGGCCGCTGAGCAGCTCCACGTCGCCGCGGAGCACCTCGTCTGCCGGCATGCTGTAGCCGTTGGTCGGAGCTCCACCGTTGGTGGTGATCGCCCGGCCCTCGGTGTCGGTGAGCAGCGCGTAGCCCTGCACCGACCCCTCGGCCACGCGCACGCCGTCCACGCCGCGGACGGTGTCGAGGACGGACGCGGCGATCGGCCCGCGGTTGGTGCCGACGCCGTCGGTCTGGGCATACGGCGCCTCGGTGCGGACCACCGCGTCGGTGCCCGACCCGATCTTGCCGAAGAGCATGTCGAAGGCGATCCCCATCGTGTTGGTGAGGATGAGGGTGCCGGCGAGCAGGGCGACGCCGAGTGCGATCGACGCCGTCGTGAGAAGGAGGCGCAGCTTGTGCGCCACCATGCTGCGCAAGGTTGCGATGATCATCGTCAGGCTCCCAGGCTCTTCATGTAGTCGAGGACGCCCTCGGCGGAGGGCGCGTGCATCTCGTCCGCGATCCGGCCGTCGGCCAGGAACAGGACCCGGTCGGCGTACGCCGCCGCGCTCGGGTCGTGGGTGACCATCACGACGGTCTGGCCGAGCTCGTCGACCGCGGTGCGGAGGAAGCGGAGCAGATCGGTGCCCGAGCGCGAGTCGAGCGCGCCGGTCGGCTCGTCGGCGAAGACGATCTCCGGCCGGGATGCCAGTGCGCGGGCCGCGGCGACCCGCTGCTGCTGGCCGCCGGAGAGCTGCGACGGGCGGTGCCCGAGCCGGCCGTCCAGACCGACGGTCGCCACGATCGACGCGACCCACTCGGGGTCCGGCTTGCGGCCGGCGATCCGCATCGGCAGCACGATGTTCTCGGCCGCGGTCATGGTCGGCAGCAGGTTGAACGACTGGAAGATGAAGCCGATCCGGTCGCGTCGCAGCCTGGTCAGCCGGTTGTCCCGGAGCGAGGTGATCTCGGTGTCCCCGAGATACACCTCGCCCGACGTGGGTCGGTCGAGGCCGGCGAGCATGTGCAGCAGCGTCGACTTGCCCGAGCCTGACGGCCCCATGATGGCGGTGAACCGGCCACGTTCGAGGTCGACGGTCACGTCATCGAGGGCGGACACGGCGGCGTCACCGACGCCGTACCGCTTGGTGACGCCGGCGGCACGGGCAGCGGGGCCGGTCGGGCCCGCGACGACGATGGTGCCGGTGGTGAAAGGGGTGGTGAGCGTCATCTCTGGTGTTCTCCTTGTCGGTCACCGCCCGGGTCTCGAGCGGTGTCCCCTGAGCACACCGGATCTCCGACCTGCCGACGATCGGGCTGGGCGCACCGTGTGCGGCGGTGACCACCCGGGCGCGGGTGCTGGCACCGTGCGGCCAGCCCCACCCCCGGGGTGCGGGTGACGCCCTACCCCCGCAGGGCCGCAGCGAGCAGACTGCGGGGATGACCTGGCTACGGGCCCTGCGGCGCCGCTCGTCACGCGAGTGGCTCGCCGCGGCGCTGGTCTCCTGCGGACTGGTCGGCTTCGTGGGGCTGTCCTACCTCCTGGTGGTCGTCGGCGGGGGCCTGCTGGTCGGCCACGCGTCGACGCCGCACGTGGGGTTCTCGGTGCTCGCCACCGCGGTCGTCGCGGTGG
>JBBQGJ010000774.1:0-2115 GCA_038322925.1 Mycobacteriales bacterium
CCACCGAAGGGGCGCCGGTGTTCGTCGCGTTGGCCGCCGGCGGATCGGAGTCGACCGACGCCTGGGGCGACTTCCTCGACGAACTGCGGGCGCGTGGGCTTCGCCCGCCGCTGCTGGTCATCTCCGACGGCGCGGCCGGGCCGCTGACCAGTCCGTCTCGGTAGATCGTGAACACCTCGCTCACCCAGCGCTTCATGCCGGGCATCCGAGAGTGGATCGACGCCGCGCACTTCGGCGAGGTGACCCCGCAGCGTCAGTACGGCCAGGTCGACGGGTGTAGCGTCGTTGGTGCTGAGAATCTCAGCTGGTTCTGGACGAGTTCGGCTGTCTGCCGCCGAACTCGAGGGGCGTCGGCTCCGAGCCCCGGACGTGCCCGGTGATCGTTCGCACCTCAGGATCACCATGACTGCTCCACAATGCCTTTCCATTCGACCGTCCCCCTCACGGATACGTGGACCTGCTCCTGCGCCTCACTCCCTCGCCTCGGGCACCGAACATGGTTCGCCGACGGGGATCCGGCCATGAGAGCGCTGACCGTGGTGGTCGTCGTTCTCGTCCTCCTGGTACTGCTGGTGTTGGCGATGGCGGTGCGCATCGTCAAGCAGTACGAAAATGGCGTGTTACTCCGGCTGGGCCGCATCGAGGGGGTACGCCAACCGGGGTTGCGGTTCATCATTCCCTTCGTCGATGTGCTGCACCGCATTTCGTTGCGCATCGTGACGATGCCGATCCAGTCCCAAGGCATCATCACCCGCGACAACGTCAGCGTCGACGTCTCCGCGGTGGCCTACTTCAAGGTCGTCGACGCGGTGAAGTCGGTCGTCGCGATCGAAAACGTGTATTCCGCGATCGACCAGATCGCTCAGACCACGCTGCGCAAGGTCGTCGGGCAGCACACCCTGGACGAAACCCTGTCGGAGACCGACACGATCAACCTCGACATCCAAGCCATCCTCGACGTCACGACCATCGAATGGGGTGTGCAGGTCACCCTGGTCGAGCTCAAGGACATTCAGCTGCCCGACAGCATGAAACGGGCGATGGCCCGCCAAGCCGAAGCCGAACGCGAGAAGCGCGCGAAGATCATCAACGCCGAAGGCGAATCACTCGCCGCGGCCGCTCTGGGGGAGGCCTCGGACACCATGATGGCGCACCCCCTAGCCCTGCAATTGCGGAACTTGCAGACCCTGGTCGAGCTCGGCGTCGACAAGAACACCACCGTCGTCTTCCCGGCACCGTTGATGTCGACCATCGCCGAATTGGGAGCATTCCTGGCCCGCGAGGGCGCCGCCGCCACCGCCGCGCCGGAGTCACCGACACAGCCACCGATCCCCGTTCCGGTGGGGATGGTCAACGGGACCGCCATGATGGGGCGCCTGCCGTGATCACCACGTTGCTGGTCCTGTCGTCGATGCGGGTGTCCCGGCAGATCCGTGCCGTCCCCTTCAACGCCGATGGTGAATTTGGTCTCAGGCGTGCCCCGCTACTCCGACGAGGACGTCGACGAGATCGTCGCGAGCAGTGAGAGAACACCCGGTGGTCCCAGGACCCCGCAGCCGGTCGCTCACTGATCGGCGCTCGATGGCGCACAGCCCTGTAGCCAGTCTGGCGATCGAGAGGTGACGATACCGTTGCCGCGACAAGAGAACCTCGGTGCCTCGCCTGTGCTCGACATCCGCCGGACCGCCGAATTCGCCGCCGGTCACCTGCCCGGGGCGATGCACGTGGAACTGGGCTCGCTGCCCACCCGCATCGCAGAAGTCCCCAACAGACCCCTGGTCATGGCGGCCTCGAGACCGCTTCGACCTGCCGGCCGCTGCGACGTCACGGTGCTCGCCGGCGGTGCCGACGACTGGGCACTGCCATCGTGGAACAGTTGAAGTACGAAACGTGACCAGCGCCGGGAGCCCGCCGGTGCGGTTGGGATTGGGCCCCAACCTGGCCCAGTTCACGCTGTTGGTCGCGGTCAACGCACTCGTCGGGGGCATGCTCGGCCAGGAGCGAACCGTGCTGCCCCTGCTGGCCGAACAGCAGTTCCAGTTGACCGCCTACAGCGCCGTGCTGACCTACATCGTGGCGTTCGGCCTGAGCAAGGCCGTCACCAACTACGTCGCC
>JBBQGJ010000775.1:0-2107 GCA_038322925.1 Mycobacteriales bacterium
GGCCTCCTGGCAGCTACCCGGACCGGACTCACACCGGCTGGCGGACACGAGCTTGCGCGTGGACTACCTCAACGCGACCACCTCCAAAGGTGACATCACGTCGCGCACCCACGCTGCTGGGCACACGAAACTCCCGCTAGGCCTGGCGAGCTGTCGCCGCAGGTCGACCGTGGTGACGGACCGGCGACGTGGGCGGTCGAGCCTCGGCCCAGGTTTGAGGAAACCAACAACCTGGCGGAATCGGACGTCGCCGTGAACGTGACAAGCCGCAGGTCAGCGTCATTGGCCGGCGACATCGGGCGTGCGAACCTATTGGCACGCCGACGCTGGATCCGTGCCCAGGAACCTGGCACCGGAGCACGGCTCGGGTGCCAACATGGCTGGCACGGGACAACCGTCGGGTTCGACCCGCCGCGAACAGCGGCGGCGGATCCGGATGGAGGTGACGCGGTGGGGGAGAGCGACCAGATCGACCGCCCGGACCTGGATCCCGCGGATGCAGCCGGCGGTGTTGGCCACGAGGGTGGGGCCGGTCCCCGGCCGGCGCTGACCGCAGCAGTTGTCCCGCTCTCCGGAATCTGCCATCGCTGAGCTGAAGACACAGCGGCGCGTCTGTCCGCCACCGGTCCCGCCGGGACCTCGCCGGTATCGCGTCCCCCACGCACAGCTCGCGGATTTCCGCCCGCCCAGACTCGGCGAGACGCTCTCCTCGAGGACGTCGCGATGGTGCCATCCGTACTCGCCGAGCTCTTCTCGATCGGCCGTTCCACCGTGTATCGCGCACTCGAACGCGACCGCCGCCGGACGATCACGGACTAGCCTGAGACGGGTGAGCCGGCCGTTGGTGGTGTGGGATCCGCGGATGCTCGGCTACGACTTCGGTGGTCACCATCCCCTGCATCCACTGCGTTGGGAGTTGACCTGGCTGCTTTCCCGGACCTTGGGCGTCATCGACGGTTTCGAGGTGTTCGCGCCGGGCCCGGCCGACGCCCAGACCCTGGGCCTGGTGCACACCGCTGGCTACATCGATGCGGTCCGCCGTGCCTCGAGACCGGGCTTCCCCTTCTCGGTCGGGCATGGGCTGGGCACCCCGGACAATCCGATTTTCCCGGGCATGCACGACACGGCGGCGTTGATCGCCGGGGGATCGGTGGCCGCGGCGCGGGCGATCGCCCACGGTGAGGTCGATCGCGCGGTCAACTTCTTCGGCGGGCTGCACCACGCGATGGCCGACCACGCCTCGGGTTTTTGCGTGTACAACGACGCCGCGCTGGCCATCGCCGCGTTGCTGCAGGCCGGGGTGCGCAGGGTCGGGTACGTGGACGTCGACGTGCATCACGGCGACGGCGTGCAGGCCGCGTTCTACGACGACCCGCGGGTACTGACCGTGTCCATCCACCAGAGCCCACTGTCGCTGTTCCCGGGCACGGGCTACCCGACCGAGTGCGGGCACGGTGCGGCGGAGGGCACGTCGGTGAACATCGCGGTGCCCGCGGGCACGCCGGATGCGTCGTGGTTGCGGGCCTTTCATGCGGTGGTGCCCGGGGTGGTGCGCGCGTTCCGGCCGGAAGTGTTGGTCACTCAGCACGGTACGGACTCGCACCGGGAGGATCCGTTGGCCGAGCTGAACCTGACCGTCGACGGTCACCGAACGTCGTATGTGGCGTTGCGGGAGCTGGCCGAGACCGTGACCGGCGGCAGGTGGCTCGCACTGGGCGGCGGCGGGTACTCACTGGTGCGGGTGGTACCGCGGTCGTGGACGCACCTGCTGGCGATCGTGTCCGGTCATGACATCGACCCGGCCACGCCGCTGCCCGAGGAGTGGATGGCGCGGGCCGCCGCGGCCCGTCCCGGGATTGCCCTGCCGGTCGACATGTCCGACGGGGTGCCGAATCCGGTGACCTTCCAGCGCTGGGAGGGGACGGTCGAGTTGGCCGTGGACCGAGCCATCCAGGACACTCGCAATATCATCTACCCGCTGCACGGGCTGGACCCCTACGACCCCCGCGACTAAACCCCACCCGCCGCCGCCCGCGCCGCCCGGGTGAGGCCGATGGGGCGAACTCCGGCGACCCGGCCCATCGGCCGCGCGGTGACCAAACGTCGA
>JBBQGJ010000776.1:0-2096 GCA_038322925.1 Mycobacteriales bacterium
CACACCGGCGAGCTGAAGACCGAGCACCTCACCCGGCACCTGGCCACCATCGCCGCCGGCAACCACGGCACGGACGCCGCGACCTCGGCCGCCCGCGCGGCCGAGGCGATCAGGGCGTGGACCGCCGCGCAGACCACCGGCCGCGGACGCCCGGCCCGGCGGCTCATCGGCGGCATCGTCCCGGACGCCTCCCACGGGATCACGAACAACCAGGTACTGACCGCGCTGCGCGAGCGGGCCACGCTGATCGAGTCGCGGGTCAACGCGCTGGCCGACCAGGCCCTCGACACTCGGCCACCCTGGATGACCGGCCAGCTCGCCGGCATCCCCGACGACCCGACCGCGACGGCCCGCTGGATGACCGCGGTCCGGCAGGTCGTCGCCTACCGCGACCGCTGGGGCATCGCCGCCGATCACCCCGAACCGCTTGGACCGCGACTCACCCAGACGGCTGGGATGAGCCAGCGCGTGGATCACCGGCACGCCACGGCCGCGCTCGGCAACCTCCCCGACACCGTGATTCACCGTGAATCAGCGCTGGTCACAGAGTCGATGGTCGACCACGGACCGGCCCTCTAGCCGCATCAGGGCTTGTCGCTGACCGACGTCGCCTGGTAGAAGCGGCACCCGCCGCCCACCTCTGTATACGGGACCGCCCCGAGCAGGACAGCACAGACGTGGAGGCGCCATGGGCACCGAGCGCTCCGGACACCGCAGGACGCATCACCCGTCGAATCGGCCGACGTCATGACCGAATCCCCAGCCGAGCGGGTCCCCACCCCCGAGGAGCGAGCCGCCGACCTGACGAAACGGATCGCAGAAGTGGAAGCGAACCTCGCAGAGGCAACCCGCGAGACGGACAGCGACGAACCAGTCAGCCTGGCAGTCAGCGACGCACAAGCGATCTTGAGTGAGCTGCGCCGCGCGCTGCTCGACCTCCGGGTTCAGCACCCGATGCTCGCGCCTGCGGCCGACGACCGCGACATTGTCGTGCCCAACCCCGACGAACCACTCGGACCGCCGATCTACGAGGGAGAGTCGGCCCGAGCTCACGACTACCTTGTCCCCGGACTTCACCGTGCCACCGCCGCCGATGACGAAGACCCCGCCATCTACACGCTGCACGTCCTGGACACCGAGTCCCGGCTGTACCTCCGCGCCGACAGTCAGATCGAGGAATGGGGAAACGCCGAGGCGTCCAGGGCGCAGGCTCAGACACAAGCCGACGTCAGCGCGATGCCCGCCGGCACCGCGACAAGGTCGGCCGGGGATGGAAGCCCGCGCGCGGGGATGCGGATCAGCATCGCGGGCAATGTCGCAGCCGAGCCGACGTTCGGCCTCACCCAGGACGGCCGGTCCTGGGCGCGGCTGCGGGTCGCCTCCCACGAGCGGGTCCGGGACGCGGCAGGCCAGTGGACCAGCACCCCGCCGTCGTACACCGAGGTGGTGCTGTTCGGCCGGACCGCGGAGGACGCCGCCAACACGTTGCAGATCGGCGATCCCGTCCTGGTCCAGGGCCGGCCGGAGGTACAGGCATTCACCCGCCGGGACGGCGCACCCCGCGCGGGGCTCAAGGTCTTCGCGACGACGGTGACCCGCAGGGACACCGAACCCGCGACCCTTGTCCAGGGCCCGGCGACGCGTGCCGATCGGCCCGCCGACCGCAGGGTCGGCGAGCAGGACACCGCCGGACACCCGACGGGTCCGGTCATCCACCACACCCAGGCCCACACCATCGCGGTCGGGGTCACCCGCGAGGACAAGGACGTCCAAGCTGCACTCAAGAGCGCCGGCTTCCGTTGGTCCGGGCCCCGCGCCGCCTGGTACCTGCCCGCCACGATGGATCACCACCAACGCTCCCTGCGGGTCGACACCGCCTCCCGCGGCGGCGCCATGGCCGTGACCGACAGCCCAGCGCCCAACGTCGCCGGCGCGCCGGCCCCCGCGTCGACGGCGACGCACGATGCCCCCTCGGCGTCCACCGGCCCGGCCGCACCCCACGCGGATCTGTCTCCCGACCTGTAACCCAGCGAAAACTCCGCGTCCGTCCTGGATAGCTCCGCCCGGCCCGGTCCACCTTCCGGTGCGCCGGGCCG
>JBBQGJ010000777.1:0-2095 GCA_038322925.1 Mycobacteriales bacterium
GCGCTGCAACGGTCAGCACCTCGGAACGTGTCACCACTGTCCGATGCCGGGGGTCTACCGACAATCCGGGGGTCCCCCCTTCACGGGTGGGGGTTACCCTGACCCCCCTGAGCTTGCGATTAAACCTGGTGTCTAGTTCGCGGCGTCTGTGAGGATCAGGTCGGTGGCGTTGGCGGCGACTTGGCGCATCTCGGTGATGACGGCGCGGAGCTGCCGGTCGTTGGCGATCCATTCCTGGTAGAGACGAGCCTCGTTCTGGCTCAGCCGGCGGGTGACGGTCTTGCCGTTCACCTTGGCCGTCCACTGGTAGTAGGGCCCGTGGGGTTGGGGCGGCTCCGCGTTGCAGCGGCAGCCGGGCGTCGCGCAGCGTGTGTAGCGGTGGGTGACGCTGCCGGCGGTGATGAAGCCGACGTCGGCGAGCTGGCTGGCGAGCTGGGCGTAGCGGGCTTGGTAGGAGGCGAGGCGGTGCGCTGTGGTCGGTCTGGCCATCTCCGGTCCTTCGGCTGTCGGCGGCGAGTATCCCAGCCAATCTACCTGGCAGTAGTAATACTGCCTGGCATGGGACAGCAGCAGCCGGCCGCCGACGGGCCTGACGCCACCGAGACGCTCGTCGGGTTCCGCGGGGAGCTCCACAACTGCCTGTTCGGGTGGGCGGACGCCGCCTTCGAGCTGTGCGACGCGCTGTTGTGCGCGCCGGGGCCGGTCGCTTCGGTGCCGGCGCTGAGCCTCGAGCCGGTGTTCCG
The DNA here is from genome assembly GCA_038322925.1 of Mycobacteriales bacterium. Classification (GTDB taxonomy): domain Bacteria; phylum Actinomycetota; class Actinomycetes; order Mycobacteriales; family Nakamurellaceae; genus Nakamurella. Next base: position 744 of record JBBQGJ010000777.1, read on the forward strand.
GCGCAGCCACGGCAGCCTCTACAAGGCGCTCGCCCACGGCAGCATCGACACCGACTGGCTCCGCGGAGCCCTGGTGGGCCACCGCCCGGCGGCCTGGCCGTTGCTGTTCGCCGTCGACGCGTCGACCTGGGACCGCTGCGACGCCGAGTGCAGCCCCGAGCGCGGCTTCCACTACTCGGCCTCCAAGCACTCCAACGGCCAACCCATCGTGGCGGGATGGAGCTACCAGTGGATCTCCCAGCTCGACTGGGCAGCGGACTCCTGGACTGCCCCGCTCGACGTCATGCGCGTCAAGCCGACCATGGACGCGACGACCGCCACCGTCGACCAGGTCGAACGACTCGCCGGCCTGCTCCCCGACGACGATCAGGTCCCGCTGTTCGTGTTCGACGCCGGTTATGACCCGATCGCGATCAGCGCCGGCCTCGCCGATGCCCGCGCCCAGATCCTGGTCCGCATCCGCTCCGACCGCGTCTTCCACCCCGACCCCCAGCCGAGGACGCAGGGCACCGTGGGCCGGCCCCGCCGCCACGGCGACCGCTTCGCCCTCTCCGAGCCCGCCACCTGGACCAAGCCCGACGCCGAGCTCGTGACGGCCGACCCGCGCTACGGCAACGTGGTCGTGCAGGCATGGCGCGGGCTGCACCCCAAGCTCCACGGCCGGGGCCGCTGGGCCGGCCACGACCAGCCGCCCATCGTGCGCGGCACCGTGATCCGTGTCGAAGTCGAGCACCTACCCAAACCCACCGCACGCGCCGTGAAGACCCTCTGGCTGTGGTGGTCCGGGCCCGGGGAACCCGACCTCGACATCTGCTGGCGGGCATACCTGCGCCGCTTCGACATCGAGCACAGCTTCCGGTTCGTGAAATCCACCCTGGCGTGGACCACCCCCGCACTATGCAACCCCGAGCAGGCCGACCGCTGGACCTGGCTCATCGCCGCCGCCTACACCCAGCTACGACTAGCCCGCGGCCTCGTCGCCGACCTCCGCCTGCCATGGGAGAAACCCCGCGACCCCGCACAACTCAGCCCCGCCCGCGTCCGCAGAGGTTTCCACCGACTGCTCCCCACGATCGGCACCCCAGCCAGCCCACCGAAATCCCACACCGCAGGCCCAGGACGCCCCAAAGGCACCCGACGGCCGCCCCGGACGCGCCACCCCGCCGTCAAGAAGGCAGCCTCAACAGGGCAGCGGGTTTAATCACAAGCTTAGAGGCTGTCGCGTTAGTTGTTCGAGCGCGATTGCTATGGGGTGGTGGTCAGTCGTCGCTGCAGGTGACGTGTCTGTGCCGCCCAGATCATGCCTTCGCTTGCTTCGATAGTGCGTTCGTAGTCGAGCTGTAGCCGGCGGT
>JBBQGJ010000778.1:0-2084 GCA_038322925.1 Mycobacteriales bacterium
GCCTCTACTTTCTGCGTGTGCCATTCCCGCGCATCGACGACACCGCACCGGGCCTCCTGAAGCCGATCCGGGAGCGCTACATCCCCATCACCTCGCCGGTGCAGGCGGACCTCATCGCCATCGCCCGCACTCAACTGCGTCCCGCGCCGATCACACCCCGGCCTCCCAAGGGCACGGCCAAGAGCCGCGCCGACTTCGAGGCCGCGATCATGCATCGACCGGGCGATCCCGGGCCGTCGCTGTCTCTCTGACCCTGATTTTGCAGCCGGGTTGGGGTGATGGTCCTGTCGTAGCGCGGAAGTGCCCTTGCTGCAAGGGAAAATCGTGATTGCTGACGTCAACGATTCCCGTGCAGAAGGGCACCCGCGAGGTGAATGCTACCGGGCTGTTGTTCGAGGTCGACGATTCCGTCTTGGCGTGTCCGGCCCGGCCGGTGCCGACGCCGGTGGTGACGGCGTCGGAGGAGGAGCTGACCCCGGTCGCCGGGGTGGCCCTGTGGGGTCCGCTGTTGGACCGGCTGAATGTGGTCGCCGAGGCGGACCGTCGGGGGCTGCGGCCGATCGGGCCGGGTGGCTACACCGGCGGGGAGTGTTACCGGGCGCTGACCGAGACCCTGCTGGCCGGTGGGGACTTCTTGAGTGACCGGGCGCTGTTGGCCGATCCGGCGACGACGGCGCTGCGTGGGGTCAACGCGCTGCCGAGTGTGTCGACGTTGTGGCGGTTCCTGGCCGGGGCCGACCTGGGCCGGGTGGCGAAGGCGGCCGCGACGAACCGGGTGATGCTGGCCCGGGCGTGGGCGGCCGGCGCCGCGCCGGCTGGTGAGCGGCTGACGGTCGACCCGGACGCCACCAGGGTCGCGGTCTACGGGCCGGGGAAGGAAGGCTCGGCGTTCTCCCGGACCGGGCAGACCGCGCTGTCCCCGCTGGTCGGGGTGGTCGGGGAGACCGGCGACGTGCTGGCGTTGCGGGCCCGCGGCGGGGCGGCGAACGACGGCCGGGCGATGGGCAGCTTCATCGACGAGTGCGTGTGGGCGGTCCCGGCCGGCTGCCGGGACCGGTACCGGCTGTGGATCCGGGTCGACTCCGCCGGCTACCAGCAGCAGGTGCTCGACGCCGCCGAACGCCACCGCGCCGACTTCTCCGTCACCACCAAGGGCTATCCGAACGTGCTCGGCGTCGTCCACGCGCTGGCCGTCGACCCGGCCACCGCCTGGGTGCCGGCGCTCGGGCGTGAGACCGACGCCGGCAGCGAGATCGCCGAGACCACCACCACCCTGCTCGGCCGCACCGTGCGGTTGATCGTGCGTCGCCAACCGAAGGCCGCCGGCGACCAGCTCGCCTTCGACGACCTCGACGGCTGGCGGCTGCACGCCATCATCACCAACGTGGGTGACGCCCGGATGAGCGCGGCCGAGGTCGAGGCGCATCACCGGCTCCGGGGCGGGATCCCGGAGGACACCATCCGGGCGTTGAAGAACGACTTCGGGATGATCCACGCCCCGGTGCGGCCGTTCTTCGGCAACTGGCTGTACTGGCAGGCCGCCGCCCTCGCGCACAACGTCGGGCTGTGGCTGCGTACCATCGCGCTGCCCAGGGCGTTCCGCCGGGCCCGCGGCAAGCGGCTGCGACTGGCCTTCCTCAACGTGCCCGCCCGCCTCGTCCGCCACAGCCGGCGGCTGCAGTTGCGCTTCGCCGCCGCCTACCGCCACCTCGCCGCGTTCAGCGCAGCCCTCAACCGGATCCGGGCGCTACCCGCCTTCGGCTGACCGCCCCCAAGCACAGCCGGCCTGCGATCACGTCACCGAACCGTGATACCCCACGCCCCGAACCCGCCATCAACACCGGCTGAACCCGCCAGACCCCACCCGCGGCACCGCCACCCCACCGCCGCGCCTGCAGAGAACACCACGAGCAACCGCAAGAAGAAACAAACCTCGAAACGATCAAGAAATCAGGCCGTCACGAAGGCGGGCTGCAAAATCAGGGTCTGAATCGTTCCCCAGGAAGCGCGGTTCGTAGGCACGATTGGCAGCCATCACGGCCACCCAGGTCGGAGGAAGAGCAGAGCTGACAAGGCCAGTCCAC
>JBBQGJ010000779.1:0-2083 GCA_038322925.1 Mycobacteriales bacterium
TCCCCCACCCGACCAGGGTCACCTGCAGCCCGTCCGACCAGCTGTTGTGGGCAAGCTCGAGGACAAGGTGATTCATCAGCTCTAGGCAAGCCAGTGGATCTCCCTGCAGACAGATCGCACCGGCACGTTCGAGGTCCAGCAACACGGTCTGACCGTCACGGGATCCGATGCTGGCCAAGGTGGGTAGTGGTGCCATTTCATCGCCGACCAAGTCAGGCAGTTCAGCGGTCGCCGGCAGCACCCAGTCGTCCCCGATTGCGCTGAACGGCGGCGGTGCCGGTGCCGGGCCGGCCAACTGCAGGCGCAACTGGTCGGGTTCGACGAAGGCTGCGAGCACATCGGGGTAGTCGGCGGCGGGTTGAGTGTTCAAGGTGGTGGCCAGGCTGCGCAGCGCGGTATCCAACCAGCCGGCGTCGGCAGCCGTGGCCTTCTCGCGCAGTCGTCGTTCCGCTCTGACCGCACCCAATCGCGCGGGGGCTGCTTGTCGGCCCGGTGTCCGCCGACGGGCGCCGCGGCGGCGGGCCGTCAGCAGCGCCAACCAGGCGGCCGCGGCCGTCAGCGCCGTGAGTCCGGAGAGCGCGGCAACAGTGCTGTGCTGGCCGGTGTCATCGGCGCCGGAGGTTTCATCAGCGGCAACACTGCTGGAATCGGCCGCAGGGTTCGCCGCGGGCGGGCTGGTTGTCGGTTCGGCCGTTGATGGGATTGGCGGGGCGGTCGTTGATGGCGCTGCTGTCGCGGCAGCCTGCAGGGGGATGGCTGCGGCGGACGCCGCTGTGGACGTGGCTGGCGCTGCGGGGGCCGGGCTCGCTGTCTCAGGAGTAGGCGCTGGGGTCGAGGAATCGTCCGCTGTGGGCGCGTTCGGAGGAGCGGCAACCGGGGGGATTGCTGTTGTCGTGTCGATGCTTGGTTCGGTGATGACAATGACCTGGCCGACGCTGATGTCGTCTGGGTCGGCGATCTGGTTCAGTGCAGCGAGCTCGGGGTAGCGGGTGGCGTCGTCGAGGTGGTCCTGGGCTATTTGCGAGAGGGTGTCGCCGGGAAGCACTGTCACCGTGGTGTTCTCGGATGCGGGGGTGTTCGCTGGCTGCGGGGCCGCAGCCTTGGCGTCGGTGGGTAGGCGGAGAATCCATCCGACTTCCAGCCATGTATCCGAGGTGGCCAGTCGTCCGCCGTCGGGCTGCACGGTGTTCTGGTTCAGTTCGAAGATTTCCTCGAAGCGCAGCGGGTCGCTCATGGTCCGGTCCGCGATGGACCACAGGGTGTCACCGTCCACCACGGACCATTGCGGCCCGGACGTGGCCGCCGGCGTTGCAGGCGGGGAGAGGACGGCAGCGGCGGTCCGCTGCGGTGCGGCGACGGACTCGGTGACGGCGGCCGCCGTGACAGCGGTGGCTGCATGAGGCAGCGGCGGGAGCGGCTGTGCGGTTGCGGTGCCGGTCACTCCGAGCAGCACACTGCCGGCCAGGACCGCGCTGACCAAGGAGGAGGCTGCCGCTTGTGGGACCCGGAAACCGGGGATCCGCACTGTCCAGGTCCGGCCGGCTACCCGGCTCGCGATGTCCAGCAGGACGCACAGGGTGAAGATGGCCCAGGCGATGAATCCGACCAGGACCAGGGCGCCCATGAATAGGGCTCCGGTGTCCCGGGATGTCAGTGAGTCCCACACCTTGGATATTCCGGGCACCTGATCGGGCAGCAGCCCTCGGCCGAGCACCCACAGCAGGTACGGAGCACCGACGACCAGGGCCAGCAAAGTGATCAGCGCCGCTGTGCGCCGAATGAGATTGATGACCACAGGTCATCCCTCCAGGGTGTAGATGACGTTGGCGTAACCGTCGCCGGTCACGGTGATCTCGTCGATCCCCACCATCGACAGCATCTTCGTGGGTTGGGTCAGCGACACGGTGACGTCAACCCGGTTGGCCTGGATTTGTGCGGTGCCGTTGACTCCCTCGGCGTCCAGGTAGTTCTGGACCGCGGCGTCGGCAGCGGCGGCGTTGATGTCCCCACCGCCGGTGGTCACCGCTTGGGCCCCTGCAGCAGCTGCTTCCATTGCGATGCGATTCGCCCGGTCCAGGGCTTG
>JBBQGJ010000780.1:0-2082 GCA_038322925.1 Mycobacteriales bacterium
ATGGGCTGGATGAACGACACCCTGGTGTACTTCTCCAAGGACCCGATTCATCGGCCCCACCACCATCACGAGCTCACCTTCGCCCTGTTGTATGCGTTCACCGAGAACTTCATCCTGCCGATGAGTCACGACGAGGTCGCACACGGAAAGGGATCGCTGCTCGGCAAGATGCCCGGGGACCGGTGGCAACAATTCGCGAACCTACGCTGCCTGCTGACCTGGATGTGGGCGCATCCCGGCCGGCCGCTGCTGTTCATGGGCGGCGAGATCGGTCAGAACCGTGAATGGCAGCATGACAGCAGCGTCGACTGGCACCTGCTGGACTACCCGGAACACGCTGGAATCCAGTCATTGCTACGCGCCCTGAACACCGTGTACCGGCGTGAGCCCGCGTTGTGGGAGCAGGACTTCGACTGGCCGGGTTTCCGCTGGATCAACCCGAACGACGCGGACAACAGCGTGCTGTCCTTCCTCCGGTTCCCGTCGGCGGGCGGCCGTAGCATCGCCTGTGTCGCGAACCTGACCCCGGTGCCTCGCCATGACTACCGCATCGGACTCCCGCAGCAGGGGCGCTGGGTGGAGATCCTCAACTCCGACAGCGCCGAATTCGGCGGGAGCAATGCCCTCGTCGGTGACGTCACCACCGACGACATCCGCTGGGACGACCTGGACTACTCCGCCGCCCTCAAGCTGCCGCCCCTGGGTGTTCTGTGGCTCGCTTACGAGCCCGAGACCAACATGTCCGCCGCGTCAGGAACCGCGACAGCGGTGTGATCCCGCTCCGCACGGCCCGCGGTCAGGGTGGATCCGCAGCCCGAACGCGGAGTGGTTGGAGTGGAAGGGGTCGGGCGCCCCATTGGTCGATCGGCGGCAGCAACGGCACGGTTCTGGTGGCGCCGTCGAGGACCGGACCGGTGTGGCAGACGTGGGGTGACCGATGGTCGACCGTTTTCGTTTTCTTCAGGGCGCGGGCGATGGTCTTGGTGCTCGGTTTCGTGACGGCCAGGTCCAGGATCTTCAGCCATCGGGCGACCGCGCACGGCCCGCACAGCACGACGTCGTCGTTCTCTCCGACGGTCCACTCCCCCGCTGCAGACCGGATCGTCGCAACACCGTCCTCTATGTAGATGTCCTGGCCGGTCATGGTGGCGAGGTGTCGGTACGGCACCCCCGCCAGTTGGGACAGCACCAGCATGGCCCGGTCCCGGCGGCCGAACATGCCCTGGGTCCAGCCGTGCGACGGCAGGCCGCGCAGCGCCGCGTCGACGGCGTCCGGGTGGGTGGGTTGGAAGGGTCCGCCGGCGGGCCGGCCGAGGACGGCGCGCACCACCGGGCTGTTCCCCGGCCGCGGGTATCCAGCCCCGGCATGGTGGTGGTCGATGGCGGCGACCCGGCGGCGCCGGGTGGCGCCGGGTGGCCGGGACGGGCGGGGGGGCCGAGCAGGGAGGGAGGAAGCCGACCACGGTGTCCGGTGCCGCGGGCAGCGCGGGGGTCTCGGTGGCGGCGCAGGGGGCGGTGAACAGCGCCCAGTCCGAGCCGTAGGCGGCCAGGGTCCGCGGCTACAACACCCGCGCTGCGTTCTCCGTGGTGATGATGGCGAAGGTGGTCACGATTGGTCATCGGGGGGCTTAGAGGCCGAGGCGGGTGACGGCGTTGCCGACCAGCGGGGCGTGTTCCCGGGCGTACACCTCGAGCATCACCGGGGACCGGTGCCCGGTCTGCCGCATGATCGCGTGCGCGTCGGCGCCGGCCCGGAACGCCTCGGTGACGAACCCGGCGCGCAGCGAATGCCCACCCTTCTCGACCTGGGCGGCGGTGAAGTGTGCCGGGAGCGGTCGTAGCGGCGGGTGGTGCGGGGGTCGGCGTGCCCGGCGAGGAACGCCGCGGCCAGCCGCCACGCCGGGTCCGCGTCCAGATCCGCACCCCGAGCCCGGCCAGCGGCGGGCGCGCTACCGCAGCCGTCGCCAGCGGCGTCGGCCCGGCGTCCACCGGCGTGATCGTCACACCCGGTATCTAAGCCGAACTTACTTCGGCCTGGGCGGCAGGAAGTGCCTGTGACCTGCTGGTTTGTCGTTCGGGGTG
>JBBQGJ010000781.1:0-2080 GCA_038322925.1 Mycobacteriales bacterium
GATCGCCTCGGCCGCGCGCGCGGCCGAGGTCGCGGCGTCCGTGCCGTGATTGCTGGCGGCGATGCCCGCCAGATGCCGGGTGAGGGACTCGGTCTTCAGCTCGCGGGTGTGTGCCGCACACAGGGCCGCGGCGACGGGCCGGAATCCCTCACCCTCGGTGACGGTCTGCGGGTCGGGCCAGCCGGCCGCGTAGACGAGGTCGACGGCGGCCAGGTCATGGCCGTAGGCGGCGATGGTTTCGTACTCGGCGACCAGCGTGGCCAGCGATTCCGCTTGGTCGAGTTCGTCGGCGATGCTCTGGTGGGCGGAACGCTCCGCGGTGCTGTTCGCCAGGATGTGCGCGAGAAGGTCGCGGTCGGTCCAGGTCTCGTCCTCGGTGGGGCCGTGTCCGTGCTCGTCCGGCGCGGTGTCCAGCGCGGCGTAGGCGGTGTTGCGGCGTTGTCCGCGGGTCATCGCCACGTAGAACACTTCCCGGGTGGTGGCCGGGTCGGCGACGGTGTGGCAGGTGTCCACCGTCATGCCCTGCGCCCGGTGCGCGGTGACCGCATAGGCCAGTTCCACGTGGTCACGGACGTACCAGGCGGGCAGGGTGACCGACGCGGCGCCCGGTCGGTGGTCGGGGCCGGTGAGCCGGACGGTCAGCGATCCGTCGGCGCGGGCCTGCTCGACGATCCACTGCTGGCCGTTGCGAACGAACCCGTCGCGGCGCCGTCCGCTCCGCCCGGCCGGTTCGTACCCGGTGCCGTCTTCCAGGTAGCGGTTGATCTCCCGGGTCACGATCCGGTCCCCGCGCCCGGCGAGCAGACCGTCGTGCAGCGTGACGCCGCCCGGGTCGACCAGCCCGGCAGTGACCAGGTCGGCGCGGGCCCGCTGGTTGAGGTCGTGGACGGTGGCGGTGTCCCCGGCGATGAGCAGCGGGGTGAGCCCGGCGGCGGTGTCGGCCCGCCACCCGGCGTAGGCGGCGGCGACCATGTCGTCGCGGTCCCCGGATCGGATCCGGTCGTGGTCCCGGTAGGTGTCGAGGACGTCGACGCGACCGAGGCGGATCCCGATCGAGGCGTGTTCCTCCCAGCGGCGGCGCCGCCCGTCGGGGTCGGTGAACCGGCGGATCACGGTCAGCTCGGCGACCTGGGGGCGGTCGGCGGTGAGCATCCCGAACGCGCCGCCGGTCTCCACCGCGGACAGCTGGTGTGGGTCACCGACGAGCAGCAGTTTCGCGCTAGCGTCGGCGGCCTGCCGGGCCAGGCGGTCCAGTACGAAGGTGCCGGCCATGCCGGCCTCGTCGATGATCAGCAGCTGCCCAGGGCGCAGCGCCCACAGGTCGTACTCGCGGCGGGCGGCGGCGATCGCCCGGTCCAGCCCGACGGTGGGTCGGTTCGCGGCCTCGGCCCGGGCGCGGGCGGCCAGCAGGGCGGTGATCCGGTCGGCGCGGCTGAGTTGCAGGACCTGCTGCGCCAGCCACTGCGCGGTGTTCTCCGTCGGGACGCCGAGGTCTTCGGCGAGGACCTGCGCGGCCTGCGCCGACGGGGCCAGCCCGCGGACCGACCCGGGACCGTGCTCGGCTTCCCAGATCGCCCGGACCCCGGCCATGGTGGTGGTCTTCCCGGTCCCGGCAGGGCCGACCATCACGTCGAGCACCCGACCGGACGTGGTGACGGTCACCGCCGCCGGCGCCTGATCCTCCGGGTCGAGCGGGTGGTCGCGGCCGGGGAGCGGCGCCTGCGCGGTCCGCACCGCCAGGTCCGGGTCGACCGCCGGGCCGGCGGTGTCCCGGGACCAGGCCAGCAGCCGGTCCTCCGCGGCCAGCACGGCCTGCGAGGTGTACTGCGGTGGGTCGGCGAACCGGCTCACCCCGGTCACCGGGTCCAGGAACCGGTCCGGGACCGACGCCACCTGCGGGGCGCTGATCAACACCGACAGCGCCACCGCCCGGTCCACGACCTGCCGCCGAACATCCAGGGCCGCGTCCGGGTCGGCGAACTGCCAGCCCACCTGTCCGATCTGCCGCATCGCCTCGGCGGCCAGGTTCCACGTCGTCCACGTCGACCGGTTCCCCGACACCTGGTCGACCACCCGCACC
>JBBQGJ010000782.1:0-2064 GCA_038322925.1 Mycobacteriales bacterium
TGTGCACGGTCCAGAGGATGTACTGCCCCACCGACAGAACCTCTGATCAGCGCGAACGCCACCTACTCCCAAGAATCTGGCACGGCTCCCCCGCTACTCCCACGAAGTTGGCACAGCTCCCATTTTCGCTGGCACGGGACATCCGCGCCTGACAGGGAAAGATCTTGCGGTGTGACTCGCCAAATTATTGGCCGTTCATTGATCGGGCTGTTGGCCGGGTTGGTCGCCGGGCCCGCTCGTGGGGAGTGGGGTGGGTCAGCGGGTTGACGGGTGCGGGACGGGTCGAGCACGGTGGTGTTGTGGTTCGGGTGGCCGTTCCGGGAGGCGGGTTGGTGCGGATGGTGCGGCGTTGACTGGTGGGGGTGCCCGGCCGGTTGGTGAGGTAGCGACCGGGTCGCGGGTTGATCGGTGGGCGGTGGTGCGGGCCCATGTCGATCACGGGGTGGCGTTGCCGGAAGCGGCGGCGAGCGCCGGGGTGTCGGTTCGTTCCACTCGGCGGTGGGTGGCGGCGTATCGGTCTGGTGGGCTGGCGGCGTTGACGCGGACCGGGCGATCGGATGCGGGTCGGTGGCGGTTGCCGGCCGACTTGGTCCAGTTGATCGAGGGCTTGGCGTTGCGGCGTCCGCCGCCGCGGGTGGCCGAGGTGCACCGATGCGTGGTGGGTGTGGCTCGGCAGCGGGGCTGGCCGATGCCGTCGTATACAACGGTGCGTCGGGTGATCGCCGGTCTCGATCCGGGGTTGGCGACGTTGGCGCACCACGGGCCGGCGGCGTACCGGGATCGGTTCGAGCTGGTGCTGCGGCGGGAGTCGGCGCACTCGAACGATGTGTGGCAGGCCGATCACACCGAGTTGGACGTGATGGTCCTGGACGGTGCGGGGCGCCCGGCCCGGCCGTGGTTGACGGTGGTGCTGGACGATCACTCCCGGGCGGTCGCCGGGTACACGGTGTTCCTGGGCGACCCGACCGCGATCGGGACCGCGTTGGCGTTGCGGCAGGCGATCTGGCGGAAGACCGATCCGCGGTGGCCGGTGTGCGGGCTGCCGTCGGTGTTGTACTGCGACCACGGCACCGACTTCGTCAGCGAACACATCGTGCAGGTCTGCGTGGAGAACGGGATCGACCTGGTGCACAGCACCGTCGGGGTGCCCCGTGGGCGGGGGAAGGGGGAGCGGATCTTCGGCACCATCACCACCGAGCTGCTGCCCACCCTGCCCGGGTACATCCCGCACGGCACCCACGGCGTCCCGATCACCCCGCCGGCGTTGTCGTTGTCGGAGTTGGACGCCGCGGTCGGGGAGTTCATCGTCGGCAACTATCACCTGCGGCCGCATTCGGAGACCGGGCAGTCCCCGGTCACCCGGTGGACCGCCGGCGGCTGGTTGCCGCGGATGCCGGAATCGTTGGAGGCGTTGGACCTGCTGCTGCTGACCGTGGCCACGCCCCGCAAGGTGCACCGCGACGGCATCCACTGCCACGGCCTGCGGTACCTGGATCTGACCCTGGCCGCGTACGTCGGGGAACAGGTCACCGTCCGGTACGACCCGCGGGACCTGGCCGAGATCCGGGTGTTCCACCGCGGGACGTTCCTGTGCCGGGCGGTGGCCCCGGAGCTGGCCGCGCAGACGATCTCGCTGAAGGACCTGCAGAACGCCCGGGCCCGTCGACGCCGGGAACTGCGCGCGCAGCTGACCGAGCGGCGCAGCCTGGCCGAGGCGCTCACCCACGCCGTGCCCGAAACCGTCCCCGCCGACGCCCCGCTCACCCCGCGGACCGCCGCGGGCCCACCGCCGCCCGCCGCGCCGCGGCGGACCCGGCTCAAGCTGTACCGCGAAGACTGAGGCTCACCCGGACCGAGTCTCACCGGGCGCACACGGATAGAGAGGGATCTGTCGTGACACCTCGACCGGCGGTGTCGATCGCTGCCCGCCGGCGCCGCTCGCCGACCCCGCCGCCCGGGTCTCGGGCCCCCGCGCCGCAGCCGGAGACGTCCTTTCTCATCACCCGGGAACACCGCCGGTTCGCCGAGTTCGCCGACGCGGTCCGCGCGAACCGGTACATCGGC
>JBBQGJ010000783.1:0-2061 GCA_038322925.1 Mycobacteriales bacterium
CTCACCAGCACTATCAGCGACACCGCCCGCATCGACGTCGGTGTCGATGTCGGTGTCGGTGCTGGTGCTGGTGCTGGTGCTGGTTCGTAGGGTCGCGGCCAGCTGGTCGGCGGTGCGGATCAGTGATCGGGCGTCGGGCGGATCGATGGCCAGCAGGCTCAGCGCGTCCTGTGCGGCCTGCTGGTAGCCGTGTTCGGCGGCCGCGGCCGCCGCGGTGGGCAGCACCCGGGCGGCGACGGTGGGCCAGTGCGGCTGACCGGCCCGGTCCTGCTCGGCGTCGAACACCGACGGCAGTGCGCCCCACCCGGACCACCCCGCCAACACGTCCTGCTCGGCCGTGGTCGCCGCGCGGGCCCGGGTTTGCAGCTCCCGCAACACGGTCAGGGCGGTGAGGTTCGCCGCGGCCCTGGCGACCTGCCCGGACGGCACCGAACGCGCACCGGTGGGCCGGTGATCCGGCCCGGCCGGTAACGCCGCCCGAACGAAGGACCGGGCAGCACGCCCACTGGGCGCCGTCGCCGTGCTGGGGGCCGGTGAGGTGTTCCGCTGCGGAACACCTGGCAGGAACTCGGGGATCGCGTCGCCGGGCTCGGCCGGCGAGGACCCGGCCGCGGGTGTCGGGGGGGTGTTCCATTCCGGAACACCTGGCAGGTACCCGTCGGCCGTGTCGCCAAGCCAGGGTTCGGCTGCCGGTGTCGCGGTCGTGCCGGTCGCCCGTACCGGGGTGGATACCAGTGGTGGTGGGTTCAGGTGGGGGTCCTGCGCGGCGTCCAGATCGGCCAGCAGGGAGAAGAAGTCGAGTTGTTCGTCATCGGCGGTGACCGGTCGCCGACGTGAGGGACGCTGAGCTGCCACGACCGATACACCTTCCCGCGCCGGCCGATGAGAGTTCAGGGGTTGACGGAGCGGAAAGAACTGAAGGCGGCCACCCCTTTGTGGGGCGCCGCCTTCAGTTCGGTGGGGGTTCGTTCCGGCGCTACCCGTGTCCTGCGGGCACCGGGCGGGTAGTTATGTCCCCTCGCCGGCTTGTTCAGGTGCGGTTTGGTCGGGGGCGCCGAGCAGCCCGGCGATGTCCGGGTGTCGGCGCATCGCGGTGACCCGGCGGTCGACCGCCGCAGTCCGGGCTGCAGCCGCTGCCGCGGCCCGATCGGCGGCGGTTGCGGCGGGTAGGAGCTCTTCCAGTGCGGTCAGCCACCGGGTGACAGCCTCGCTCGTGGTGGCGGCCGTGGCGGTGGGGTCGGCACCGGTCGCGGCGGTGGTGGCTGCGGTGTGCACGAGCACACGGCGAGCCATGGCGACCGCGGTTTCCTGGTCGGCCAGCTGGTGTTGATCGGTCACCGCGCGGACCGCTGCCAGGGCCTTACCGGTGGTGTTGTGGGCGGCGTGTTCGGCCAGTGCGCGGAGTTGCTCGGCGACGGCGGCACGGTCGAGCTGGGTTGCCGTGGTCGGGTCCTGGGCGATCTCGGCGAGCAGGTCCGGGGCCAGGTCGTGCCGCAGTTCGGCGTCCTGCAGCGCTTCGGTGGTGACCTCGATCGCCGCGTCGTAGGAGCTGCGCCGGTCCCGGGCGTTCGTTTGCCCGGCCAGGTGCTCGGCCCAGGCCCGGTCATCTGGGTCATGGGTGGGCATGTCGGGTTCGTCCTGGTGCCGGCTGCCGGTGCAGCCGGTGGTCGCCACCGATTCCCGCAACCTGGTGATGGTTTGGTCGCGGCGGCCGTCCCAGTCCAGGCCGATCATCCCGACGCCGGCGTCGGGGTGCCGGGTCACCAGCCACCCGGTCCACAAGTGGCCGAGGTCTTCCCGGATACCGGGATGCTGATACCAGCAGGGCGGGACCGCGGTGGCCGGGACCCGGTAGGTGATCCGGAACCATTCCAGCCACCGCGCCAGCTCACCCAGGGTGTGGGTGTAGCCGGGAGCGTCCAGCTCATCCCAGCAGATGACCGACGGGATCGGTGGTGCCTGCCCGGTGCCGCCGAACGCGGCCGGGTCGAACGACACGGCTGTCACAACGACCGCTCCCGCCGGGCCAGCGGCAGCGCTGAAACCGTTGGTTGCGCGGTC
>JBBQGJ010000784.1:0-2053 GCA_038322925.1 Mycobacteriales bacterium
CCCGCACCCTGATCCGCCGGTTCCGCCGCTACCAAGACATGATCCTGCGGTTCGCCACCGATCTGTCCGTCAGCTGGACGAACAACCAGGCAGAACGTGACGTCCGCCCCGTCAAGATCCAACAACGGACCTCCGGCGGCTGCTGGCGCACGCTGCAAGGCCTCACCGAATTCGCGGTCGTCCACTCGTACCTCGCCACCGCCCACAAATGGGGCAAAGACAAATACCAGGTCCTCACCGAACTCTTCACCACCGGCCCCTGGCTACCCCCAGCCCTCGCCCCCAGCTGAATAGCTACTCACGAAGTGGTCGGCGTATCGGGGGTTCTGTGCCAATGGAATGACCGATTATCATACGGCCCGGCCCGCGAATTCCTGCCGGAGTCGAGCGTCGAGGGTGCAGGGTGGTCAGATACCGGTGATCGCGCTGACTCCATCATGGTGCCGAGGTAGGCATGGGTCGCGGGCCAGCGACGGGGATGCGAAGTGCGGGAGTTCGCCGACATCGATCTGAGCACGGATGCCACCCGATTCCGGGTCGAGTGCGCACAGCAGCCCGCGGTGGTAGTCGGTGACCCACACCGCATTGCCGCCGACGACCGGCGGCCCGTTCGCCCGCACCGTTGCCTTCCACCGCGGCGTGATCGCTCCGTCGGCGTCGATGCCGACCGCCCGGGTCCCGGCACTGCACGGCAGGTACACGGTCGACCCGTCGACGGCGCTGCCGCCGTACGCAGCGCAGATCGGCTGCTCGGTGAGTTGACCGCCGACACCGCCCAGCCGAGCGGCGTCCAGCACGTATCCCACGCCGCTCTTCCCGACGGCCAGGACATGGTCACCGACCAGCGCCGGTCCCATCGAGCCCAGGTCCAGGTCGGCCTCGTTGTCCGACGCCCACCGCGCGGGGCTGAAACTGTCCACCAGATCCAACCGCGGACTCAGCGACAGCACCGCATCGCTATGGTCATAGGCCTGGGACGACTCGCCGTTACCCACGGCAACAGCAACCGACCGTCGTCCACGGTGCCACCGGAGGGCGCCCAGATCCCGCCCTCCCTGGGTCGGCACCCGCGAAGCTGCCCGGTCCCGGCGGTCGGCGCGGCCACCACCGCACCCACATAGTCACCGCAGTCAGCGTCCAAACCCCCGTACGCCACGTACACCCACCCGTCGAGCACCGTCAACGCCGCGCGTTGCTGGTGCGCGATCTCCACACCTTGCGGAGGCGGGACCGGGCGGCGCAACACCACCGCCCGCTCGCGATACCCGCCAACGTGTGCCGCGCGTCGGCGGTTTCAGCGACCACGAACACCAAACCGGTGTCCGGGTCATAGGCAGGAGTCCCCGTGATCCCCAGCGGATCGATATCCCCGCACGGCAGGTCCGCACCGGGCATCGGCTGACCCAACGACACCGACCACGCCACCTGCCCATCGCGCGCGGACAGGGCATACACGGAGTCGTTCTCAGCGGCCGCGATCACCAGGTTCCCGATCACCAGGGGCTGCCGTACACCGCCCCGTCCAGCTCGGCGCGCCACCCCACGCCCAGCGCACTGCCGACGGGAGACAACTGCGGCGCAACACCGGACCCACGCGTTGTCGTGCTGATACGTCGGCCAATCGGCCGGACCGACCGCCGCCGGAGCAGCCGCTCCCGGCCGGGAACTGCTCGATTGTTGCGAACACAGAGCTTCAAGAACGCGAGCTGATCAAGCTCGCAGCATTGTCCGCGGCGCTCGCCGACACCTTGCGCCGGCGCGGCGTCAAGACCCGGCCGCGAGCCTGACCGCGGAGGCAGGGATCGCTGCCTTCAAGGTCGCGTTCGAACGCTGGATCAACGAAACCAACCAGCAGGACTTCGCGCAACTCATCCGAGACACGCTCGACGAGCTCAAAGCCCTGACCGCTGGCAATGATCACCGGCCGAAGGTCGAGCGCGAAGTCATGCCGGCTACGGGGTCCGTCAGCGTCACCGGGCTCAGCTAGCAGCGAGGGAGAGACACGCGATCATGACCGGCGCAACAAGGATGCGCGTAACCCCAGCCGATGGCC
>JBBQGJ010000785.1:0-2043 GCA_038322925.1 Mycobacteriales bacterium
GCGTTGATGACGCTCACCTGAATCTGCCCAGACCTGCTCACTGAAACTGCCCACTTTGAGCGACCCGCCGACGGGGTCCCACCGTTGCTGGGGGGCTCCTTCGAGGCTCGTGGTCTCTGACCACCCCAAGCCGTCGAAGGAGCCCGTGAATGCTCACATGGGAGACGAACGTGGAAGCGCAGGCGCTGTATGCACGAGGCTGGACCAAGTCCGCGATCGCCCGGCATCTTCGGATCAACCGCCGGACGGTGCGGGAGTACCTCAAGGGCGACCGGGTGCCGGGCCAGCGGGTGGCCGCGGCACCAGACGGGTTGGCGCCGTTTGCCGAGTACACCCGGCTCCGGCTGACCGACGACCCACACCTGTGGGCCAGCACGCTGTTCGATGAGCTGACCGCGCTGGGCTATGCCGGCAGCTACCCCTCGTTTACCCGGGCACTGCGGGCCCGCAAGCTGCGGCCGCACTGTGAGCCGTGCGCGGCTAGCCGGGGCCGGGAGCACGCGGTGATCGCCCATCCGCCGGGGGCAGAGACGCAGTGGGATTGGCTGGAGCTGCCGGACCCGCCGGCGGCCTGGGGCTGGGGCGAGACGGCCCATCTGCTGGTCGGGGCGCTGGCGCACTCCTCGCGGTGGCGGGCGGTGCTGGCCGAGGCCGAGGACCAGGCCCAGCTCATCGAGGCTCTCGACGGGGTGGTCCGCCGCCTCGGTGGGGTGAGCAATCGCTGGCGGTTCGACCGGATGGCCACCGTCTGCCATCCCGGTTCCGGTCGGCTCACGGCCTCCTTCGCTCCGGTGGCGATTCACTATGGCGCCGGGGTGGACATCTGTCCCAGCCGGCACGGCAACCGCAAAGGGGTGGTGGAGAAGGGCAACCACAGCTTGGCGCAGCGCTGGTGGCGGACGCTGCCGGACCACCTGAGCCCGACCCAGGCCCAGGCACACCTGGACGCGTTCTGCGTCCGGGTCGGGGACGCCCGGCCGCGGCGCCGGAACGGCGAAGCCAGCACGGTGGCAGCGTTAGCGGCCGCCGAACCGCTGCGGTCACCGCCGGCGTTGCCCTATCCGGCCACGGTGGTGGTGACCCGGACGGTCTCCGCCCAGGCGCTGGTGTCCTTTCGCGGCAACCGCTATTCGGTGCCGCCCGGACTGGCCGGGACGACGGTGGCGGTCTCGCATCGTCTCGGGGCGGCGACGCTGGACATCGCCGCCGGGACGG
Source organism: Mycobacteriales bacterium (assembly GCA_038322925.1). Lineage (GTDB taxonomy): Bacteria > Actinomycetota > Actinomycetes > Mycobacteriales > Nakamurellaceae > Nakamurella. Next base: position 1,216 of record JBBQGJ010000785.1, read on the forward strand.
TGGTGCTGGCCCGACATCACCGGGAGCCCGACGGTGCCGGCGTCCTGGTCCGCGACAGCGGCCACGTGGTGGCCCTGGAGAGCGCGGTGTTGGCCGCCTTCACCGACCGGGCACCGTGCCGGGCCAAGGTGCGCCGGCCACCGTCGGTGGCCGCGCTGGCCGAGGCCGACCGGCTGCGCGGTGCCCAACCAGCACCCGGAGCGCACGTCGTGGTCGACCTCGCCCAGTACGCCGCGGCCGCCGCGACCGAGTGCGACGCCGTTGGGGAGGAGTCGTGAATCGAGCACCCGCCGATGTCGCCGTCCCGTCGACGATGAGTGAGGCCGAGCGCTACCAGCGGCTGCGCGCGCACCTGGCCTTCCTGCGGCTGCCCACCGCGACCGAGGCGCTGCCGGCAGTGCTCGACCAGGCCCGGGCCGAGAACTGGGGGCTGGTAGCGGCGCTGGAGCGGCTGCTGGCCGCCGAGGTGGACGACACCGAGGCCCGGCGGCTGGCCAGCCGGCTGCGGTTCGCCTGCCTGCCGGCACCCTGGCGGATCGCCGACTTCGACTTCGCTGCTCAGCCCGGCGTGGACGAGATGTTGATCCGGGAGCTCGCCACGCTGCGGTTTCTGGACACGGCCTCGAATCTCCTGTTCTTGGGACCGCCGGGAGTAGGCAAGACCATGCTCGCCATCGGGCTGGGCCGCCTCGCCGTCGAGGCCGGGCACCGGGTCTACTTCACCACCGCCGAGGACCTGGCGGCCCGCTGCACGAAGGCCGCCCGGGAGGGTCGGTGGGCCACCGCGATGCGCTTCTACGCCGGTCCGCGGTTGCTCGTGATCGACGA
>JBBQGJ010000786.1:0-2035 GCA_038322925.1 Mycobacteriales bacterium
GGTTGGCCGCTGCGCCCGGCGGTGTGGCGGCGGGAGCTCCGGCAGCGGCTGATGGGCGAGCTGAAACACGCCCGCTGGGTCACCTACACCCGGACACCGCGGTCCCTGCACCCCGGCGAGGTCGGCCGCGGCTGGCTCACCGCGAACCCGCCGCTCGACGGGCAGCACCCGCCGAACACCGCCCGGTAACGGGGACCCGAGCAGCGGGCTCCACCCCGGCACCCCGGTCGCGGGGACGTCCGCCAGGTGCCGACCGGTGATGGCACCCGGCAGGGGGGCCGGTCCTACCACCGGACCGGGTACGGGCCGGTCAGAACGGGGGTTGGTCGTCCCCGCCGCCGGCGCCGCCGGTCCACGGGTCGCCGCCGTGTTCATCGCCGCCGCGGGTGGTGGCGGGCGTGGTGGTGGTTTTGCCGGCGCGGGTGACCCTGGCGGTGGCGTACCGCAGGGACGGCCCGATCTCCTCGACGTCGACCTCGACGACGGTGCGCTTCTCGCCCTCGCGGGTCTCGTAGGAGCGTTGCCGCAGGCGGCCGGTGACGATGACCCGGCTGCCCTTGGTGAGGGTTTCGGCGACGTTCTCGGCGGGTTGCCGCCACGGCGTGCAGCGCAGGAACAGGGCGTCCCCGTCCTTCCATTCCCCGCTGGCCCGGTCGAAGATCCGGGGGGTGGAGGCGACGGTGAAGTCGGCGACGGGCACCCCGGACTTTGTGAAACGTAGTTCCGGGTCGGCGGTCAGGGTCGCGACCAGGGTGATAGCGGTATCTCCGGACATGATGTGCTCCTTCGGGTTTGGGGACAGTGTGTCCCTCGGTGATGACATTGGTGGGCGGTGATCTGCCGACCCCCTGTGGTGTCCAGGTCCCGCGGACCCGCGCCGGTTCATCGGTGAGCGAGGCGAACGGGATCCAGCAGAGGGATCGATCTGGGCGGTCGTCGTGGTGGCGTGGACGGGTGCCGGCCGGTCCGGCGGCAACCCGCTTGGTTGAGGTGGCCGTGACGTGATCAGTGCAGTGGACTCCCCCGGCCTGGATCGGGCGGGGTCATCGGGGTGTCGTCGGGATTTTCGGCCGTGGGCTGGTGGTGGTCGGGCGTGCTGACCGGTGACCGGGGCTCGTCGAGCGGAATGCCCAGCATTGGTGGTCATCGGGTGCCACCGTGCGGGGCGGTCGAGGTGCGGATGTGCAGGGGGTCGGGGACGGCGGTGGGGATGATGCCGGTGGCGGGGTAGGTCCAGGTGGCGCCGTACTGGTCGGTCAGCACGATGACGCCGTGGTGGCGGTGGATGTCGGTGACGGTCCGCGGCGGTTGGTCCGGTAGCGGGCGCCGCTGGTCGCCGGGGGTGAGGTGCCCGCCGTGGTGGGCGGTGGAGGTGTACCCGCGGGCTGAGCTGCCAGTCGTGCCGGTGGGGTCGGTGTGGTGGTGGATGGTGGCGGCGTTGGCCAGGGTCAGGCACACGACACTCACCGCCCGTCCGCGGTACGCGTGGTGGTGAGGCCGACCAGGGGGCGGGCGTGGACGGTGCGGTCCGGGGTGCCGGTGTTGAATTCGGCGAACAACTCGGCGACGGTCCCGCTGTACCGGGCGACGATGCGCGTTGGGGTGAAGGCAGTCATGTCGGCGACGGCGGCCGCGGTCGGGTCGCAGAAGGTCAGCATGTCGCCGAGCCGTTGCCTGGCGTCGTCGATGCTGCGCGCGATGGCGACGCCGCCCTGCGGATGTGGACCGGTGGTGTGGAACCCGGCCTCGTACAGACACCCGCTGACCAGTCGCTCGGGTGCCGCTGCCTGTCCGGGTGTTGGTGGTGCGTGTTCGGTGGTGGGCGTGACTGCCGCCCGGCCGCGCTGCTGGTCCATGATCGCGTTCTGTCCCGTCCCCTCGTTCTTCGGCCCGTAGGGCCTTGACACGGAGGGCATCCGGGGCCGGTGGAGCGGGAGTCGCCTCGTCGGTCCGGTGTCAGGTCGGGGTCCCCGTTGGGGTGGCATGACCCGGACGGATCGGGGCGCGGGAGCGGCGGAGGTCCCGGATCCTGGGA
>JBBQGJ010000787.1:0-2022 GCA_038322925.1 Mycobacteriales bacterium
GGAAGACAACGGGGAGTCGAAGGGCTCGGACATGCAGCTCTACCTGCCTGCGAGGGGAAGACGCAGAACCGGACAGCCGCAGCCTCCCGTCCCTCACACCAAGATCAAGCCGCCACGCCGACAAGCACCTGAGCAGTTACGTCTACACCTTCATCTCCGACCGTCCGGTCAAGTCGATCAAGGCGAAGATGCGTGCCCTGACACACAGGACGTCGCTGGCCGATCTGGAGGCGACGCTGATCAGGCTCAATCAGATTCAACGCGGCTGGGCGAACTACTTCCGGCATGCCGTGGCCACGCACACGTTCAAACATCTGCGCCGGTTCCTGTGGTGGCGGATTGTGCGTTGGCTCCAAACATTGCATCGCTGGCGGTGGGGCGCACTTCGCAAGCATCTGACCGACCACAACGGCCGGTGGAAACCGATCAGCGCCGGCGAGGTCACGCTGTTCAACCTCGAGAAGGTAGGCATCACCCGCTACCGGTACCGAGGCGCAGCGATCCTCAACCCCTGGCAAGGACAGCAGTAACAGCAGGTGCCCCGGGGAGAGCCCGTTGCGTCGAGAGGCGCACGGCGGGTTCGGTGAGCGGCCTGGGGAAACGGGTCGGTGGCAACACGGCACCGCGCCCCAGGCCGACTCTCTATCTGGGCGGCGCTGGACCACGGCGCCGGCGCCGGCGGGGAGGCTCTGGACGTGCTGCTGCGGCCGGGTAACGCCGGATCGAACACCGCCGAGGACCTGCTCACCGCGCTCGACCTGGCGTTGGCGCAGCTCCCCGAGCCGCTGCGCGCCGGGGTGCTCGTCCGTTCCGACGCCGCCGGGTCCTCCCGCGCCTTCCTCACCGGGATCCACCAGCGGGGGCTGCACTTCTCGGTCGGGTTCACCGCCACCGAGCAGGTCGGGGACGCGGTCGCCATGCTGCCCGAGACCGCCTGGACTCCCGCCTACGACGGCGACGGGGGACAGCGCGACGGCGCCGACGTCGCCGAGCTGACCCACCTGCTCGACCTGACCGGCTGGCCCCCCGGGATGCGGGTGATCACCCGCCGGGAGGTCCCGCACCCCGGCGCGCAGCTGCGGCTCACCGACGTCGGCGGCCGCCGGATCACCTGTTTCGCCACCACCGTGCCCGGCGGGCAACTCGCCGCCCTCGAGCTGCGGCACCGGCAACGGGCCCGCTGCGAAGACCGCATCCGCGCGGCCAAGGACACCGGGCTCGAGAACCTGCCGCTGTACTCGATGGCGCAAAACAGCATCTGGTGCCAGATCGTCACCCTGGCCGCCGACCTGCTCACCTGGATGCAGGTGCTCGTCCTCACCGGCGAACACCGCGCCGCCGAACCGAAACGGCTCCGGCTGCACCTGTTGAGCATCGCCGGCCGGATCGTCCGCGGCGGGCGACGGCGGCGGCTGCGGCTCGACGCGTCCTGGCGGTGGGCCGGCGAACTCGCCGCGGCGATCACCGCGCTGCAAGCCCTCACCGACCCCGGCTGACCCTAAAACCGCCTCGCCCCGACGATTGGACCCGTGGAACCCCGCCCACCCGGCGCGACAGCCGGGATCCCGGCACGCCCGGCACCAACGAACCGCGCGGATCGCAACACCGGCACGCCAAAACGCCGACCCGCACGTGATCACGAAAGATCCAGGTTAGCGATACAAGATCGCGTTGGATTAGCCAACATCGTGGGGTCCTGGCTGGTGGTGCTGGTTGTTACTGTGGCGGTGGGTGCGGTGGTAGGCAAGTCGGTCTTGGTGGGCTTGGGCGAGGCCGGCCTTGCGGGCTCGTCGGATGCCCGGTCCGCGGCCTTCGTGTTCGTCGAGCGGGGTGACATAGCCGATGCCGGCGTGGAGTCTGACCCCGTTCCAGTGGACCTGCAGCTGGTCGAGTTCGGCTCGAAGGACCGCGGGTTCGGTGATGGCGAGCAGGTGCGGGAACTCGGCCTTGAGGTGACCGAAGAACGTCTCGATCCAAGCCTGGTCGGTCGGGCCTCGATGATTCGCGTCGGGCCTGAGCGGG
>JBBQGJ010000788.1:0-2022 GCA_038322925.1 Mycobacteriales bacterium
GGCGCCTGCCCGGTGCGCGGGTGGGGGTTGCGCCTCGGTTGTCTCCAGGGCTGTGGTCGGCGTTGGTTCGTTGTGCGCCGGCCCCGCTTCCCGCCGGGGCCGGCTGGTGTCGGCGGCGGCCGCCTGGTGGCCGCGGTGCTGGGCGCGGCGCAGTTCCGCAGTTGCCGCCATCAGCCTCTGACTGGCCAGGATCAACCGCAGATCCTCGCGGGATCGCCGGTCACCGGCGCTACTGCGCGCACCCCACACCCCCACCGCCGACATCCGCACCGCGGTGCCCATCGGCGAGGCGGTCGGCACGCCCGCGTGCAGTTCCCGCCCGGCGCGGGCGGCGTGGCGCGCTGCCTCGTGTAGCGGCCCGTCGAGCTGGTCGGGTTCCAGCAGCCGGGCGGTGACCGACAGATGGTCGGCAACCGACCACGTGAGATCCGCGGCGTCCGGCCCACCAGCGGCGATCTGGTCGGCTGCCCGGTCCAGCATCGACACCGCCTCGTCCAGGCTCGGCGTCGCCCCGTCCATACCCGCCCACCGGGCCTGCAACTTCGGCAAGGTCAGGTCTGGGGCCAAAGCCTTCCCGGAGTACCGGATCGGCGTGCCGTGCCGGTCCACGTAGGTGGGGTCGGTGAATGTGACCCCGAACGCGGTGCCGTCCGCGGACTTGTGAACCTCCGCGGCCATGATCCCGCGGCGCGCAAGGATGCGCTGCATCTCCCCGAAACTGCCCGACACGGCCGCCGCCGCTCGGACCTCCGATTCCAGCCGTACCCGCATGGGCACCTCGCGCTCCTCCCGCACGGCACGTTCCTGCTCCCCGCGGGTGGCGGCGGTCGCGGCGGTCTGGTCGGCGGTCGCGGTAGGTGTCAGGCCCCAGCGCGCCTCGAGCTCCTGACAGACGGCCCGGGCGGTCCGGTAGTCGTTCCACGGCACCCGGGGTGTCCCCTGGGCGTCGGCCAGGACCGCACTGATGTGGATATGGTCGTTGCCGTTAGAACTCTGGCCGTGGTGCACCGCGATCCAGCGCACTCCCCCACCGGGGGCATCTGGCCCGTCCAGGCCCAGCCGGTTCATCAGGGTCTCGGCAGCCTCTTTCCAGTGGCTGTCGGCCAGCGGCTGGTCTTTGGATGGCAGGGACAGCGAGCAGTGCCACACCTTCGCCGGGGGTCGGCCCTGGGCCTGACCAAGTTGGTTGTAGGCGTCCATCCACCGGCTCAGCCCACTGGTGTCGAACCGTCCGTCCGGGCGTTGCTGAGGGGCGATCACGTCGAGATCCCACGCCGATCCGGCGACCACCCGCTGCCCGGCGTGTTCCTCATGCCGGCCGGGGCCGAACAGGTAGGACACCAGGCCGCTGACGTTCTGGCCCTTGCCGATCTTCGCGATCATCGGTAGCACTCCCCCACCTGATCGGCCGCCGCCTCGCAACGGGCGATGGCTTTGCCGAGGGCCTGCAGCACCGCAGTAGTGTTACCCGGTAACGCTTCACTGCAGTTCACCGCGGCCGCGATCTGGTTGAGGTTCACGCCGATCCGGCGCAGCTGCTGTTTGGCTGCGGTGAGTTCTCCGATGACGGTGACCGGCAGCAGCGGACGCTTGACGGTCGCGTCCTGGGCCAGCGCCCCCACGTACGCGCCGACACTCAATCCCCCGTTACGGTCAGCGGCCTCGACCAAGATGGCCCACTCAGAAGGAGTCACCCGAACCATGACCGACTTACTGCGCCGCTCGCCGCCCGGAGAGTAGACCCGGCGGCGTTGCGGCCTGCGAACTGGCTGGTCAAGGTCGCTGCTCACACCCAGAATTCTGCCCGTCCCCGGGCACTTCCACAAGCGTATCGTAAGCATACGCTATATCTCGCTCCTGCAATTAGCCCTCACTCCCGACAAAACCCACACAACCCCCTATTCGGGGCCCGGGAAGGCCTGGTCGATCGGCTCGCCCAAGAGGACCGAGGGCAAACCGGAACAACGTCTTGTGGTGGGGCCCGCGAAGAAGATGATCCGCGAGGGTCACGACCTCGAGGAT
>JBBQGJ010000789.1:0-2020 GCA_038322925.1 Mycobacteriales bacterium
GAGACCCGGTCAGGGTCGCGGGTCATCACATCACGTGCCCTGCCGACCACCGGCCAGTCCGCCCACGGCAGGGCGGCGTCACCGGCGGGGCGCGCGGGATCGGAGTGTCGGGCGGGCGGGTATGTCACCGCGTCGTTCATCGTCGACCTTCCGTTGAACGAACACCCCGGTGGGCGGGACCCCGTGTCGCGCGCCCAGCGGGTGTCGGGAGGACTCCCTCAGGTCTGGCCCGGTGATGGCCGGTCGCCGGGCGGCGGGTGTCCCGGGCCGTTCCCGGGGGTCGCCGCCGGGAGACGACGCAGCTGCGCGGTGATGGCGGCGCGGGCGGTCACCTCGAACCCGTCGCCGTCCGGTCGCCGCCAGGCCAGCACGGCCTGGGCCAACCCGAGTTCGGCGGCCTGTACGGCCTCGGCGGGGTCAACCGGCCGGCTACCCGGGCCCGGTGTGATGGCCAGCGTGCGGGCCATCGGCAGGTACCGACCGAACACCGCGTCCCGCGCGGCGGCCACCGTCCGGGGGGCGTTGTCGGTGCTCGCCCTGGCCAGCACGTCCCACACGTCCCGGATGAAGGCGGACTCGTTGATCCGCTCGGCGCGGTCCCGGCCGGGTCTCATCACCGCGCCACCGCCGAACCCGGTCAGCTCAGCCGACACCAGTGCCTGGTCATCGACCAGGGCCGGGTTCATCGGTGCAGGAACGTTGATCGTGGTACCCACCCTTCGCCGACATCCCCGACGCGGTAACCACTGTCGTGGCCACCGGAGTCGGAGGTTGTACCCGCGAGGTCTGGGCGGCTTGCGTGCAACCACGTCGACTGTCCCACCTTCGGGCCGTGCTGTCACCCGTCGTCCGATTCGTGTGACGGGGGGTGAGCGGAAGGGGGCGGCCGTTCACAGGTGGTGTCGCACGGCAACCCACCGACCCCTTCCCGCGGGGAAGGGGTCGACGTTGCGCACGGCCGCCGGCCACCGGCCCGGCCGGGTCCCTGGCTCCCGCCGCAGCGCGGCGCCGGCAGTCGGCATCACGTCTAGCGGGACTGGGGCGGGACCGGTTTCGGATGAATGGGTACGACCCGGACACCCGGGTTATGCTCGGGTTCGGCGCTTTCGCCCCAGACCTCGGTAACGGCACCGTCCTGCCTTCCTTTGATGTGCGACGAAACCGAGGCCACGTGATCGGTCAGTCCGTGTTTCGGTCCCGTCGGGCGGCGCGTTTCCGCTGTTCGCGGCCGCCGTGGGCGTCGCGGTCATGACACCGCTGCGGGTGACCCACTGCGCCGCGGGAAGATCCGACTTGCCGACCGGCGGGCCGTTCACCGACGGGGACCAGATCGTGGTGCAGTCGCCGCCCGGCGCGGCCGGGGTGGCGATCGACGATGCCCGCCTGTACGAGCGGGCCCGCCGCCGGGAGCGGTGGCTGCGGGCCACCGCCGAGGTCACCACCGAACTGCTGTCCGGGACCGACCCCGACGCGTTGTTGCAGCTGATCGCCGGCCGGGCCGGGGAGCTGACCGGCGCCGACTGGACGCTGATCGCGGTGCCCGCGGACCCGGACACGGCCGGGGGGATCGGTGAGCTGACCGTCGCGGTCAGCGTCGGCGACGGTGCCCGCGCGGATCTGATCCGCGGCCGTCGTATCCCGGTCAGTGGTTCCACCACCGGCGCGGTGTTCACCTACCACGTACCCCGCAACGTCACCGGCCTGGCCTACGACGTCGCCGCCGGGCTGGGGCTGGCGTTCGGGCCGGCGCTGGCCGTGCCGATGGGCGCCGACGACGCACTGTCCGGGGTACTGCTGGCGGTGCGCACTGCCGGCTCACCCGCTTTCGGTGAGGACGACCTGGAGCTGGCGTCCACCCTGGCCGACCAGGCCGCGTTGACGGTGCAGCGCGCCGAAAGCCGAACGGCGCAACACGAACGGCAGGTACTCGCCGACCGGGACCGGATCACCCGGGACCTGCACGAGCACGTCATCGGGCGACTGTCCGGGATCGGCCTGACCCTGCACGACACCCAGCACC
>JBBQGJ010000790.1:0-1991 GCA_038322925.1 Mycobacteriales bacterium
CTGCACGTGCCTATCGTGCAGATATAGAGTCTCATGAGACCCTGGCGCGGTTGATCATTTGATGCGGCGAGTCACGAGGATTCAGAAGGAATCTCGGTCAGGACAGGGCTACCTCAGCCACGAAAACTGCGAAAGTCCACAGATATTGACTCTTCTTCACATACTTACTTACTTACGGGCCCCATTACTTCTTTCCTGCATCCCACCCACCACCTGTTCATCACACTTCTCTATCCGTGTCCCTATAAGACATATATGTTTCGCGGAAAGGAGGTCACCGCACTAGCTCGCCAGGATCATCCCAGGCCGCGCGATGTTCTCCGAACATCCGTACGAGAGTCTTCAAGAGTCCTCACGCCTTCCCGGCGCGGCCATGCGAGCCGGACGGGGACTGCCGGCCCCGCGACGCGTCACAGCGGCCGGTCGTGCTCGCAACCTCAGCCGGCGGGAGCCGCGCACGCTGGCGGGCGAGCGAGCCACCCTTGTTCGAGCGCGGAATGTCTGCGAGGTAGACCGGGCACGCTTCGCGGCTGCCCGGTTCACCGACCGGTGGGGTCGCCGCCGGTACGGTCGCGGTAGGCGCCGGCCGGGATCACTTCGCGGACGGGCACCGGCGGGACCGCGGCCGCCGGGTTCTCGGCGTGCGCCGCCCACACGGTCACGGCCTCGACCGGCCACAGGTCCCCCGGGCCGCGGTAGCCGCGCCGGCGGTGCACCGCCCAGCGCAGCGCCTCAGCGGCGGCCTCGAACACGGTCGCCCCTGACGGGCCGGCGGCGGCCACCGCGGCGGCGGCCTCGGCGCGGCCGCGGGCGGCGAACGCCAGCACCGCGGCCGCCCGCGGGGTGAGCGGGTCGGCGAGCGCGGCGATCCCCGGGTCGGCCCGGACGTCATCGCCGGGACCGCCCGGCGGCGGACCGGTCAGGTCGGCGGCGTCCCGCCAGGTCCCGAATGGGCGCCGGCCGCCGCCGGGGTCCCGCCGCCACGCCCCGGGGCCGGGGTTCGCGCGGGGCGGGCCGCCGATGGTCAGGTCGCCGATCCGGGCCGACAGGTGCCGCCACGGGTCCTCGACCGGCAGGGTGGTGAGCACGTCGGCCACCGCCCCGGCGAACAGGGTCACCGCCCACCGCGGGTCCGCGGCGGCGTGCCGGCGCACCGCCTGGTCGGCGGCGACCCGGGCCAGGGTGGGCAGCAGCGGCTCGGTCAGCCCGGCGGCCCAGCGGACCGTGGCGTCGAACCCGTCCCGCACCCCGCACCTCGCCTCCGGCTCACGCCCGTTCGCCGGGAATCTACCGGCCCGGGGGGCCGGTCCGGGGCGGCCCGCATAGAACCGGGCATGGAACCAGAACCCGTCCCGCTCGCTGTCGGCCTGATCGGTGCGCCCGGCCTGGCCGGCCCGCTGCGCCGGGCGGGTTTCCGCGTCGTCACCGGCGACGGCTTCCTCGGCGCCGCGACCGCGATCAAACGGGTCGACGACGGCGGCACCGCGCTGCCGGTGCTGGTCGAGGAGACCGGCGCCGCCGGGGTCGGCGCCTACCTGACCGCGCTGGCCGGCCGCGGGGTGACCGCGGTGCTGCTGCGCAACGGCGATGCGGTGATCGACCCGGCGGACCGGGTCCCGGTGGTCGACCTGCCGGCGCCGATCGACGACCTCCTCGCCGCCGGGGGGTTGGGCCCGGTCGGCGGAACCACCGGCGCCGCCGTCCTGGACGTCGACGGCACCGTCCGGGACACCCCGACCACCGTTCCCGACGACCCGTGGGGCGAGCAGGATCCCCCGGCCGGCGGGGATCCGTGGGACGAGCAGGACCCGTGGGCCGGTCACCCGGCGCCGGCGCAGCCCCCGCCGGCACCGCTGTCGGGAGGTGGGGACGGGCTCAGGGCCTCGGCAAAGTCGCTTTCATGCGCTGAGAAGGAGGTCGATAGGCCTGTTGGTGAGCCGACCATGATGTCGTAGAGCGGTGGCGATCTTGGTGTGTCCGGCCAGGCGGAG
>JBBQGJ010000791.1:0-1986 GCA_038322925.1 Mycobacteriales bacterium
CAGCTGCTCCTTCATGAACTGCACGTGCACTCCTCGGGCCGTCAGCGTCCGGACCAGGGCGCGCAGGTCGTCGAGGTTGCGGGCGAGCCGGTCCATCGAGTGCACCAGCACCGTGTCGCCGTCCCGGACGAACGCCAACAACGCCTCCAGCTGCGGCCGGGCGGTGCTGCGCCCGGAGGCGCTGTCCGTGAACGTCCGGTCCAGCGCCACACCGTCGAGCTGCCGGTCGGGGTTCTGGTCCAGGCTGCTCACCCGGGTGTAGCCGACCTGCTGCCCGCTCATAGGCCTCCCCCGGCCCAAAGTGTCAGGTTGAACCCTATGACCCGGAGGGACAAGTGTCCATCAAGCCGCAGTGCGACCCTAACCTGACGTCCCGGGGCTGCTCTTCCTGACGTCAGGCTGGGCTACCCTGATCGACACTCCGGTCCGGCCCGTCGCACCGCCCAGTCCCGCCGCCGCCCCCTTAGCGCCGATTTTCGCGCAGGGGTGTTGACCCCCATCGAGTGACCGTAGGAGCGGCTGCGGCGGCTCAAGTTCCCTTGCAGGCGTGGAGTTTTGGTCGTCCGTCCCGGGCGGCACTGCGGGATGCGTAGGCCAATTGCGCTGACCAGTCGCCCGGTTTCCCGTTTCCTGCTGTGGCTGAAGCCCGGCGCTGATCAGTGCTGAACGCGCCCAGATCCTTGAAATAACAGGCATGTAGTTCCATTACTCGGCGGGGCGTCTTGCTCCGCCGTGCTGAGCGCGCTGAACTGAGTGCATCGGCCAGTCAGCGAATAGCCCTCGGCCTCGGGTGCGACCGGGAGGTGAGTTCTTCACCTCCCCAACCCACCCCGGCCAGCGCCGGTACGAAGCCTTGCGGGCCTACCTGCACGACGGCGAGGCCGCGGCGGTGGTAGCCCAGCGGTTCGGTTACACCACGGCGGCACTGAACTCCGCGGTCCGGGACTTCCGGGCTGGCGGTCAGGAGTTCTTCCTCACCGTCACCCCCGGGCCCAAGAGCGCGCCGGGTAAGGACGCCGCCCGGGCCAGGATCATCGAGCTGCGTGCGGATGGCCACTCCATCGACGAGATCGCCGTCGCGCTCACCGCCGACGGGCTGGCGTTGAACCGGACCGGGATCGCCGAGGTGATCGCCGAGCATGGGTTGCCGCGGCTGTGGCGGCGTCCGGACATCGTCCGGGGCGGGCCCCGGCGGGAGGTGCTGCCCCGCGCCGAACTGCTCGACTTCAGCCAACTGCCAGACCGGTCGGCGACCACCATGGCCGGCCTGCTGCGCACCATCCCAGACCTACTCGCCCTTGACCTACCTGCGCTGGTCACCGCGGCCGGCTACCCCGGCACCCAGGTGATCCCAGCGGTCAACTACCTACTCAGCCTGCTGGCCCTGAAGCTCACCGCTACCCGCCGCGTCAGCCACGTCGAAGACCTCGCCGCCGACCCCGGCGCCGCGCTGTTCGCCGGCCTCACCGCACTGCCCAAGACCACCGCCCTGACCAGCTACTCCTACCGGCTCTCCCACGCCAAGCAGGCCGCGTTCCTGACCGCCCTGGACAAGGCCACCCTCAACACCGGGCTGGCGACCGGAGCGGCGGTCAACCTGGACTTCCACGCCGTCATGTACTGGGGACAAGATCCGGCACTCGAAAAGCACTACGTACCAAGCAGATCCCAACGCACCCGCTCAGTGCTGACCTTCTTCGCCGAAGACGCCGACAGCCACACCCTGCTCTACGCCAACGCCGACCTGTTCAAAGCCACCCAGAACAAGGAGGTCCTCACGTTCGCCGACCACTGGCACACCGTGACCGGCCACGACCCGACGCTGCTCATCATGGACAGCAAACTGGCTCTTCAGGATCCAGGGTGTAGTCGCGGTCTGAAGCCGCCGGTCTCCAGCAGTGACCTGGCGATGTAGTTGGTGAGGTTGCGGAAGCCGAGGGCGGAGCCGCGGAGGTGTTCGAGGCGGCCGTTGATGGCCTCGGTGGG
>JBBQGJ010000792.1:0-1973 GCA_038322925.1 Mycobacteriales bacterium
AGCGCCATCCCGCCGCCGGCCGAGATGCCCGCGACGTACACCCGCTCGGCGTCGATCCGCCAGAACGCGGCCTCCTGACTGACCCGCCGAACAATTCCGGCGAGGATGGCCGGCTCGCCCTGCGCCCGGAACTGGTGCGCCGACCGGAACCAATTCCAGCAGCGCAGACCGTTGTGCCGCCGCGGTTGTTCCGGGTACACCACGACGAACTTGTGTTTGTCCGCCAGATCGTTGTCTCACCGGGCATCGGTCGCAGCGGGCGCCAGCAGCGGGTACCGGCCGCGAAATCCAGTCCGTTCTGGGTGCACCCGTGCAGGGCGAGCAGCAATGGCACCTTGGTCGTCCTGCGCAGCCCCCGCGGGACGTACACCCGATACGACCTGGAACCCGCAACACCGGTGAACCGCGCCCGACGCCAGGTGCCCTTCCCCGCCCTCGACGCAGCCTTGCCGCGAGCGGAAGAGCGCGCCGGCCTGCGGACCGCGGTCGTCCGCGGCTTGGTGGTCCGCGGCTTGGTGGTCCGCGACGAGGCTGACCGCGCGGTCGCCTTGCGGGTGCTCGGCTTCACCGGGCGACTCGCGCCGGACGCTGTCCTGGCACTCTTCGACGCGCTCCTCACCGAGGCGCGGGCCGCCTTCAGCGGGCCGACCGAGGCAGGCGCGGCCCGTCGCGCCCGTCGCTTGCGCAGCGGCCTGGGGACCAATGCCTTGAACACTGCCGAGGGCAGCCGGGTACTGCGTTTGCGTGGCACGACGGGGCTCCGCTCCGGGGCGACCGGCACATGGGGTGAGAACTCAACGATAACAACACGATTCCCAGGCGCACCTGCGGGGTCAGCCGCTGGCCGTGCGGGCCTTCGCGGCGATCTCGTCATCGCGGTCCTGGGACCCAACGCGGCGAGCCCGGGCACGCCCAACCGACCAACGGTTCGCAGCAGCCATTCGATCCCGTCCTCGACGAACGCGTCGCGGTTTCCGGTGAGCAAGCGCGCCGCCTCCCGGTAGCGGATCAGCGCAACGCCGACGGAATCCCCTGGTACAGGTACCGTTCGCTGGCGGGACGCTCGTCGGCATCAAAGATCGGCCAATCCCCCCTGCCCGTATCGACTGCACGGCACGAAATGGCGGGGTCCCATACCTGATCGACATTCCAGCCGGTGAAACGAATCCCGGGGAATGCTGGGCGCGGAGACGATTTCCTCCGCTGTCGCAACCCCTCGGCGGGCCGCGCCGCTCCCACACGACTGTCGGATCAATACCCTCACACAACACGCACCCCGTTGGCGTGTCCACTGGCCGCGACGCACATGGGCGGAGCGGTAGGGATCGAGCCAGGCCACGAGACCCGCTACGCTGCAACATGTCCCGGCATCATCGGTCCCTTTCACGGATATCGTCACGGCGATCGCTGTGACGACAACACCGGCCGCACCCGGCCAAGCGGGGACCCGACCCACGGCCGGCGGAACGGACCACGACCATGATGCCCACCACGCTGTGACCGGCGATACCCACCGGGCGCGGTCCACAGCAGCCGTCGGCGGAAATGGTTCACAGCAGCACTGGCTCTTTCATCCACAGCGCACCTGCACCATCCGGTCGTCCACCGTTGAGCGCGCGCGACGCCTTTCCGTCCGGGACCGGCGCCTTGAGGGTCCGCAGCGGGGCGTCCGCGCCGCTGCCTTCGCATCCGTCGTCCACCCGCCCGGAACGGGTGGACGACGGACCGCCCCATGCGACCGGGAAGGACCACGAGGCTCGTGACTCATACCGCGGCGTGCACACCGGCCCGGTCAGTCACGCAGACGTATCCACCCATCGGAGCCGGGCAATGCCAGCTTTCTAGCAATAGCCGCCGCGGCGCCATCGGCGGCACCCTCACCATCCACACCGGCGCCGGCGTCCACCTCCACGGACACATACCGACATGAAAACCAGGAGCCGGGACGCAGCGTGCGGCGATCGCCAGGACAG
>JBBQGJ010000793.1:0-1971 GCA_038322925.1 Mycobacteriales bacterium
GGGTGATCGTCGAGGCCGAACTGGACACCGGGGCGGTCGCCCGCCGTCTGCGCAAGGAGGTCGGCGAGCTGTACGGGCACGTCGCCGACGTCCAGGTGCTGGCCGCGTCCGGAATACGCAAGGGCACCCGTTATGTGGTGCGGGTTGTCGCCGGCGGCGACTCACTGGCGCGGCAGACCGGGCTGCTCGATCAGCGCGGCCGACCGGTCCGAGGGCTGCCGCCGCAGATCGTCGCCGGATCCGTCGGTGACGCCGAAGCTGCCTGGCGTGGCGCCTTTCTCGCGCACGGGTCGCTGACCGAACCGGGTCGCAGCGCGTCCCTGGAGGTGACCTGCCCGGGACCCGAGGCTGCGCTGGCCCTGGTCGGCGCCGCCCGCCGGATGGGTATCGGAGCGAAGGCCCGCGAGGTCAGGGGAGCCGACCGGGTCCTGGTCCGTGACGGCGACGCCATCGCCGCCCTGCTCACCAGGCTGGGCGCGCACGCCTCGATGCTGGCCTGGGAGGAGCGGCGGATGCGCCGCGAGGTCAGGGCGACGGCCAACCGGCTGGCCAACTTCGACGATGCGAACCTGCGTCGCTCGGCGCGCGCGGCGGTCGCCGCTTCGGCACGCGTCGAACGCGCCTTGAAGATCCTCGGTGACACGGCCCCGGACCATCTGAGCCAGGCGGGGCGACTGC
This sequence comes from Mycobacteriales bacterium, assembly GCA_038322925.1. Lineage (GTDB taxonomy): Bacteria > Actinomycetota > Actinomycetes > Mycobacteriales > Nakamurellaceae > Nakamurella. Next base: position 679 of record JBBQGJ010000793.1, read on the forward strand.
GGATCGCGCACGGCCAGTCGTCGTTGGAAGAACTCGGCCAGATTGCCGACCCGCCGATGACCAAGGATGCCGTCGCCGGACGGATCCGCCGGCTCCTGACGATGGCCGACAAGCGCGCCGCGGACCTCGGGATCCCGGATACCGAATCGGCCGTCACCGCCGACATGCTCGACGGTTGAGGTGTTGGCCTGGGCCTGAGGCAGTCATCTGGCAACGGTCTGCAGCCGTTGTTCGGCAATCCGTCGGCTCGTCCGGTTCACGTCGGCCTGGCCGCTCGCCGGGGCGGTCAGCTCCGGTTGAAGGTGCCGAGCCCGGTGGTGTCGTAGAAGGCCAGCTCGACGCTTGTGGCCCGACCGTCCGGGCCGAGCCTGAACACCGCGCCGGATGGACCGTTGGCGTTCTCCCCGATGGTTTGGAAGGTGAACGTCGGGCCGTCGAACGGGGTGAGCGGAAAGATTGTCGGTTGTCCGGGGGGCCCATCGACATCGTGAGCCTGTCGTTATCTGCGACGACAGTGAGCGGTCCGTAGTAGGCGTTCCGGTAGCTACCCGCGTAGGCGGACAGCGCACCGGGTGCGGCGGCACCGGCCGGCGGCGTTCGCCACGGCTCGCACGGCTTGGCCATGGCGCCTTAGATCTTGGCCCAGTTGCCCAGCCAGTAGCCGGCCCGGTCAACGGTCGGGGACCCGTTCTGGGCGGCATCGAAGAAGGCGTCGTTGATCGCCTCGGGTAGACCGGTCGGCTGACCGTTGGTCAGGGTGACGATGCCGAGGTGTTCACCGGGCAGCATCATCACGTTGGTGGACGCGCCCGAGGCGAACGCGCCGGAGTGATCGAGGCGGACTTGCCCGAGGTCGTCGGTGGTGACGTTCCAGCCCAGCCCGTAGAACTGGGTCCGGGTGGCCGGGTTGGTGGGTTGCGAGATCTCCTGGTGCGGCAGGTGGGTGGTCTGCAGCGCGTCCGGGTCGATGATGCGCCGACCGTCGTAGGTACCGTCCGCGAGTTGCAGGCGGAGGAAGCGGGTCATGTCGTTCGCCGAGCTGCTCAACCCGCCCGCCGGTGCCTCCGCGTCGGCGTCACGCACGGTGCCGGCGCTCCAGGTGGTGTCCGGACCGTCGCCGGACCGGACATGGATGACCGCCTTGTTGGCCCGCCGCGTGTAGTCCTCGTGGCGGTAGCTCGAGCTGTCCATGCCCAGCGGGTCGAACAGCACCTGCCTGGCCAGCTGCTCCCAGCCGGTGCCGGCCGCGTCCGCGGCTGCGACGCCGGCCTCGGTGATGCCGAAATTGCTGTA
>JBBQGJ010000794.1:0-1953 GCA_038322925.1 Mycobacteriales bacterium
CGTCGGTCGCGGCAGCGGCGGCCAGGCCCGGATCGACGGCCGTGATCACCTCGAGCAGGATCTGTATCGGGTCACCGTCGTCATCGGGCGGGCAGCCGTGGCAGCGGGGGCGTCCCTGCCGATCCCGGGAAGTGATCTTGCCGATGTTCCCGCATCCGACACACCGGGTGGGAGTGGGACCGCAGACTCCGCAGTACCAGTCCTGACCGCGCCGTTGAAAGGTGTTCAGCGGCTTGCCGCAGCCGGTGCAGACAGGTGCCGAGACTCTCACCGCGCCCGCCCGACGCAGCGTGATCAGTAGGCTCCCGGCGACCCGGGGCGCTGGGGAACGGCCGTCGGTGAGCACCCCCGGACGCTCGGCCAACGCCTGCGCGAGGCGGCGCCGCACGTTCCGGCCAGGAGCAACGGCGGCCAGGACCCCGGCCACGACGCCGGTGTCCAGGCCCGGCTCCACCCCGATGATCAACGCGGTGATCACCCCGTCCGGGTCGGTGACGGTCATGGCCACTTCCGATTCCACGCGTCAGCGCTCGACACCGGTGATCCGCGCGCGTTTGGGACGCAAAGCGCCGATCCCGGCGTCGCCGCCGGCGGCAGCCTTGGTCCTTCGGGCACTCCCGCCGGCGGCGACCGGTTCGATCAGCTCGCCCATCGAGCAGTCCAGGATGTCCAGCAGCGCCATCAGGATCTTCAGACTGAGCCGTTCGGGGCGCTCCACGACCAACCGGTAGACCTGGCTGGAGGACAGCCGGATCCCGCGCGCAGCCAGCGGGTCGATCAGGTCGGTGGTGGCGAACATGCCGCGGTCGGCCATCACCTGCCGCAGATGCCAGCGGTAGTCCAGTTTTCGGGCCATGGAAGCTTCTTACCGTCCGGTCGGCTCTGGTGCGGCCGGCGGGTCGAGCGCCGGGCCGATCGCCTTGCGCAGCGCGGTGTTCATGAAGTCGCCGCTGACATGGGTGTAGATCGCGGTCGAGGTGTCGCAGCGGTGCCCGACCTGCTCCTGCAGGAACCGTCGATCGGCTCCATCCTCGGTCAGGTGGGTCACATACGAGTGCCGAAGACTATGTGGCGTAAGAACTCTGGGCAAACCCAGTGCGTCGCGGTAGGCGACGAAGCGGGCGTTGATCTCGGCCGGTTTGATCCGCCCACCCCTTTCGGTCACCCACAGCGCCGGATGATCCACCACGCCGAACCGCGGCCGGACGTTGTCGACGTAGTCGGTCACCGCCTCGACAGCCCAGCCCATCACCGACGCGACGTTGCGCCGTCGGGCAGGCTGGCCGCGCACCGCCTTGCCGTAGCGCACGTGCAGCATCCCGAACCGGCCGAACTCCGCGGCCGCCGGGTTGCGACCCCAGTCGGTCAGGTCCAGCTTCGCGGTCTCGGTCCGCCGCAGCCCCCAGCCGTAGATCACTTTGAACAACGTCGCGTCTCGGTAGGCGGCCAACGCGCCCTTACGTTTCGTGCGGGCCGCCCGGTCGACCTGATCGTCGGCGTAGTCCAGGAAGCGTTGGAGCTCCTCACGCGAGAGCGGGCGGGCCTCCGGGCTGCCCTCGTAGTCGTTGAGGTGCGCGATGGTGTTCCACTCATGACAGATCGGCACCGGGAAGGCGCCGAACGCATCCTGACACGCTTTTGCCCAGCCATAACGGGCATCGGTCAAGTACTCGCTGAACAGCCGCAGATCAGTCTGGTAACCGCGGATCGTCGCCGGCGCCAGATGCCGCTCGCCGCGCAACGACAGCGTCCACTCGTCCACGTGCCCCGGACCCCACTGCCACGGGAATTCATTGGTGAACGACACGAACCGACGGACCAGCCGCTCCCGCGGATCGATCGTTGCAGCGCGCAGCCCCCGCGCGCTCTGCTGCGCCCGCCAGCCCCGCAGCATCGCCTCCACCATCGCCTCCTGCGGCCGGAGCTGCACCACGCCGTCCACGAGCTCGACGC
>JBBQGJ010000795.1:0-1948 GCA_038322925.1 Mycobacteriales bacterium
CTTGAACCGTCGCGCAGCGTTCTGAACCTCACCAAACGTCCCCGTAGAACGTCAGCCGCAGCACCATGCGTTTGCTCGTCCGGCAGCCGGTTGAGCTCGTCGCCGATCACCACCCGATCCACCACCCGGTCGGACGATCGATATTCATCGATATAACAGCTGTGCATTGATATGTGTCAATTGATTTGCCTGCCGAACCCATTCGTCCGCTATTTGCGAATGGCATCGCTACAACCAGCCCTCCACCAGTTCCGCGGCCCGTAGGTTTAGCTCGTCGGCCCGTCGCTCGACGTCGGTGAGTACGTCGGTGATCCCGGCCAGGTCGTCAAAGTTCGCGGCGGCGGCGGTCCCACGCCGCGGCCGCATCCGCGGCGTCGTAGGCACCAACTCGCGGGTCGTCGGGCGGAAGGATCCTCCGGACGGAGGCCTCCGGTTCCGGGTCGGGGTCGACGGGCAGGTCGCGGTGTACGCCGAGGTGCCCGACCAGGAGGTCCCTGGCCCGTCGGGACAGGGAGTGCGGGGAGAGCCGTGGAAGTGGGAGTGGGAGGGCGCCCCATTGGTCGATCGGCGGTAGCAGCGGCACAGATGTGGTGGTGTCGGCGCGGACCGGCCCGTTGTGGCAGACGTGCGGTGCGCGATGGTCGACCGGCTTCGTCTTCTTCAGGGCGCCGGCGATGGTCCGGGTGCTCAACTGTGTCACGGCCAGGTCCAGGATTTTCAGCCACCGGACGACCGCGCACGGCCCGCACAGCAGGCCGTCGTCGGCCGGTCGAAGCGTCCACTCTCCCACCGCGACCCGGATCGTGGCGACGCCGTCCGCGATGGAGATGTCTCCGGCGGTGAGCGCGGCGAGGTGTCTGTACGGCACCCCGGCCAGTTGGGACAGCACCAGCAGGCAGCGGTCCCGCCGCCCGAACCTCCCCTGGGTCCAGCCGTGCGAGGGCAGCCCGCGCAGCGCCGCCTCCACCGCATCCCGATCCCTTTCCGTGGGCTGGAAGGGTTCGCCGGTGGGCCGGCCGATCGCGGCCTTCACCGCCACCGACTCCCCCGGCCGCTGATGTCCGTGGGCGGTGTGGTGGTGGTCGATGGCAGCGACCCGCCGTCGCCGGGTGGCCGGCGCCGCCGGGCACGAAAAAAGGAAGTCGACGACCGTTTGCGGATCCGCGGGCAACGCCGGTCGGTCCGTGACGGCGCAGTGGTCGGTGAACAGCGACCCGTCCCCCGCGTACGCGGCGCGGGTCCGCACCGACAGCACCCGCGCAGGTTCCGTGCTGATTTCGGTGGTTGTCATCGTGTGGCTACAGGCCGAGGCGGGTGACGGCGTTGCCGACCAGGGGGGCGTGTTCGCGGGCGTAGACCTCGAGCATCACCGGGGAGCGGTGCCCGGTCTGCCGCATGATCGCGTGCGCGTCGGCGCCGCCCGGAACGCCTCGGTGACGAACCCGGCGCGCAGCGAATGCCCACCCAGTTTGTCGACCTGGGAGGGGGTGAACCCGGCGGCGGCGCGGCGGTGGATCATCTCGTTGACCGCGTGCCCGGTCATCGCCCTGTCGCCGATGGCGCCGGTGGCGTGCACCGGCGGGAACAGCGCCCGGGCCGGGTCGGCCGGCTCATGGAAGCGGGCGCCGCGGCAGCAGTGCTGCGGCGCGTTCTCCCCCTCCTTGCAGGCCCTGCGCGACGCCCTCGGTGGCGACGCCGAGAAGGTGGCGTGGGCGGACATGGCCGACCTCGGCGCCAACCCGGCCCGGATCATCACCGCGCCTGGCAGGAGTTCATCCGCGGCGACCGGCGCCCGGTCCGCGGGATAGGGCAACCCATCTGGGCCGGACGCGGCCACGCCGAGCTCGTCGAAGCCCAGTTCCACGAGGCCCTGCTCAACCTGGCCGTCGCCCCCGACACCCCGCTGTGGCTGCTCTGCCCGTACGACACCAGCACGCTCCCGGACGAC
>JBBQGJ010000796.1:0-1946 GCA_038322925.1 Mycobacteriales bacterium
AGTAACCATTCAGGTCCCGGCCGCTGGCTGGCGACGGTAGGACGATTGCCGCAGGCCGGGTGTCCAGCTGGGCTGATGAACCCGTGCCGGGGTTCTCCGGGCTGGTCGGGCAGCGCCGCTATGGGCTCGCCGCCGCGGCCGGCAGCCAGGGCCGGCCGGCGAACAGGTCGCGGAGCACAACGAGGGCGTGCTGGCCGTTCTTGCGGGCGGTGGACAGGTAGGAGCGGACCGCGAGGAACGCCCGGGCACCGGTCTCCGACCGCCAACCGCCGGAGATCTTCTGCTGCAGTTTTACCATCCGCACGTCGCGCTCGGCCTGGTTGTTGTCAAAAGGCACCCGGAAGTCGCTGGCGAAGCGCAGCACGTCGTCGCGGTGCCGGTCCAGCCGGGCCAGCAGCGCGGCGGCGGGGCCGAGCTTGGGCCGGCCGCGCTTACCGGTCCGCGGTGGCGGCGGGTTGAGCCGTTGGCCCTCGACCACCAACGCGTCGTAGCGGTGCCGGACGGCCGCGAGCCGCGGCGCCGGCAGCGCGGTCTGGCGGTTGGCCTTGGCGGCCTCGACCGCGACGTGCGCCTCGACCAGCAGGTCGGCCAGCGCGGTCGGCCACTGCTGCCCGGTGAGTTCGGCGATCCCGGCCAGCTCCCGCAGGTGGTGGGCATTGCACAGCGCATGGGTGGCCTGCTGGTAGCGGCGGTAGGCGGCCAGCCCGTCGTGCACCGCAACGCCGGTGAACCCGGGCAGCACCCCGGCCGCGTCCATCGCCGTCCGGCCCCGCCGGGCGTCCAGGTGGTAGCGCGTGACCCGGTCGGTGCACATCACGTGCACCCACCACAGCGTGGCGGCGACCCGACCCCCAGTCTCGTCGAAGTGCACCACCGGCGAGCCGGCCAGCTCCGTGTCGGCCACCGCTTCGAACTCCGCCAGCCGGTCGGCGGCAGCCGGCAGCAGCCCGGTCAGATAGCCGGTCGAGACCGGGGCGCCGAAGCAGTCGGCCAGGCATTCGGCCGCCCGCTCCACCGGCAGGTGTTGGCGGCCGAGCAGGTAGGCGCCGAGCGCCGCTACTCCCGGCCCGTAGCAGGTCGGGGCGGTCGCCTCGGCCGGGAACGCCGCTGCGGTGATCGTGCCGCAGGCGCAGGCCCGCCGCTCGACCCGGTGCTCGACCACCTCCAGCGCGACCACCGGCAGATCGAACACCTGCCGCCGTTCCTCCCCGACCACCGGGGCCGCGGCCAGCGCCGACCCGCAGCCGCGGCACACCTGCGGCGTATGCCGGTGGACCTCGTCCGGGTCCGGGCGCGGTTCCAGCCGGAACCCCGGATCACCTGGGCCCTTGCCCGGCTTGCGGCCGGACTGGCGGCGCAGCGACCGCGGCGGCGGCTTGACGAATGCATCCGAGCTCGGCGGCTGGGAGGAGTTCTGCGAGTTCTTGCCCAGCCGGGTTTCCAACTCGGCGAGCCGCTCGGTCAAGGCCGCAATCAACTCGGCCTGCTCGGCCTGCACCCGGTCTCGCTCGGCCAGCAGCCGGTCCCGTTCGGCCAGCAACTCCAGCAGCTGCGCAACCGTTGGGTCGGCCGGCACCGGGGACACCGGCGGTACATCAACCACGAGGACCTGCCTGCGGGAGAAGTCGCAGTCACGGACCCGTAAGCCTGTCGATCACAGCCGGAACATCAAGGCGACGCGCCGAGGGCGTGAATAGTTACCTCTTGTGACCCTTCCGTGGGCGCCTGAGGGGGCCACCACGCACCACACGCCGTTCCCCGCCTACGGTTCCTGCTGTCTGAAAGCTGGAATCGAGGGTGAGGGGAACGGCGTGCGTTCTGCAAGGCTATGGGCTGGGCTGCTCGGGTTGGCCAAGGTCGTCGTGGAAGACGTCGAGTTCGACGAGGTCGAGCAGGTCCTCGTGGTGTCGGCGCGACCCCGGAAGGCCACCAAGCGTCGCTGCGGT
>JBBQGJ010000797.1:0-1936 GCA_038322925.1 Mycobacteriales bacterium
GTGGCCACCGGACCACGACCGCGGTCCAGGTGAGCCTCGATCGCCACACCCTGGGCCTCCATGTCGGGGTTGGCCCGCAGGTCCAGCGTGGCGTCCGCGGTCAGCAGCACCGCTTCGAGCAGGTGATCGATGTTGGTGCCCTGCTTGGCCGAGATGTCGACGAACATGGTGTCGCCACCGAAGTCCTCCGCTACCAGGTTGTATTCGGTGAGCTGCGCCCGGATCTTGGCCGGGTCGGCGCCCTCCTTGTCGATCTTGTTGACTGCCACGACGATCGGCACGTCAGCAGCCTGGGCGTGGTTGATGGCCTCCACCGTCTGCGGCATGACGCCGTCGTCCGCGGCCACCACCAGGATCGCGATGTCCGTGGCCTTCGCGCCACGGGCACGCATGGCGGTGAACGCCTCGTGACCCGGGGTGTCGATGAAGCTGACCAGTCGCTCGTTGCCGTCCAGCTCGGTGAGGACCTGGTAGGCGCCGATGTGCTGGGTGATGCCACCCGCTTCGCCCTCCCGGACGTTGGCCTGGCGGATCGTGTCCAGCAGTCGCGTCTTGCCGTGGTCGACGTGACCCATGACGGTGACGACCGGCGGACGGAACTCTAGGTCTTCCTCGCCGCCCTCGTCCTCGCCGTAGGTGAGGTCGAACGACTCGAGCAGTTCGCGGTCCTCGTCCTCCGGGGAGACGACCTGCACGACGTAGTTCATCTCGCCGCCAAGCAGCTCGAGGGTCTCGTCACCCACCGACTGGGTGGCGGTGACCATTTCACCGAGGTTGAACAGCGCCTGCACCAGCGCGGCCGGGTTGGCATTGATCTTGTCGGCGAAGTCCACCAACGACGCGCCGCGGGCCAGCCGGATGGTCTCGCCGTTGCCGTGCGGCAACCGCACACCACCGACGACCGGCGCCTGCATGTTCTCGTACTCAGCGCGTTTCGCCCGCTTCGACTTGCGGCCGCGCCGGACTGCGCCGCCGGGACGGCCGAAGGCACCTGCCGCGCCTCCGCGCTGGCCGGGACGACCACCGCCGCCACCGCCACCTGGGCGCCCACGGAATCCACCTGCGGGCGCGCCACCCGGAGCTCCGGCGCCACCGGCGCCACCGGCGCCGCCACCGCGGTAGTTACCGCCGCCGCCTGCACCGGGCGGACCGCCGGGACGTCCACCGCCGCCACCGGGTCCACGAGCGCCGGGGCCTGGCCGCGCTCCACCGGGACGACCGGTTGCTCCTGGCCGTGCGCCTGGCGGACGCGGAGGCATGTTGCCGGGTGTCGCGCCGGGAGGACGCGGTCCACCGCCCGGTCGCGGGGGGCCACCCGGACGGGGCGGTCCGCCTGCACCCTGCGGGGGCCGCGGAGCGGGACGCTCAACGGGCTGCTGCGTGGAGAACGGGTTGTTGCCGACACGGGGCGCGCGGGCAGCGGGCTTGGGCGCGCCGGGTCGGGGGCCCGGGGTCGGGCCTGCGGGACCGATCGGGTCAGCCGGACCGGACGGAGCAGCCGGGGCGGACGGGGTTGCTTCGACCTGCGGCTGGGCCGGCGGTGCGGCGGCCACCTCGGGCACGACGACCGGTGCTGGTGGCGGTTCCGGCGCGGCGGGCGGCCGCGGCGCGGCGGGCTTGGGGCCTCCCGGCCTGGGCGCTGCGGTGACCACTCCACCGTTGGTGGACTCGCCGCCGGTAGCCGCCTTCGGGGCCGCGGGTGCCGACTTCGCGGGGGCGGGCTTGGAGCCGCCACCCAATGCCTCACGGAGCCGACGGGCGACGGGCGCCTCGACGGTTGAGGATGCTGATTTGACGAATTCGCCCTGTTCGCTCAGCCGGGCGAGAACTTCCTTGCTGGTGACACCGAGTTCCTTAGCCAACTCGTGCACGCGGGCCTTGCCTGCCACTACATCTCCTGTCTAGGAGGCGACAGCAGTCGGCCGCGCCTCGGGTT
>JBBQGJ010000798.1:0-1919 GCA_038322925.1 Mycobacteriales bacterium
CGGCGCCTTCCCGGACTGCGCCGCTTCCACCAGCCGGGCCATCTGGGCGAGTTGGGTGTCCGCGCCGACCCGGGTCGCGCGGACCAGCAGCCGGCCGCCGGCGTTCACCGTCGCGCCGGTGACCGGGTCACCCGGGCCGACCTCGACTGGCACCGGTTCCCCGGTGAGCAGGCTCGCATCGACCGCGGACGATCCCTCGAGCACCGCACCGTCGGTGGCGATCTTCTCCCCCGGCCGGACCACGAACACGTCCCCGACGGCCAGCGCGTCGACCGGAATCCGCTGTTCGCGGCCGTCCCGCAGGACCGCCACGTCCTTGGCGCCCATGTCCAGCAACGCCCGCAGCGCCGCGCCGGACCGCTTCTTGGCGCGGGCCTCGAAATACCGGCCGGCCAGGATGAACACGGTCAACGCGGCGGCGACCTCCAAGTAGATCTCGTCCGCCCCTGACCCGGTCGAGGGAACCAGGGTGAACGTCATCCGCATCCCGGTCATCCCGGCACCGCCGAAGAACAACGCATACAGCGACCAGCCGAACGCGGCCAGCACCCCGACACTGATCAGCGTGTCCATGGTGGCCGCGCCGTGCCGCACATTCGTCCAGGCAGCGCGGTGGAACGGCCACGCCCCCCACACCACCACCGGCGCGGCCAGGGTCAGGCTCAGCCACTGCCAGTTGTCGAACTGCCACGGCGACACCATGGCCAGCACCAACACCGGCACCGTCAACGCCGTCGAGACCAGCAACCGTTGCCGCAGCGAGGCCACTTCCCGGTCCTGATCCGATTCGGCGGCACCCGGGCCGGAAGCGGCATCGGCTGGGGGGTGGGGTGGTTCCGGCAGCCGGGCGGTGTAGCCGGTCGCCTCGACGGTGGCGATCGCCGCGTCCACGTCGGTGCCCTCCGGCAGCACCACGTGCGCCTTCTCGGTGGCGTAGTTCACCGACGCCTGAACCCCGGGCATCCGGTTGAGCTTCTTCTCGATCCGCGCCGCGCACGACGCGCACGTCATCCCACCGATCTGCAGATCGACCGCCTGCTGCGTCATGCCACGACCCTCCCTTGCGGAGCCACGAAACCCGGGTCGGACAGCCGGGGCGGTGCTAGGAGACAGTGCTAGGAGGCCAGGGCGTAACCGGCCTCGTCGACCGCGGTGCGCACGGCGGCCACCGGCAACGGGGCCTCGCTGGTCACGGTCACCCGGGAATCCCCGCCCGCGTTCAGGTCGACGTCGACCGCGCTGACGCCGGCGAGCCTGCCGACCTCCTCGGTGACGGCGGCCACGCAATGCGAGCAGGTCATGCCGGAAACGGAATAGCTGGCGGTGGTGCTCATCGGTTCCTCCATGGGGGTTGCGGATCAGTGAGATCGGTGACCGGGCAATGTATGTCGGTCCTGCCCGCAGGTTCGTCGGCCGGGCCGTCCTGGGTGGGTGTTCAGGCGCACACGATGGGCTCTCCCTCCACATCGTCTCCTTCTCTCGTCATACCCCCTGGGGGTGTATTTGTAAACCCCGGGAGGGTATAGATCACAGGTGGGGAACGACACCGGTCACGCACACCCGGGTTCGGTCAGTGCCCGTGTCCGCCGGGTTCGGTCTCGACGTGCCCGGTGTCGTCGGTTGCCGTCACCGCGGTGGCAGTGGCGACCGGGGCGCCACCGGTCGCCGGGGGCGGCGCGGTGCCGTCGGACTGCCCGGCATGCACGGTGAACTCGGCGGTCCGGACCACCCCGTCGTGCTGGAAGTCCAGGTACAGCCGGTAGTCACCGGCGGTCGGCGCAGTGGCGTAGAACGTGATGCCCGGCCCGGCCGGGGTGACCCCGTCGCCGGGCGCACCGGCCGGGTGCACGTGCAGGTACGCCAGGTCCCCGGCCCGCAGCGCCACCAGATGCCCGTACGCGGCGAGGTAGGGCTGCAGG
>JBBQGJ010000799.1:0-1918 GCA_038322925.1 Mycobacteriales bacterium
GCCAGCATCGCTGTGGTGCGTTGCTGAACTTCTTTCGCGCGGGCGTCCACCTCGTCCAGGACGTCGCCGACGCCGGCGATGTCTTTCAGGTCGGCCCGGCGCCGTTCCCACGCCCGCTGCGCGTCACCCCTGCTGAACACCACCCGGGGTCGCCACCGGGCCCGGAGGGCGGTGCCGGCAGCTCTTGGGGTTGATCGTGGGTGTCGACGGGCATGTCCCGATGCACGCCAAGGTCCCCGGCCAGGAGGTCCCGGACCCGAGTGGACAGCGAGTGCGGGGTCAGCCGCCGGACCGGGAACCGGATGTAGCCCCATTGGTCGATCGGCGTCAGCAGCGGCACCACAGGGTTGCGGCGTCGATGCGGCGGGTGGACCGGCACAGATGAGGCGAGCCGCTGGTCACCGCCTTCGCCTTCTTCAGTAACTCACAGGCCCCACGCTAGTGCGATCCGGGCTGACGACCGGTAGAGGATCGGCTATTCAAGCGTGCCGCTGGCGCCGCCGGGCCGAGCGGGGGCGGTCGGGTCAGGGCGGTCGACGCGGTAGATGAAGTGCAACGGATCGTCCACCGGGTTGTCCGGAGACATCGCGCCCTCAGCGATCCGCTGCAGGCCAGCCTTCTCCAGCGCGCGCCACGACGCTGTGTTTGCAGCTACGACGGCGACAAGCACCGCTGGCGCGGCGGGGCGGGCCTTCCAGGTGTCCTCGACCGCCTGGGCGATCATCCGTGCGCCGAGCCCGCGACCGCGGAGAGCGGGGTCGGCAATCAGATAATCGAGTTCGACGGCGCGGTCGGGCACCTCGACGAGTGTTGCGAACTCGACCAGGTCTTCCAGGTAGTCAGCAAGCATCGAACGCTGAAGCAGCCCAATTGGGCGGCCGTCGAGCACCACGACGAGGTCCTCTCCGGGCTCCTCGCCGCGTACGCTCGGCCCAAAATCGCGGGCGACCCCCGCCGCAGTCGTGTCGTGGTTCCACCACCGCGCGACCTGTGGCTCCCTCAGCCACTTGCAGAGCAGCGGCAGATCGGCGGACGCCAACGGCCGCCACGTCAGGGCACTTCCACCGTCCGCCTCCACACCACCACCGTATGGTCACGGCCCCAGTGGGCGATCGCTGAGCGAACGGTGATCGGGCGCGTCGGACAGGTCAACGACGATCGGCCGCAGCAGAGTCCAAGGGTCAGCGGCTAAGCAGTTGCTGCTGCAGTAGTGCGGTGAGCCATAGTTCGTACTCTTGGTCGGACCAGCCGCAGCCTTCGGTGGCCGAGAGGTAGAGCTCGACCCCGGTCAGCATCCAGGCCCGGTCGAGGGCGTGTTCTTGGCTCAGATCAAGAGGCAAAGCCTTGCTGTGGGCAAGTGCGGCGACCAGGGCGCGCAGACCCTCCCGGCGATGTCGATCTCCTTCGTCGCGGAGCTCGATGATCGCTGGATCTGCGGCGGCGTCGCGTGCCGCTGCGATGACGCTCCTGCTGGAGGAGAGCAGCGCGGTGGTCCACCGAGCGAAGGCGGCCAGTTTGGCGTACGGATCCGTTTCTTGTGTGATGCGACGTGCCCAGCCGGCGCCATCTGCGTCCTGCTCCATCTGGGCCAGCAGGGCCTGCACGATGGCGCCCTTGGATCCGAAGGTTGCGTATACCGTCGGCGTTGCCACCCCGGCCCGGGCCGCGATCGTGGCCACCGTGGTGCCGGTGAATCCGTGTTCGGCGAACAGCGCGCTCGCCGCCGCGGTGATCCGGCTGCGGGTGTCCACGGCACGCTGTTCACGCACTGGGGAACGGTAAGGTCGCCGCGATCCATTGTCTGTCCGATCCACAGTCACCAGCCCAACACCTCCTCAAATCGATATAGCGACTATATCGAAGAGTGTAGCCTCAGGTCCATGACACCGTCAGCACCGACGAATCAGTCCGCCCGCCG
>JBBQGJ010000800.1:0-1916 GCA_038322925.1 Mycobacteriales bacterium
CTCGATGCTCAACGACTTCGGTGTGGCCTGCGGCGGCATCGTCAGATAAACGACTGGTGCGGCGTCGTCGCTGCCCGGCCGTAGACGTCGGTAGGCCAGTTCCACGGCCCGACCCAGTTGGGTGATCGCTGTTGATTTCCCGGTGGTCGGCTCACCGCTGACGAGCAGGCCGCGGCGGGCGCCGTACTGCCGCCGGTTCAGCAGCAGCAGTCCCCGCCCGGTGGTGACGATCTTCCGCAGTTCCGGTGTCTGCAGGGCGGCCAACTCGGTGTGGTATTCGATCCGCCGCCGGGTATGCGCGGCGTGCAGTTCCGGGTTCCCTGCCGCCCGCTCACCGTCCGGCGGGTCGGTAGGCGCCTGCGCGGGTGGGCGTCGAACGAACTGTCGCCATCCGGCCAGGGTTGTCAGGGGCGTGACGTCGGGGGCGTGCATTCAGAACCGCCAATCCGGGCTCGCGGCATCGAAAACGGGATACCCGGCAGCTGCTGACTTCTCGGCCGGCACCCGGCCGGCGGTGTCGTCCTCATCGGTGTGCTCGTCCCACGGTTCGGTGGCGTCGTTGACCGCCGCGTCGTTGACCACGCTGAGCCGGGGACGTGCGGGACGGTTGAGGTCCTTCGCCACCGCCCGCCTGTCGGCGTCCGATCGTGGCGAGCTGCCGGTGGGGGTGAGCAGGTCGGCGACGCGTCGGGCGATGTAGTCGTCACCGACCGGGGTTCTGGTGGTCGTTGCTTGAAGGCGGACGTGTTCGTAGATGGCCGCGCTGAACGGCTGTCCGACGATGCCTCGGTGCACCCACTGCGCGGTGATCCACCCGCCGTGGTGATGATTACGCACCCAGATGGCGGTGATGTCGTAGGGGTCGTAGTGGATCTCCCACCGGCCGCCGCGGCTTTGTACCCCGGAACCGGTGCGCCGGTAGGGGTTGAGCTCAGCGCTGTCGTAAACCCGGTTGCCGTAGGTGATGCCGTCCTCGTTGATCATCCGCCACTCCACCGGCAGCAGCTGCACGTAGTCGGCGGCCTGGCGGGGCACCGGCACGTAGCCGCTGCGGGCGACCATCGCCGCGTAGGCGTCGTTCGGTGACACCGCGGCACCCTGCCCCCAGAGGTGGGTCAACGATTCGTGCGGCCGGTTCTGCCAGACCGCGACCACCCATTCGTCGAACAGCTCCTGAAGTTGGGCGACGGTGAACACCGCCTCCGCGGCGGGGTCCTTGCCCCGCATCGTCACGTTGCCGCCGACGTAACCGTTGACGTGCTGGCAGAACAGTGTGTTGATGGACCCGAAAGTGCGTTCCACGATTGCCTTGTCGGTGGGCGTGTAAGGCCGGGCGGGCTGTACCGAGATGCCCAGGGCGCGGCAGGCCCGGCGGAACGCCTCCGCCATGTACACCGAGCCGCGGTCACACACGATGGTGTCCGGCAGGATCACCGGCCGGGCGGCGGCCTGCCGAACCGGGCGTCAATGCTCAGCAACCGCTCGTAGGGCAACGACGAGTGGGCGAACAGCAGCGACTCGGGCCACCCCGGCCGCAGCGGGTCGGGCACCACCATCCGGGCCAGCACCGCCACCGCGTCGACGGCCTTGGTGCTCGGCGCGAAGACACCCGCGCCGATGGTCCGGGTCGCGACGTCCACCGCGATGGTCAGCTCCGCCCGCCGGGTCACCCCGTCTGCATAGCGGCACATGATGTCCACCGTGTTGGTGTCGATGTGCACCTGCTGCCCGGGACGCATCTCCACACCGGCGGTGAACGGCCGGTCGGGTCGGTTCGCCGTCGTCCGCCTGGTCGTTGCCGCCCCGAACACGTGACCGCCCCGGTCCAACTCGGCGGCGATCCGGTACAGCACCCGGTCGCTGGGCACCGGCACCGGGTCGCCGGGTGCCGCCGCCAGCAGCGTCCGGAGCTGCCC
>JBBQGJ010000801.1:0-1897 GCA_038322925.1 Mycobacteriales bacterium
GCCCGTCCTGGCCATTGCCGCACGCGCTGCGATCCCGAGAGCGTTGGCGGCCACGGTGAGATCCCCCGTTCCGTTGCCCGGAAGCCGGACGACCGTCGCGTCCCGGCCCCCCTGCGTGAACCTTTCGGCGAGCGTCTGCAAGGAGCCGGTCGATCCGCCGTAGCCGGGGACCAACAGCACCGGCCCGGGCTGGTTCTGATCGACCGCTGTCGATTGCGACCTATTGGTGCGCTGGACGAGGAAGACCGCGCCCAGCGCGACGACCGCCACGGTGAGCACCGTGAGGACGGCGAGCACGAGCCGTCGGCGGGCGGGGGCGAGGGTGCGGAACACCCCTCCCACTGTGCCTGCTTGCCGGGACCCACGATGTCCACCTGCTGAGACCGATCCGGGAAGCGGGTGGTCCCGTCAGCATGGTGGGCTTCGTCCATAGCGCTTTGTCCTGTCGTTCGCGGTGATCACTTCACCGCAGGGCGTTCACGATGTGTTCGCCCGCTCTGACGGCGCTTTCGACAAGGAGGGATTGATTCACACCGAGAGCCGCTTTCTGGGAACGAATCTGTTGCGATACGTCAGCGGGCGCGCCACCCGTCCGCTGCGCTCCCCCCGTTGGCTGCCCACTCCCGCCCGCCGACGGGTGCGGTTGTCGTTGGTGACCATGAACGCCGTCAGCAACGACGCCATCGCTGCCGCCCAGGCGGATCCCGAGCGGGACGCGCCATTGATCCACCTGTTGCTGCACACGCCGGATCCAGCGACCGGGCGCCCGCTGAGCCGACAGGCCATCGCCGAAGAACTGCTGGCGTTCCTCATTGCTGGGCACGACACCACCGCAACAACGCTGGCCTTCAGCTTGTGGCGGTCGGTCGGGATCGGGCGCTCCGGGATGGCCCGGCAACCGAGGTCGCGCAGATCGGCGATCGGGGATTCACCGTTGACCACGTCCCCCGGTTGACGCTCACGATCCGGGTCATCCAGGAATTGCTCCGGCTCTGCCCGCCGGCGGCAGCAGTGACGCGGATGACGATGCGGGACACCGTTGTCGACAAATTCCGGATGCCACAGGGTGTGAAGGTGGTGGTCGGGACCCACACCCTGCATCGCGACCCGCAATTGTGGGAGCAGCCTGACCGATTCGACCCGGATCGGTTTCCCCCCGAGCGGTCTGCCGGCCGCAATCGATGGCAGTACCTCCCGTTCGGCGGCGGCCTGCGGAACTGCATCGGCGATCACTTCGCGACGCTGGAAGCGACCCTCGGACTTGCCAGCATCATCAGAGCGGCTCAGATCACGTCATTGCGCGACGATTTCCCGCTCGCCGTTTCGTTCACCACGACGGCGGCCGAACCCATTCCTGCGCGGATAGACAGACGCCAACCCGTCAGCGCCCAAATTCCGGGTGCCATGACGTCGCAGGCCGGCGGCACCGCTGCCCACCTCGAGGACGCGCTGTGCGGGCCGGACGTCGGGTCGGTCCGCTGACCACCGCAGGCAGCCGGCGACGGCGTTCCTGCCGTATTGACCGGTCAGGTGGTCGGCTGCACCGCTGCCGGATCCATCCACATCACCTCGAACAGGTGGCCGTTGGGGTCGGCGAAGCTCCGGCTGTACATGAAGCCCTCGTCCATCGGCTCCTTCGACGGTCCGGCGCCGGCCGCGATGGCCCTGTCCACGAGCTCGTCGACGGCCTCCCGGCTGTCCGCGGACAGCGCGACGATCACTTCGGTAGACGTGCTCGCGTCGGCGAGGTCCTTCTTGGTGAAGGTCTTGAAGAACGGTTCGACCAGCAACATCAGGTAGATCGTGTCGCTGATGACGACGCACGAAGCGTTCTCATCGGTGAACTGCTGGTTGATCGGGTAGCCGAGTTCGGTGAAGAACTGCTTGGACTTGTCCA
>JBBQGJ010000802.1:0-1895 GCA_038322925.1 Mycobacteriales bacterium
GATGGCCAGGTGGGCGCGCAGCGTGGGGTAGGCGGGGGAGTCGGTCAGGCCGGGGTGGAGCTCCTCGGCTGCGGTGTCGACGCCGGTCATGACGTCGGCGCCGACGACGGTCTGCGCGATGACCCCCAGAGCATCGTGGTACCGGGCGACGGCATCACGCAAAAGTGTTGTAGGGCAGGCCTGCTCGCGGGCCAACGTGGCCGCCGAGCGTTGCCGCTCGTCGCGGGCCAGGATTCCCGCCAGGATGTCAGTGGCGGTGGGCGGTCGCACGGTTTCGGGCTTGACGACACTGTGTGGGTCGCCGTCGCCGGCGGTGACCAGGTAGACGTCGTTGCCGGTTCGGCCGCGGGTCATTGCGACGTAGAACAACTGCCGAGACTCATCCCCGGTGGCGACGGTGTGGCAGGTGTCGGTGGTGACGCCCTGGGCGCCGTGGACGGTGGAGGCATACCCGAGCTCGGTGGAGGCGGCCACGTAGGCGGCGGGCAGGGTGACGTGCCGGGCGGTTCGCAGGTGTTGGACGTCCATGGCGCCGCCTGCGTGTACCCGGGTCACCGTCCATCGGTCGCGGTTCTTGACCCAGTCGGTGGCGCTGATGACCAGTGCGCGCTGGTTGGTTCGGGTGATGATCGTGTCGCCGGCGCTAGCCCGGTTCCCGTCGGCCAGGGTCACCTCGGCACCCACCGGCTGGGTTTCGGCCAAGAGGCGGTCGGTGCGGGCGCGGGCGTTCAGGGCGGCGACCAGGTCGCGGGTGGGGGCCAGCATGATCGAGTCGAGGCCGGCGGCACGGTCGGTCGACCAGGCGCGGTAGGCCGCGCCGGTCGCGGCGGTCAGGTCCCCGACGTGGACCCGGCCGTTGTCCAGGTAGAACCCGATGCCGGCGTCGTCTCCGGTTCGCAGCGCCAGGCTGGCCGCCCCCTCGGCGGGGTCTTTGAACCGGACGAGCTCGGAGAGGGTGACGGCACCTGCGGTCGCAGCGATGTCACGCAGGGCTCCTCCGGCGGCCACCGACGCGAGCTGTTGGTCGTCGCCGACCAGACGGACTGCCCCGCCGTGGGCGGTGATGTAGTCCACGGCCGCGGCGAGTTGGGTGGTCCCGGCCATCCCCGCCTCGTCGATGATTACGAGGGTGGCGGCGTCGATGTCGCGCACCCACGCGGGCATGGGGTTATGGGTCAGGGACCAGGTGAGCTTGGCCAAGGTGTCGGTGCGCGAGCCGATCTGCTCACGCAGCACCGATGCGGCCACTGCTGAGGGGGCCAGGCCGATGACCGTGCCGCCGCCGTCGGTCCACGCGCGGGCCAGGACGGCCATGGCCGTGGTCTTGCCGGACCCTGCGGGGGCGATGGCGAGCTGAAGGCGGGCGCCCGAGGTCGCCATCTCGCGGACGAGTTGTGCCTGGGCAGGGTTGAGGGTGACCCCGTTTGCGGCGGATTCCAGCAGCGCCACCTCGACCACGACGGCCGGCACGGCGGGCCCGTCGGTGCGCAGCGCGGCAGCGACCAGGGCCGCCTCGGCGTCCATGACGGCTTGGGAGGTGAACAGTGCGGACCCGGCGACGGTGTACACGCTGGAGCCGTCACGGCGGCGCAGAATGTCCGGCTCAAGGATGGCTTCGGGTGCACTCAGGGGGATCGAGTGGGCGGGGGACAGGGTGGCGGCCACTACCTGGTTGACCGCGCCGTCGAGATCGGCAAGGGCAACCCCGGCGGCTCGGGCGCGTCGTTCGGCTTCGGCGCGGACATGCCAGACCTGCCAGCTGGAACGGGCCCCGGACACGGTGGCCAGGACCTGGACGGCCGTGCCGGCTACCCATTGCTCTGTAACACATGGAGCGGTGATCGTCTGCCCAGTGACCCTCTGCGAGGTGACCGCCTGGCCATGATGGCGGCCTC
>JBBQGJ010000803.1:0-1876 GCA_038322925.1 Mycobacteriales bacterium
ACGCGTGCTGGCGCCGTGGATCCGCGCGGGCGACCCATCACCTCGCTCGGCTCCACCATGTGCACCACCGTCGCAGCAGAGGTCCGCGGCGCGCTCTGCACATGCCGCAGATTCGGAACTCGTGACGGCCGGGTCCGCCGGTGCCTCGCAGGCCGGTCGGACGTCTGGGCAGCCGCGTTCGCCGGTGACCGCGCAAGGGCTGATGACCGGTCACAGTGGGCGGACGCCCTTCACTCAGGAACACCTCGACCTGCCCCTGCAGCGCCTGCCGGCCACTGCGCCAGGGCCTATCGCTGATTCGCTGACATCGGCGCCGCCGCAGCAGACCGCGACTTTCCGCCCGTCGTTGCCGTACGCGCACGACGCTCGGACGATGTCAAGGTCCACCGAGCCGCTGACGCCGGGAACGCAGCCGGGGCACCTGCCCGAGTACGCCGACCCAACAACGGCTTTGGCGGATGTGGCATTTGCGGGCGAGTCACCCCTGTGGGGGATGACGTCCGCGGGTGAGCGCGCAGTCCATGACAGCACAGTCGCAGGTGATGTCATCGCTCATCTGTCGACGCCGGGTAGAGACGCCGCCGCGGCCCTCCCCGCGGGGCAACGCGCGATAGCCGACTTGCCGGCGACACGGCCACTGGGCCTGGGCGCCCCACTTGCGGCCGGTCCACCGGCCGCGTTCCAAAGATGCAGGGCCACAGCAGGACCGGTGCTGCCAACGGCGATCGGCCTGCAACCGATCGCAACGGAAGAAATGCAGGCGGCACCGTCGGTTCAGCGAGCCACTTCAGCGGCAACGGCAGGAAGTGCCGGCCGACCCACGCCGATGAGCGACCCCGCGCCGGCGTCGCTACAACGCAGTGATCCGTTCGCCAGCGATACCAGCCGCCCGATCTTTCCGGGCGCGTCGAATCCGCTGGGCCTGGGAGCGCCGCTCACCGGGTCTGCATCGTCCATGTCCGCCGTCCGGTACCACGAGGTCTCGACGCCAGCTGCCCACCCGACGCCCGATCGGGTTCTCCTCCAACGCAGCTCAGCGCCGCCGGTTCCCCATGCAGCCCCTCAGCTGGCCGCCCCCGGTCGCGTCGGCACCCAACAACCGATTGACAACCACGCTGCTGGACCGCCGGCATTGGGATCCGAACCCCCCGCAGTTCCTGTGCGGGATGCTCCAGCGGGGTCGAACACCGAGCCGCAGAGTGGTTCGCTCGATTGGGCAACGACCCTCGGAGGCGGCATCGCACACGTCGGGGACAACACCGCTGTCGAGGAGGATCTGCCGGGTGCCCGCTCCTCGGATCTTGTGCAGCGTCACGGTGCGGAGCCCCACCGGGAGGTGGCGCCGGATCATCTCGCGCCGCCGACGGCGGTGCAGCGCGCCCAGGCACAGGACCATCCACCGACCGGCAGCTTCCCTGATCCCGGCACAGCAACCCAGAGACCTGAAGCCCGGGCCGCGTTCCGCGGCGAAGCTCACTACTCGGTGCCCCCGGATCCGGCGCCCCTGCTGGGTTCGTCATCTGTTTCGTCGGTGGCCGCCGCTGGTCCCTTCGCTTCCACCCAGCCGGGAGCCGCGCTCGCGACGACGACCCGCGGACCGTCAGTTCAACCCAGCCCCGTCCGCACCGCACCGACACCGGGAGCGGCGCCGTTCATTTCAGGTGATGCGAGCCCCTCGAGCAGCATCGCATTTGCTGCGCGCGAGATGTCTTTGGAGCGGATGTTCGCCCCTGGCACAGCCGCTGTTGCCAGCGGCGCCGCCTATCACGAAGGCAACGGGTCAGTCGTCTTCCGTGCCCCGTCCGTGGAATCCGCCGGCGGGTCTGC
This sequence comes from Mycobacteriales bacterium, assembly GCA_038322925.1. Classification (GTDB taxonomy): domain Bacteria; phylum Actinomycetota; class Actinomycetes; order Mycobacteriales; family Nakamurellaceae; genus Nakamurella. Next base: position 1,828 of record JBBQGJ010000803.1, read on the forward strand.
CTTCGACTCCCAACCAGCCGTTCAGCGTTTCGGCCTACCGGGCGCTTCC
>JBBQGJ010000804.1:0-1864 GCA_038322925.1 Mycobacteriales bacterium
GGCCACCGCCTCTTCGGGGTTCAGGTGGATGTCCGGCCATTGGTCGCCGTAGGCCCCGATGGGCAGCACGGTGATGTCGAACGGGCCGTGCCGTTTGCGGATCTCGGCGAAGGCCGCGGTGTAGCCGGTGTCCCCGCCGAAGTAGACCCGGTGCCGCGGGCCGGCGATGGCCCACGAGCACCACAACGTCGGGTTGCGTTTGAGCCCGCGACCGGAGAAGTGCCGGGACTCGGTGCAGGTGAGCGTCAGCTCGCCCACCACGTGCTGCTCGTCCCAGTCGAGTTCGACGATGCGGTTATCCGGCACTCCCCAGCCGCGCAGGTGTGACCCGATCCCGAGCGGGACCAGGAACGGCGCGGTCTGGGACGACAGCAGGCTGCGCACGGTGGGCAGGTCGAGGTGGTCGTAGTGGTCGTGTGAGATCACGATGGCGTCGAGCACGGGCAGGTTTTCGATCGGCAGCGGCACCGGGTGGATCCGCGCGGGGCCGATCGCCGGCGACGGCGAGACCCGCTCGCCCCACACCGGGTCGGCCAGCACATACCGGCCGTCGACCTCGATCAGCGCTGTGGCGTGACCGAGCCAGGTGACGGCCAGCTCGCCCGCCGCGGCGGCGGGACGCTCGGTGATCAGCGGCACGGGTCCCGACGGGCGCCCGGCGCCCCGGTGCCTGATCAGCGCGGGAATCATCGAGACCGCGTCACCGGGTGCCAGCACGTGACTCGGCTCGGTGTTGTGGAACGTGCCGTCGGCGAAGTGCGGCGATCTGGCCGCCGTCGGGCCGATCTGCGATGACCCGGCGCCGAGAGCCTCCGGGAGCCCTCGGGTGACGTGGGTCAGCCCGGTCAGGGTGGCCAAGGCGGCGGTGAGGCCCGCGGTGGTGACCACGGCCGGTACCAGACCGGCAATGCGGCGCGGGGAGTGACTGCTCATCCATCCAGTGTGACTCAGTGCGGCCTCGACTCGCCTTCAACGCAGTCCACCAGTCCCACCACTCCACCACTGCCCGGCGGTGCCCACGACCCCTCAGCGTGGGCACCGCCGGCGATCCGAACGATCGCAGCTACCCGGCAAGCAGCGCTTGCACCTGCGACGTGTCCCGGAGCTTGCGCAGGCAGCGCGCCCGGGTCGGGCCGATGCTGCCGGTCGGAATGCCGAGCCGCCTGCTGATCTCCTGGTAGGGGATTTGCGGATCGGCAGTCAGCATCAACAGCAGCTGACGATGTTGCGGACGCAGTTGCCGGAGTCCGTCGTGCAGCGCCTGCCGCCGTTCGAAGCGATGCAGGTTCTCGTCGACCGCGGTGTCGCCGGTCGCAGCGTTCCCGGCATCGAACCGTGAATCGACCATCGGGTCGGCGGGCTCGGTCCGCCGGCGGAGTTCGAGGACCCGCAGGGCCTCGTGCTTGGCGGTGGTGACGATCCAGCCCGGCAGCGCCCTCGGGTCGCGGAGCCGACCGACGTTCTGCACCAGACGCATCCACACCATCTGGCTGACGTCGTCGATGTCGCTGGGGGCCAGCCGGTATCGCCGGCAGACGGCGGACACCAGCGGTGCGTACCGCTCGTACAGGGTTTCCCACGCGCGCTGGTTGCCCGCGACCGCCGCAGCGATCAGCTCGGCGAGCAGGTCCCCCGCCGAGTCGAGAGCCATCAACTCGGCGTTCTCCGAAGGTACTGCGACGGTCATGGCGCTCTCCTGACGGGCGAGACGGCTGATACTGGGCCTTGCGGTGCTCCGGCGACTTTCGGCCTTCGTCGATCCGCCCGGCGCCGGGCGCATCGACGGGACGGCTCGCGCGATGGCGAGTCGTGCACGGGCGGCGTGCCCGTGACCGAGATCCGGCCCTGGAGCGGCATGGGATCA
>JBBQGJ010000805.1:0-1814 GCA_038322925.1 Mycobacteriales bacterium
GCAGTGCGCTGCGGTGATCGGTGCCCGCGGCAGCCAGCTCCTCGGCGGTGGTGTCGACGACTTCGACGAGGAACTGCTCACGCACGGTGCGGAAGAACCGTTCGATCTTCCCGCGGCCCTGAGGCCGGTGCGGGGTCGAATGCACCAACCGGATGCCGAGTTTCGCGCAGGCCCGCAACAGCCAGGCATCGACGAACGCCGAACCGTTGTCGACGTAGACGCTGCCCGGGACCCCACGGGAGGCCAACGCCGGCTCCAGGGCCACGCCCAACCGGACGGTGTCCTCACTGAACCCAAACCGGTAGCCACAGATCAGCCGGGAATGATCATCGAGGAACGCGAACAGATAGGTCTTGCGGCCGCCAATCCTGGGGCCGTGCAACGCATCCCCGGTCCAACGGTCATTGGGGTTCTCGGCTTCGAAGCGCCCGAACACCGTGGGGGTGTCCCCGGCGGCCGGGCCGATCAACTCCAGGCGGTGAAACAGCCTCAGCAGCGTCGACTCCGACGGCGCCCACCCCGCCGAGGCCCGCAGGATCCGGGCCACCTGCGCGGCGGTCCGCGCCGGGTTCTCCCGCTTGAGCGCGGCCGCCATCTCCAGGGTCGCGGTATCGGTGCGCGGCGCCGATGACCGCGGCGAAGGGATCAGCTCGACGAACCCGCCGGCCCGGTAGCGGCGGATCCAGCGGTCCAGGGTGTCACGGGAATAGCGCACCCGCGTCCCGAACGGATCGGTGTGCTCACGGGCGGCGATCTCGCGGACCAGGCGGCCACGGGCCTTCGTCGAGAGCCCACCGTCGAGTGCCGGGCAGATCAATTGGTAGCGGAACAATCCGACCGCGTGGCTTCGCTCGCGTCGTTTCTCATCCTCGGTTGGCAAGGCAATGGCTCCCTCATCGTGGCGATGCCACCCAGATCTGTTGCCGGGCAGTCATCGCCTGCGACCCTGACCGATCCCCGCCGTCAATGTCAGGGTCAATTCGTGTTGCACCGACCGGTCACAGCGCTGGCGGCCAACCCGGTGACAACAGCCGGGCACCGCTGCCCACGACAGTGACCTGGGCCGCCGTCACCGCACCGATCACCGACCCATCGCCGAACCGCGCCGCCAGCGACTCGGCGGCAACGCCGACCGCGGCGATCACATCCCCGCACCGTGATCCGGTCGCTTTCGGTATCGACACGTCGACCCCCGCGGTGACCGCGATCGAGACGAACCAGTGCCGCACCACCTCGGCTCGCCCGGTGATCACCCGCAGCCACCCGCGGACCGTAGATCCGGGAATCCCCAATCGCGCCCCGATCACCCGATGCCCGGCACCGGCCGCCTTGGCCACCACCGCCGCCCAGATCAGCTCGGCCAGATAGGCCCTGCGCAGCAACAACGTCGACGGCAACAACACATGGGTCACCGCGCACCCGCGGCACCGGGAACGGCGCGGCCGTACCGGTTCAGCCACGCCCACCACCGGTCGAGAACGGGCGAAACCCCACCGGACGAGCACCCCTTGCGGACACGACGGGCACGCCACCTCCCCGGCAGCCAGCCGGGACTCGACGCGCTCGGGATCGACCTCTACCGTGACCATCAGTGCCTTTCGCACTACGCACGGCGCCGCCGACGGTCTCGGCCAAGAAATCAGCGGGGGCGCCGTGCACCCATCAGTTCCTCGACACACTGACGGTGCAGACCACCAAGATCAAACCCACGCCGACGCCGACCACCACATCGGCAGCATCAACGACGGAACAGCGCCCCGTGGTCGTCATCCCAAGAGACGGTCAACAAAGGGTCAGATTCTGGATCAGGTGGT
>JBBQGJ010000806.1:0-1793 GCA_038322925.1 Mycobacteriales bacterium
AGCCAGCTCGACGCGCTCACCCGCGCCCACTGCACCCGGGTGTTCTCCGAGAAGATCAGCACCCGCATCAAGGTCCGCCCCGAGCTGGACAAGGCGCTGACCCTGGCCCATGAGATCAAGACCGCGGCGCCGGACCAACCGTGATCCTGGCCGTGCACGAACTCAAACGCCTGGCCTCGCGCGGACGGAGATGACGTCGGCGGTGTTGGCGGTGGTGCTGCTGACCGCGAAGAACAACGCCAGGTCGGTGCCAATGGCGGCCAGGCCCTGGTAGTCGCCGAGGAACCACCCACGGGCGACGGGCGCATTTTCCATGTTGAACGGTCCGTAGACGTGCTGCTCGGTCCAGGTCTGACCGCCGTTGTGGGAGTGGGTGAGCCAGACATCGGTGGGCACCCCGGGGGTCGGCGTGTTGTTTCTGAAGTCGTAGTACATGACCGCGACCGTGCCGTCCGCGGTGACCTCGACGGTGCCGTTGAAGGAATGGTTCGCGGGCCCGGTGGCGGTGACGTCGGCCGGAGTGCTCCACCGTTTCCCGCCGTCGGTGGACCGGGTCAACATGACATGGTTGACCCCACCGCCGATGTCATTGGCGAACACCATGTACAGGGCGCCGGTGGTGTGATCGACCGCAACGTCCGGCAGGTAGTCACCGGCCCGAATCGTCTGATCGAGCGACGTCGGCTGCGGGATGTCCGGGTTGGTCAACAGCGCGGTGCCCAGCGGCGCGACCTTCACCGGGGCGCCCCAGGTCTTGCCGTCGTCCTTGGAGATCATCGCGGCCCAGAAGAACTGCTGGGGGGTGGGCTGGACGCCGGAGCCGCGGAACAGCACAGCGCCGACATTGACCAGGGAACCGTCGGGTAGCACCACGATCTGGTTGCCCTGCATGTACAGGTTCGCGTTGCTCATCGCGACCGGCGCCGACCAGGTTGCCCCACCGTCGGCGGTTCCGGAGAACATCGGCAGGCCACGGAACGCGAAGGAATTGGCCTGACCGACCGGGCTGGTGTTGTCCCACCCGGGCAGGTCGCCGCGGATCCAGGTGGCGTAGGCCTTGCCCGCCCCGACCTGCGGCCGCCAATCGCCGGTGATCGATTCCTTGTCGTTGAAGTTGACCGGGTTGTCGTCCGTGATGACCCTGACCGGCGCGCTCCAGGTCGCGCCGCCGGTGGTCGAGGTCGCGACATCCACCCCGGACAGCGCCAGAGAGGGAGCATCTATGCCCAAGGAGATCTGATATGCGCGGCCGGCGGAGTCGAAACTCACCCAGGGATCGGTCGCACGCTTGAACTGCGGTTGGAACGCGGTGGCCGGCACGTCCGAGCACACGCTGAACTCGGCGTAGTTCCGGGCCCACGTGGATCCTCCGTCGGTCGACCGCGCCGCGACCAGACCCTTCGCCGCCCCGTCGGACCACCTGTCCTGCTGGAACGCCCCATGCTTGAGCGCCGAGGTAGCGCGAACGTCGCCGCCCCCCGCGACGGGCACGCGGGTCGACTCGGCAGCTGCCGTCATTACCGTCGCTCCTTCCCGGTGACACCGAACCTTCACCCATCGCTGGCTGCACGCCTCACCGATCTCCGGCCGGGTCTGGCAGACCGACAGACACAGGTCGCGCCGAGCGGACGCCGCCGAACGCGCTACCACACCGGGGTATTAGCAGATTAGCAAGCAGTCAGCTAACTCGGTAGGTCTCACCGGGTCCCCGCCGCCACCGACCCCCGGGGCAGGCCATCTCCTGACGACCAGCGCGGCCACACTCCCGGGTGACCTCCCGCAGTCGCTGGACC
>JBBQGJ010000807.1:0-1789 GCA_038322925.1 Mycobacteriales bacterium
ACCGGCGGGTTCAGACCCCCGGATCAGACACCCGCCTACACCCCGGATTGTGATGAGCCCCTTCATCCTCCGAGGACCTCGACCCCTACCCGGCCAACGACGCGCCGACCCGCTCTACACCCTCGATTGTGAAGAGCCGGTTTCATCAGATCACCCGAGTCGGTGACGGTCCCACCCGTCCCGCGCGCCGAACCCCTGCACGGCCAGGTTGTCCCATGGATCCCCGCATGGGAGAGACAAGGCGGGGCCAGACGAGGCTGCTGTCACCGCACCGGTCGCAGACGTCATGAGCCACAAACATGGTGAGAAGTTGTGGTGTGAAACTATTTTCGGTTACCGGTCAGGTCAACCGGTGCCGGATCACCCGGTAGCGGCGGGGTCGTCGACGCCGGCAGCGCGGTGGGCCGCGGGCGCCGTGAACGCCTGGCCTGCTCTGCGACCGCTGGTAGTTGTCCGTCGAGAACCGGCCGGCCATCGAGGTTGAAGATCCACCGAACATCGTCGGCCAGGGCAAGGAACGCACCTGGAGTACCACAGTGGAACGCGATGCTTCCAGTCGTGGTGGCTGGCCCCATCGGCAGAAGGGACAGCAGCAGCGAACCGTGCACCGCAGCGGAAGGGCGACATCGCCGTGCCTGATGACGACCGGGCTGTCAGCGACGTGCAGCATCACAGTGAGCCCGAGGAAGGATGGACCGTCGCCCAGAGATCGTCGGCCAGCACACGGACGATAGCTGGAAGGTTGCTCTCAGGATCGTCGAGAGCATCACTGAGCGAAGTGAGATCGTTGATCACTGTCTGCGGGCAGCTCATCGTCGTCTCCTCGCAAGCGGATCTTCCACTGCCGATACGCGTTGTGCCCGAACAAGACCTGGACTGAACGACACCACGCGATCGCCCCGCGGGCGGTGCTCACCGACCGGGCCGGGCAATGGGCCTTCGAGCAGGTCGGCCACCACGACCGGACCGTTTCCGCCGTCGCCGACCAGCTCGGCGTGGCCTGGCACACGGTGATGACCCAGGTCGAGGAGCGTGGGAAACCGCTGGTCGACGACCCGGGCCGGCTCCCCGGTGTCAGCGCCCTGGGTGTCGACGAGACCGCTTTCCTGAGGGCCACCGGCCACCCGACGCTCTACGCGACCGGTGTCGCCGACCTCAGCCTGTCACTGGTCACGGTAAGTGGTTCTGGCACACATTCCGTGATGCCGGCGGTGGCTGTGCCTGAGGGACATGGGCGTCGGTGTCGCCGTTTCGGGATCATGGCGCGGCGTTCAGGCCAGGAGGATCAGCTTGCGGAGCAGGTCGGGTTTCGCTCGTCCGTACATCGCCGCCTTGATTTGCTTGATGCGGTTGACGGTGCCCTCGACCGCGCCCGAGTTGTGTTCCAGGGTGAGGCCGGCGACCACGGCGTCCAGGTCGCGGCGCAGTCCGGCGGTGAACGGACGCAACATTGGCAGTTCCGCGTCGACGGCACTCATCCACCCGGTGAGCGTGTCCTTGTCGCCGGACAGGTTCCTGATCATCCGGGCGAACCCGGCAATATGTCGGACGGCTGTCGGTCCTCACTTTAAGTGGTTCTGGCCCACTTTGCGTGATGCCGGTCCAGGCTGCCGGACGTGCGCGGGCGTGGTGCCCTGAGTTGGTGGCTACAAGAGGCTGTTGCCGTGTTCTGCTTCCGCATCTGTCGCCGGTGGTGATCAGCGGCATCGACTGGGCCGACGACGCGGTAGTGGTCGCCGCGCGTCCGCGGGCGCGCGGGTCGCGTTGCGGCGGGTGCGGTCGGGTTTCG
>JBBQGJ010000808.1:0-1780 GCA_038322925.1 Mycobacteriales bacterium
TGCGGGCGCCGCTTTCCAAAACCAGGTCGTGGGTTTCGTCGCCGGTGTTGTGCAGCACGACCACAAGCCGGTCACCGCTTGGCACGTCGACGACGTCGGGCACGAATCGCTTGCCTGTGATGCTGACCTGCACTGTGGTGGTGTTGCCGGTCGCATGGACCCCGCCGGCCCCGTCGAACGAGGGCCCCACCCCGGCGGCCGCCGGGTCGAGGGCCACCCCGCCGGCCGCTGCCAGCAGGACCGCGGCGAGACCGACGGCCGCAAGACCGACCCGCCGCTGGATGGGCCGCTTCGACCCCGGCGTGGTGGTTGGCAGCGGCTGGGCCAGGGGGCGGCGGGCGATCAGCACCGCCCGTACGAGCAGCGGCAGGAAGGATGCCAACGCCACCAGTACGACCAAGGACACCAGCACCCGGATCAGGCTCGGCACCGGGAGCACACAGACCAGCAGCCCGACGTTGGCAGCGGTCACCCGCGCGGCGGCGGCGCCGCCCAGCACTGCGGCTGTGGCCCGGACGGCAGATGGTCCGCCGCCCAGCACCACCGGCAGGAGGTAGGTGAGGGAGCCCAGTAGCACCTGGGCGACAAATCCCGCAATCAGCGGAACGGTTACCCACCCGACCCGCTCCGCGGCCTGTGTCCAGTCCGTCGCCGTTCCGATGCTCGCCGCCAGCAGGACCAGGCACCCGGCCAGCCAGGTCATCCCGGCCAGCACCGAGGCCGTGGAGAACTCGACCGGCGCCTTCCGCCGGGCCTCGTCGACGTGCGGAGCAGCCGCCAGGAGAACACCGGCGAGGTAGATCAGCACCCCTCCGGCGGTGGGCAGCATGAGTCCGGAGAGCGCGCCTCCCGCGGCCACGCCGAGGCCGACGAGTAGCACCGGCAGGATCCGGCGGGCCGTTCGTTCGGCGCGATCCGCGATCCGGGTGCGCAGCATGGTGGGCCATAAGGTGACCAGGGTGCCGATCACCGTCAGGCCGATCCAGCCGAGCAGGTTGAGCAGGGCGTGCGCGACCAGGAACTGGGCATGCAACGCGTCAGGTAGGTCACCGTGGCCCATCGCAACGCCGAGCGCCACACCCACCGGAAGGAGCAATCCAGCGGCAACGTAGTAGCGGACGGTGGCCCCGAACCGCGACGGCAGCGCGCGGCGCAGCCGGCGGAGCAGGGACCAGGCGTGCCAGCCGGCCGTGGCGGCGACGAGCAGGCCACCGGCCAGCAGCAAGGTCCAGATCCCGGTCCTCATTCCGGTGACAACGGTGACCGCTCCGCCGGTGAACGCGGCCAACCGGGCCACCTGACCCCGCCGGGTGACGGAGTCCGGCACCCGCAGCACCGCTGCGGTGAAATGCCAGCTCCAGATGAGGATCGCGGTGCTCGCAGCGCCCAGCACCAGCAGATGCACCAGCAGCCAGTCCGAGGTCGGGACGAACGGATGGACGAGTGTCGCTACCAGCAACGCTGTCAGCCACCCGACGACGATTGCGCCGGCCCGCAGGTGCCACGACGCCCGCGACACCTTTGTGCGACTCACAGCGGGTCCGCGGGGACGGGCTGGGTGACTCGCCCGGCCGGTGGGGACACCGACCGGGCCGTCGCCGCCGACCACCCGGCCACGGCCGCGAACGCAACCACGGCGAGGATGTTCAGGACCCCGCCGGCCTGCCACGCCCAGGTGACCCCGCGTGCGTCACCCACCGCGACCCGAAGGATCAGCGAGGTGTGCAGCAGCAGCACCGGGACGTACATCACCGGACGGTAGGGCAGCGGCCGGCGCAGC
>JBBQGJ010000809.1:0-1777 GCA_038322925.1 Mycobacteriales bacterium
TGACCCCACTGTTCTGGGCACACGTAGCCCCCTACGGCGAGATCAAACTCGACATGCGCAGCCGACTGACACTGAACACACCCAACGACTGACCCATCGCGCGTTTGGATCAGGTGACACGTTCCTTACCAGCACCCCTACGTGCTGGAAATTGGGCTGATCATCACGCCGGCGGTGTTCGGTCTCACCCTGGCGGGCTTTCCCGGCGGGTACCCGGACCTCCTCTTCGCTCTCGGATGGTCGCTGGCGCTCGGCTGGCCCCTCCTGCTGGAAATGATCGCGATGACCGCCGCGCTGGCGCTCAACCCGGAACGCCTCGGAACAACCCGCCGCCGCAAGGCCCTGGTCAAAGCCGGGCGGTATGCGCTCACCCTGGACTTCCTGGTCCGATCCCCAGGCGCTGCCAAAGGCGCCGGGCAGCGCCTGATGACGTCGCTGACAGCCGACTGGCGACGGCACAACGCCATCGTCATCGGCTACCCCGCCACCAAGGGCCTCATCCGTTTCTACGTCGAGCCGGGTGCCCGCCGCGACTATCCCCGAGGCCAAGGCAACGGAAACGCCGCATGGCCATCGACACCGCGCCACCAACGGAACGGCCAAGTCGAGCCTGACCAACCCCACCTCCCCGCCTGTACACGCTGGAGCCTTCCCGGCGAGCGTCCGGGCCAGGGCGCGGAGTCGGATGGCCCGCGGTGGCGTCTCGCGGCATCGAATCGCCGGGCGTTACGTTACAGTCGAGGCGGGTTTCGTTACGGTTGGTTGGGGGTGACGGTGAAGCGATCGGACGGCGCGAAGTCGTGGTCGAGGGTGCTGTCCGAGCTCGCGCAGGTCACGGTCTTGGTGCAGTGGGAGCCGCCGACGTGGCGGGTGTCCTGGCAGGACGGCCCGACCCGGGAAGCGCTGATGGGCCGGGCGGCCGCCTTGGGCGAGTATCGGGTGGGTGCGCCGCTGCCGTTCGAGGACCTGCGGTTCGCCCGCAGCAACTCCGCGGTAGCGATCGCGTTGGCGTGGTTGGCGCGGGGGAGCCCGGAGTCCCCGGCTGCGGCCCGGGCGGCGATCGCCGAGGTCGAGGCCGTATGTGCGGACACCGGGTACCCGCGCACCCGTTTCGATGCCGGAGCCCTGGCGGCCGCCGAGTTGCTGCGCCGGGTGAGCCACGGCGACATCGCGGAAATGGGTCTGCTGCTGGCGCAAGCCGTCCCACCGGTAGCGCCGGCCGACATGCTCGTCCCGGGTCCGGAGCTGACCGGTCGGGTGGTCAGTTCCCGCTGGCCGGTCGGCGGCCCGCCTGAGGAGTTGCTCGGGCCTGCCGGCCAGAGTCCGGAGGCTGGGTCGGGCACCGCCCAGCCAAGGATCTGTCAGCGGTGCGGCAAGCCGTTGAACAGCGGTGGTTCCCGAGGTGGGCGGCCGGCCAAGTACTGCAGCGGCGCCTGCCGGACGGCCGCGCATCGCGCACTGCACCGGACAGCACCGACGACCGCAGCTCGTTGACGCGGTCAGCCTCCACCCTGAACCGAAACGCCACTATGAGCGCATTGACGAAAGGCGGTGGTGCGTCAGCTCGCGACCGTTCTCCGCGCAATCCCACTCACTTCGAGCAGAGAGCCCCTCACCCTCATCATCTGTGGGGGCAGCTCGAAAGGTCTGGCAGAACAGGCGTGCGCGCGGGTCAATCCTCGCGGTACAGCTTGAGCCGCGGGTGCCAGGTTTCGGCCCGGGCGGGTGGTCGTGCTGTTCTTGCCAGCGTTGGCGGTCGCCGTCGGCGGGTGTGGTT
>JBBQGJ010000810.1:0-1767 GCA_038322925.1 Mycobacteriales bacterium
GGCAGACGTGCGGGGAGCGGTGGTCGACCTGGCTTGTTTTCTTCAGGGCTTCGGCGATGGTGCGGGTGCTCAGGTGGGTGACGGCCAGGTTCAGGATTTTCAGCCAGCGGACGACCGCGCACGAGGTCCGAAGGGTCCGCGGTAACCACCACCGCCGGTGTCAACATCCGCCCGCGATCCCACCGTCGTCCAGGACACCCCGCCCTCCGATCGCCATGCCGAGCCGCCCGACCGAACACCACTCCCGCACCACCACGGCACGGCGCCGACGCGCGCGGAAATCCCTTCGACCGTGCCCGAACGGATCACCCTCGGCCTCAGGTCACCGCCGCCGGGTCGCCACCGTCGCACCGGCGCAGGGACAGGGATGACAATCCCCGATCATGTCACGGTCAGTGCGCGAACTGTCGCCCTCCGCGATCAACGGAGTCCGCCCGGCCGCAGAGAAGCCGTTGACCAGATCACTGCCATTACCGCGCCGGCGACTGGCCAGTCCGCGTGCCACCACCGCACATCAAGCCCCACGAAACCCCACCTACAGCCACCTCTCCACCAGATCCGCGGCGCGGCGGTTCAGCTCCTCCGCGCGTCGTTCGACGTCGGTGAGCACGTCGATGATCTCTGTCAGGTCCTGCAGATCGTGGCGGCGGCGGTCCCAGGCTGCTGCCGCGTCCGCCGCTTGGTAAGCGCTCATCGGCGTCGTGACCACCGGCCGGCTCTCTGGCGCGGTCACCTCCGGTTCCGGGTCGGGGTCGACGGGTAGGTCGCGGTGCGCGCCGAGGTTCCCGGCGAGCAGATCGCGGACTCGGCGGGACAGCGAGTGCGGGGAGAGGCGTTGGAGTGGGAGTGGGAGGGCTCCCCATTGGTCGATCGGTGGCAGCAGCGGCACGGACTTCGTCATTTCCCCGAGCCCCGGCGCGGTGTCGCAGACGTGCATCGACCGGTGATCGATCGTCGAGGCCTTCTTCAATGCTCGGGCGATGGTCTTGGTGCTGGGTTTCGTGACGGCCAGGTCCAGGATCTTCAGCCCGGGAACAACGCCCGGGCCGGGTCGGCCGGCTCGTGGAGTCGGGCGCCGCGGCAGCAGTGCTGCACCTCGAGATCCTCGCCGTCCTCTCCCCCGCCGAGGCCGGTCGTGCTGGCGTTTTAGCGGCGGAGGACGGTCATCACCGCCCGCCGCCGGCCGTCGGGGGCGGTGCTGTCCCAGGCGTGCAGGATCTGCCGCCACCGGACGTAGGCGCAGGGCGGGCAGGTGACCGGGTCCCGCCCGTAGGGCAGGGCCTTCACCGTGCCGCGGGCTTCCTGGTCGGTCTTCGACCGCCGCAGCCGGACATGCAGCCCGTCCGTCGGATGCAGGGTGACGTCTTCGAGGGTGAGCGCGACCAGTTCGGGGCGGCGGTGCGCGCCGGCGAACCCCATCAGCAGCAGCGCGGCGTCCGTGCGGGCGGCCACCTCCGTCGGCCAGTCGCCCGCCTCCGCGGTCAACGACGTCAGCAACACCCGGATGTCGGATAGGAGCAGCGGGGCGCGCCGGTTCGGTGGGGTGGCGCGGATGCGGCGAATCCCGGACAGCGCGCGGCGGACCACCTCGGACCGGCCGGGGGCGTCGAGGCCGGCGGGGGTGTGCACCTGGTTGATCGAGGCCACCCAGCGGGTCAATGTCGCGGGGGCGTATCGCCATGTGCCGACGCCGGTCTGTTCGGCGGCGGCCTCGGTGAGGTAGTGCGCCAGCACGGCGGGGGGCGTCGGCAGCGGGGGGAACCGCCG
>JBBQGJ010000811.1:0-1766 GCA_038322925.1 Mycobacteriales bacterium
CGCTGCGGCTGGCCACCGATACCGCGGACATCGAGCGCATCCGGGCTGCGCTCGCCGACGCGGGCTATCCCACAAGCGACCGCTGAACTGAGCCCGGATCCACCGAATGAGATTGGTCCGGGGCCGTGGCGTAACCGGGCGGGTGCCCCGTGACCTGGGATGATGGTTCTTGGTGAAGGACCCACGTTCCCGGATCGAGGTGCACCCGCCCGATGCAGTCACTGTATTCCGCGAACATGGTCGACGTCGCGTTCGACGACCCGAATCTCATCAGCGATGCCGGGCTGGTTCCGTTGATCGCGTTGGCGGAGCAGATCGGGCTACCGGGTCTGGTCGCCGAGCACCTGGCGATCGTGGACGCGGACAACAGCGCCGGCGCGAACCCGCACTGCAAGGTGATGTCCGTGGTGGCCGGGATGGCTGCCGGCGCGGACTCGATCGAGGACCTCGACCGGCTGCGGCAGACCGGCAACCGGTTGGTGTTCGGCGAGATGCGGGCCCCGTCCACGCTGGGCACGTTCCTGCGCGCGTTCACCCACGGGCATGTGCAGCAGCTGAACCAGGTGCTGCGCCAATCGCTGATCGGGTTGGCGCAGCGGGTGGACCTGCTGCCCGGGGCCGACCAGGTGGTTTTCGTGGACCTGGACTCCACCCACCGGCGGGTTTACGGGTATGCCAAGCAGGGCGCCGAACACGGGCGCCTCAAGGGTAAGAAGACGTTGCACCCGCTCCTGGTCACGGTGTCCACCCCGATCGCCCGGCCCCTGGTGGCCGGGATCCGGCTAGGCAAGGGCAAGTCCGCCGACGTGCGCGGCGCGGTCCGGTTCCTGGCCGAGGCGCTGACCCCGATCCGCCAGATCGCCCCGACCGCGACGATCGTGGTCCGGGGGGACTCCAAGTTCTATACCGCCGACGTGGCCGCCACCGCGGCCCGGTACGGCGCCCAGGTGTCGTTGACCACCGGGTCCAACCCCAGCATCAACGCCGCGATCACCACGATCCCCGACCAGGCGTGGACGGCGATCTGCTACCCGGACGCGTTCGTCGACACCGACACCGGGGAGCTGGTCTCCGACGCCGAGGTCGCCGAAATCCCCTACACCGCGTTCACCTCCCGCCCGAAACGCGAACAGGTCCACGGCCGGCTGATCGTGCGGCGGGTCAAGCGACTCAACACCGGGCCGCCGCCGGGCAGGACGAGTTGTTCATCAGCTGGCGCCACCACGCGGTGTTCGTCACCTCCCGGTTCGAGACCCTGCAGGCCGAGGGCCAGCACCGCGACCACGCCATCGTGGAGCAGGTCATCGCCGACGCGGCCGGCAGCGCGTTGGCGCACCTGCCGTCCGGGTCGTTCAACGCCAACGCCGCCTGGGCGGTGCTCTGGGCGATCGCGCACAACCTGACCCGCGCCGCCGGTGCCCTGGCCAGCATGGTCCACGCCCGGGCGACCACCGCCACGATCCGCGCCCACCTGATCAACGTCCCGGCCCGGATCGCCCGCCGCGCGCGCCGCCTCACCCTGCACCTGCCTGAAGGCTGGCCCTGGGAAGCGGCCTGGGACGGACTCCACCACGCCGTCCACCGACCAGCCCGGAAGGCCCCCTGACCACCCGCCCGACCAGGGCCGACCGGAGAACACCCGTGGAAGACCAGACAGACCGGTGGACATCCCATGCCCGGCAACGCAGACCCACGGAATCCCCGCGAACTCAAGATCCACAAATCCCCTGGGGAGATCAAGAGATTCCATTCGGTGGATCCGGGCT
>JBBQGJ010000812.1:0-1764 GCA_038322925.1 Mycobacteriales bacterium
ATCGGATTCGACGACGACGAGGAATACGAGCTGCGCGGACGGGTCGAGCGATTGATCACCGAGATCGAGGACGAACTGGGCATCGACGACTCCGAGCCGTGAGCAGAGCTTGGTTCGAGGAGTCCCCGCTCCGCGAGGGGAAGATTCTCGGGACTGGGGAGGGCGCCGGCAGTGGCCGTGGATGACCGGCGGGTCACCGGGTCCGGGACGCGGGGGTGGCGTACCGCGGTGACCGGCGGGGTGTTGGTGTGGCTGGCGGTGAAGGCCGCGATGGCGGTGCTGGTGCCGGCGATCCGCGGCGGCCCGTCGGTGACCGATCCCGCCGGGCTGGCGGTGCCGGATGCCGCCGACGGGTTCTTTCGGGGTGCTGCACCATTGGGACAGCGGCTACTTCCTGGGCGTCGCCTCCGGCGGGTACTTCCCGGCCGCCGCGGACGCCTCGGTGCAGAGTTTCTTCCCCGGCTACCCGGCGGCCGCCCGCGGCGTCGCGGAGATCATCACCTTCGGTGCGCCGGTCGACCCCGCGTTGACCGTGGCGATGTGGCTGGTCAGTGCCGTCGCGTCGGTGACCGCCGCGGTGCTGCTGTGGCGTCTGGTGCAGGAGGAGTACCCGCCTGGTGTTGCCCGGTGGGCGACGGTGTTGTTGGTGACCGGGCCGTACTCAATGTTCCTGTTCGCGGACTACTCCGAATCGGCGTTCCTGGCGTTCGCGGTCGCCGCCTGGTACTGCGCGGTGAAGCACCGGTGGGCGCTGGTCGGGGTTTTCGCGGCCGCCGCCACGTTCACCCGGATCAACGGGGTGTTCCTGGTCGCGGCGATGCTGGTCCTGTACGTCCAGCAGCGCCGCCGCACCGGTGCGCCGGTGATCGCGGCCGCCCTGTGGTGGCTACCGGTGGCCTGTACCGGGATCGCCGCCTACTTCGGGTGTGACGTCCCGCACCGGACCCGACCCGCACCCTGGCGATGATGTGCGGTAGGCCAAGCGGTAGACCCGCACCGACCGACCGATCCGCCGTCGACCGGCAGCCGACTACTGAACACGGGACACCTCACCGATGACTGCGCCCGACCCCCCATCCCTCCCGGACCGCTCACCCCCGTCCCGTCGACGAGTAATGCCCGACCCGCCAACCCAGACAATCCCACCGGCCACCGCACCGACCGAGAGCACGACGGCCGCGGCCATCACGGTCGACGCCCAAGGCAGTGAGAACAGGTTCGGCCTGTCGGTCATCCAGATCGTCGCGAGCACCGCCGCCGCCGTGACCGCCGCGCTGATCGGTTCCCGGCTCGGCGTCGCGGGCACCCTGACCGGGGCCGCGCTCGCCTCGGTGGTGTCCGGTGTCGGCGCCGCGGTCTACGGTCATTCCCTGCTGGTGACGCGGCGCAAGATGGCCAAGGCGCTGCGGCTGGTGCGCCCGGGCATCACGCCGTCGGCACCCGCCGGTGCCACCACCGCCGCTCCCGCGACGCCGGCCGCGGCCGGCCGGCGGCCATCCCACCCGAGAACTCCCGGACCCGATGACGACCCGACGGTGGTCATTCCCAGGGCCGGCCAGCCGGCAGCGCTCGCGCCGCGCCGGTCCCGGCGCCCGTCGACCGTGGTGCTCGCCGCCGCGGCCGCGGCCGCGGTGATCTTCGCCGGCAGCATGGCAATGGTGACGCTGGTCGAGAGGGTCAAAGGCGGGCCGCTGTCCGGAGGGAACTCCGGGCTGACGATCCTGGGCGGGAACACCTCGCCCGACACGGGAACGACGACCGACG
>JBBQGJ010000813.1:0-1764 GCA_038322925.1 Mycobacteriales bacterium
CGACGACCACACCGATCACGGCCTGCGCACCGGAGTTCAGGAATGGATGCAGCACGATCCGCCGCCTGCTGGCCAGCGCGAAGATGATGCCGGTGAGCAGGCCGCCGAACAACGCAGGGGACGGCACCGCAAGCAGGGACAGCAGCGAACTGGTCACCAGCGTCGCCAGCACGATCGACGCCCACCGTGCGGCCTGGCGCATTCTCTGCCCTGGGCCACTCGGCTCGCTGTCGCTCACCTGCCGAACGTAGGCGACGCCCGCTGGCCGGTCACCCTGGGGACACGCAGGTCGATGGACTCGCCGGTGGGCAGCACGAACCCGCCGCCGGCGTGGCTCGATCCCCGCTGCACTGGAGGCCAGCACCAGATGCGAACGGAGGTAGAGGGTTTGCAGGTTGCCACCGGAGGTGGGTGCACCCGGGTCGGTTCACCGTTGGCGGCTTTGTGAGCGCGACTCCCGTCATCACCGGGTCCGAGAAGGACACGATTCTCGGAATCTTCAGCGACTGGACGGAGCCGCGCAGCGGCATGCGAGCTGGTCAAGAACGGCTGGGGACGCGCTCCTACCGGCGATGCTTTGGAGACTCCTCGCGGACCAGGACCGCACCGTCCAGGGGCCCTCCGTGCGCTCGGCGTGGGCTGACCTCGACTGGTCCGCGTCCGCCGACCGACGCCTGGGCCGTTGACCTGCAACGACATCAGTCGCCGCGACCGCCACCGACGACCTTGAAGTGCACTATGAACGGGATCAACGGCTGCCCCTCGATGGTCGCCTTGGCGACCACGACGTGGTTGCCTCGGTTCATCCCACGGATCTCGGCAATCCACCCGGCCGCAACGAAAGTTGCCGGCCCCGGCGTGGCTTCGAACACCGGATCTGCCGCAAAGACGGTGTGACCCTGAGGCGAGACCGCGAAGAACCGCGGGGAGTGGATCTCCACCGGACGGGCGCCGTCAACGCTTACCGTGATCGACTTGATGACGATCTTCCTCGTCAGGAAATCGACGGCGCACTTGCGCTGCTCCCTCGCGGTTCTCGCATAAAAGTCCTTAGGCTCGGCGCTGCTGCAGTCGGCGGAGGTCATGACCAGTAGCACCGGCCTGCCAACCTCGACCCCGCATGTCATCTCCAAATTCCCGTTTTCGTCCAGGCGCCCTGCAGCGGGAGACAAGACCCTGCCGTGACGGCCCAGGTTGAGGCAGAGATTGGCCGTCCCACCGAACGGACTCGTGTCGGCTGGAAGCGAAAGGTTCTGGGCGTACCAATCACCGACGAGTTCGCCGCCCGTACTGCCGCTCACATTGACCGCCGGTACAATGGCCGGACGACCATCGCCTGAACCTCTCCCCTGATCGGCGGCGGCCGCGGGCGCCATCAGCATCAAAGCGACAACCGCGACCACCATGCGTGGGATAGTTCTCATGAGCTTCTCCTTCGGTCGAGAGAAAAGCGAATGCAGGACGGACCCCGACCAATACACGCGTAGCAACAGAGGGTGTTTCCTCGGCGGATTCAAGCGGTCATAGCGACACAGAGCTTTCCAGCAAACCGGCGAATACTTCCACCGGTGTCTGCCACCCGAGCGTCTTGCGGGGACGACCGTTAAGCTCTTCGGCAACCTCATCAAGATCGGCCTGGAAATGCAACGACAGATCCGTCCCCTTCGGGAAATACTGCCGCAGCAATCCGTTGGTGTTCTCGTTGGTGCCACGCTGCCACGGAGAATGCGGATCACAGAAATACACGTCGATTCCGGTAGCGAC
>JBBQGJ010000814.1:0-1762 GCA_038322925.1 Mycobacteriales bacterium
ACCCTGCGCAACACCGCGATCAGCGTGCTCCGCCTCGGCGGGCACACCAAAATAGCCACCTCGTTACGACACAACGGCCGCAGCACCAGCCGACCCATCGACCTTCTGCTCACCGCATGAACTACTTTGCCGATCCCCTGCGGGTTCTCCAACCCGGCCCTGGCCAACGCGGTGACCACATCGCGCAGTGCCGAACCGGCGTCGACGGCGACGCCGAGGGTCTGCGGCGCCGTCCGGAGCCCTTACTGGTCCTACGGCGCGCGGGGGGGGCCGGGATCCGGCGCCGAACCGGCGGAGTTCGGCCGCGACCGACCGCGGCCCCGGGAACGGACCGGCGGCCAGCGGATGCAGGGCGCCCGGGGAACCGTCCCTGGCCAGGAAGGTCAACGCGGTGACGACGGTCGCCGCCGACAGCACCGTGTCAAGGTCGACCACCGACAGCGCGGCCCGTCCGATGGACAGCGCGTTGGACGACATCAGCGCGAGCGCGTCGCCGGGTTCCAGCGCACCCGGGTGGCAGGCCGACACCGAGCCGGGCGAGCGGCGCCACGTCGCCGGTGCCAAGGGAGTCGAACCCGCCGACGGTGGGCAGCCGATCGGCGTTGAGGGTGTCCACCAATGCGGTCGCCGTGGCCGGGCCCAGGCCGCTGCGACCGGCGGCGAGTTGCTCGATCCGGACCGCCGTCATCGCTCTGACCTGGTCTGCCGGCAGCGCGGGCCCGGCCGTGGTGGCGTGGCTGTGCAGCAACGGGTCGCCCGGTCCAGCCTCGTCTTCCGCACGTGAGCCGGGGGATGGCGCCGGATAGCCAGGTTCGTCGTGGGGTTGGCCCGGTCGTACTGGTCGGTCCATAGGTTGGTCCAGTGGCTGGTCCAGCCGTTGACGGACCAGCGCGCCGACCCCGGTGGACCGCCCGTACACCGGTCCGGCCGCGGCCAGCGCGAGCACCGCGGTGTGACCGGCGGCCAGCCTGGCCGCGACGCCGGCGGCCAACCGAACCGGTTCACCGCGTCGAGCGATCAGCGCGACCTGCTCACAGGTCAGGGTTCCACGACCCAGCTCGATCACGACGTCAGTGTCGCCGATCGGCGCGGGCCCGAGGAACGGGACCCACCTGCCCGACCCGGGGCCGTCCAGAGACAGCGAGCATCGACAGCGACCACCGATAGCGACCACCGATAGCGACCACCGATAGCGACCGATAGCGACCACCGATAGCGACCAATCCCGACGAATCCTCATTGCCGACGAATCCGGCCCGCGGCGAGGCAGGTTTCTGGAGTATCAGCAGGCGGCGTCGTTGTCGGGTGATCGGGGTACTGTCGCTCAACGAACGCGGCTGAGCCGTGCTTGACGTGTTCCGTCCCTAGTCATCGCCACTCCACGACCGCGAAAGACCCGGCCCGTAGGGAGACGACAGTGATCAACTTCGACGACGTGTCGAAGATCTTCGGCGAGGGCGACCACCGCACGGCGGCCGTCGAGGATCTGACCATCGAGATCCCCACCGGGAAGATCACCGTGTTTGTCGGCCCGTCCGGCTGCGGGAAGACCACCTCGCTGCGGATGATCAACCGGATGATCGAGCCGACGTCGGGCACCGTGCTGATCGACGGCGTCGACACCCGCAGCATCGACGCGCCGAAGCTGCGCCGCGGGATCGGGTACGTGATCCAGAACGCCGGCCTCTTCCCGCACCGCACCGTGCTGGACAACATCGCCACCGTCCCGGTGCTGGACGGGCAGAGCCGGAAGGCGGCCAGA
>JBBQGJ010000815.1:0-1751 GCA_038322925.1 Mycobacteriales bacterium
GCAGCTCCTGCAGGCCTGGGACACCACCGACCCCGACGACAGCCGCCGCGCGGTGATGACCGTCCTCCGAAGGCAAGCCGTAACGGGCACGACCGGTCGCGCCGGGGCAGCGGGCACCGAGACGGATACGGAGGTGCTGCACGTGTGCCGGTCCGCGCGGCTGCCCGAACCCGTCGACGCCGGGCGGGTGTTGTTCCCGTCGGTGCACAAGGCCGGCGGTATCGGCATCAAGGCGATGACCGGGCATGCGGTGAACGAGATGATCAAGCGCCGCGCCGGGAAGGCCGGGTTCACCCCCGCCCAGACCCAGCGATTGGGGGGACACTCGCTGCGGTCGGGTTTCGTCACCGAGGCCTTCCGGGCCGGCGCGGACGCGCACTCCATCATGCGGCAGACCGGGCACCGCAGCCCGGTGATGCTCGAGGTGTACGCCCGGGAACACGCCCCCCTCTTGGCGAACGCCGTCACCCGCATCGGCCTGTGAATGGCCAACCATGTAGCAGCGCAGGCGTTGTCGCCGGCGACGGTGCGGGCGTACGCGGGGGACTGGGCCCTGTTCACCGACTGGTGCTCCGCCACCGGGGAACCAGAACTCCCCGCCCACCCGCACAGCGTGCTGTCCTTCCTCACCGACTGCCCCGCCGCACCCGCCACGAGGCGGCGGCGGGTCGCCGCCATCGACCACCACCACACCGGGGCTGGACACCCGCAGCCAGGGGAGTCACCGGTGGTGCGGGCCGCGCTCGGTCGGAAGGTCAAGGACCGGCGCCCGCAGGAGATGTCGGAGGAGGTGGCCGCCGCGCTGCGGGCATTGCCCAGTTCGGGGTGGACGCGGGGGATGTTCGGGCGGCGGGACCGGTGCCTGCTCGTGCTGTCCCAGATAGGCGGGGTGCCGTACCAACACCTCGCCGGCCTCACCGCCGGCGACGTCACCATGGCAACCGGGATCACGACCATCAGTGTGAAAGCCGGGACGTGGACACTTCTTCCGGGTGATGACGCCCTGCTGTGCGGGCCGTGCGCGGTGACCCGGTGGTTGCGGGTGCTGGACCTGGTCGTCACCCACCCCAGCAACCGGGACACCGCCCAAGTATTGAGGAAGGCGATGGCGGTGACCAGCGGCTCACCGCACCTGTGCCGGTCCACCCGCACCCTGGACCCCGCGACGCTGGTGGTGCCGCTGCTGCCGCCGATCGACCAATGGGGCTACATCCCCTTCCCGATCCAGCGGCTGACCCCGCACTCCCTGTCCCAACGGGTCCGGGACCTCCTCCAAGGGGACCTCGGCGCGCACCGCGACCTGCCCGTCGACACCGATGACGAACCCGACCAGCAGCCGGCTCAGGTCCCGGTGGTGACCCCGGTGGTGTACAGCAAGGAAGACGCGCAGCGGGCATGGGAACGTCGCCGTACCGACCTGAAAGACATCGCCTGCATCGGCGACGTCCTCAACGAGGTGGACGCCCGAGCCAAGGAACTGCAGCAACGAACCGCAGAAATCCTGGCCTCCGTAGAAACCGACGCACCCTACCCAGCAATGATCGGCACCTGACACCGTCCGACCACTCCATTTGCTGGATCAACCTATACGTCATCGCTTGGGTCCAGTATCGATGCGGATGAACGCGCGCAGCGGTCCGGCCGGGTGCGTGCGGTCGACCAAGCGTTCAACCCGAGTCATGCTCTTCGAGCAACCGGCCGCCTGTCTCGGGATGGTCGGCGGCGGCCATCTGAGCAGGTTAGTGCTCCAT
>JBBQGJ010000816.1:0-1732 GCA_038322925.1 Mycobacteriales bacterium
ATTCCAATCACCGCAACCGGCGTGACCATCGGTTCAGCCACAGAGGGGTCCTTTATGTTCGGATGCATCTCAACGGGGCCCATCACCAAGCCGGTCCAGCTGATGGGCGGGCCTAGACGGCGGCCCCCTGGGTCGCGCGAAAAAACGTGCTCGCGTCGTTTGTCGCCAGCTTAGCTGACGCCCGCGTAAGAACCGCTTCCCGCGAGGCGGACCGGTCTGCTGGGCCGGGCCGATCAGCTGTCGAGCCAGGCGCGGTTGCCATCGAGGTGGGTGACCTGCTCTACCGGTTGCGCGTCGTCGGCCCGTAGTGACCCTCGGGCAGGCCAAGAGTCTTTCGGGCCGAGGTCACGGGGCAGGGTGACCAAAGCCGCGCCCAGCCCCATCGCCCGAACCGTGAGCAGCAGGTTTTGCACACTGGAGGAGACGTCGATCTCAGCAAAGTGGGTCGGCTTGCCATTGAACAGCCCCCAAGAGCTTCGTCATCGGCTCATCGTTGGCAGCGATGTGTCGGCCAAACCCGCTTCCGTTCGTCCACGGACGTATTGCGTCGCGAGGGCCACCGACCTGGCCTGCCGGTAGCGCTTCGCCCGCTTCTCCTTGACGCGGCGATCCTTGACGATGACGAACTCCCAGTTCTGGCGGTTCGAGCCGGTCGGCGCCCGCAGTGCCAGTTCGATGCACTTCAGCACGACCGCGTCCGATCCGGGGGCGCTAGTTGCGTCTCGTGTTGCGACTGGTGGCGGGAATACGCGTCCGGCACGCAGTTGAACAGGTGTGTAATGGCCTTGCCGTCCACATCGGCAGGATCTGTACCACTGAAGAAGGCGGACCATGACGTCGTGGGAACGACCACCGGAGAATCGGACCGAACCGCTGCCCGCGGTGACGTCGCCCCGCATCCCGCCGGGCGACCGGCGTCAACTCGGGTTGATCGGGTGGCTGTTCTGCAAGCTGTCCGCCCGAGTCTGGGGCGTGCCGGAACTCCACCTGTTCACGGTGCTGGCTCAGCACAAGCGTCTGTTCTGGTCATGGGCGCCGTTCAGCGGCATGCTGTTGTACCGCGGACGCCTCCCCAAACGCGATATCGAGGTGGTCATCCTGCGCGTCGGGCACTTGCGCGCCTGTGCGTACGAGTTGCAGCAGCACCGCAGGCTCGCACTGCGGCGCGGCCTCGACGCCAGCGCCCAGGCCGAGGTCTTCGCCTGGCCCACCTCCGTGGAGCTCTCGCCGCGGCACCGGGCGCTGTTGGCCGGAGTGGACGAACTCATCGCCACGCGCACGATGTCGGACGCGGGTTGGCGGTTGCTAGCCGGCTACCTGGATCGCCGCCAACTGATCGAGTTGGTCACACTCATAGGCCAATACGATGCGCTGGCGATGACGCTCAACACGTTGGGCGTCCCCATGGACTATCCGATTGGGATCGATTGACAGCGGTTTGCGAGAACCGCGACGGGGCGACCTCGCGCCGATCTACGTGATCCGGTGACCACCGAGCGCACCGGACCGCTGGCCGCCATGAAACCATGTGCGGCTTGGAGATTCAGGTCGAGGACGGCCATCTAGCGGGCATCCGCGGCCTCACCGGCGTGGACGCACCCTACGAGCCACCCGAGAACCGCGATCCGGTGCTCGACACTGCGGGCGCCGACATCGATGATCTGGTGGCCAGGGCACTAAAGGTGCTCGCGGCGAAACGCGAAGCGCCCCAGCACCAGGCGGGATCACCCCC
>JBBQGJ010000817.1:0-1732 GCA_038322925.1 Mycobacteriales bacterium
TCGTTCATCACCGCGCCTACAAGCGGCATCAGTCGGGCTACTCGACCAGACGTTCGACTCTAATGTCGGCTTCCGACGTGACTTAAACAACCAGGCAAACGGGCATCGCACACCGGCTCCACCCCGCTGGATCTGCTGCGACCGCGACAGCAGCTCGCGCACAGAACGGAAATAGCGGTGTCCCTACAGCCAACCCTCCACCAGGTCCGCGGCGCGCCGGTTCAGCTCCTCCGCGCGTCGCTCGACATCGGCGAGCACGTCGATGATCCCGGCCAGGTCGTCAAGGTCACGGCGGCGGCGGTCCCAAGCCGCGCTCGCGTCCAACGCGTCGTAAGTGCGGCTGGGCGCCTGGGTGACGATCGGCGGCTTCTCCGACGCGGCGACGTCGGTTCCGGGTCGGGGTCGACGGGTAGGTCGCGGTGGGCGCGAGGTCCCCGGCCAGGAGGTCCCGAACTCGGCGGGAGAGCGAATGCGGCGACAACCGATGAAGGGGAAGTGGGAGGGCGCCCCATTGGTCGATCGGTGGCAGCAGCGGCACGGCCATCGTCGCCGCAGCGAGCACCAGCGCGGTGTGGCAGACGTGCGGTGAGTGGTGGTCGACCGGGCTCGTCTTCTTCAGGGCACCGGCGATGGTCCGGGTGCTCAGGTGTGTCACGGCCAGGTCGAGGATCTTCAGCCACCGGGTGACCGCGCAAGGCCCGCACACCTGCACGTCGTCGGCCGGACCGACGGTCCACTCCCCCGCCGGCGACCGGATCGTGGCAACGCCGTCGTCCGCGATAGAGATGTCTCCGGCGGTGAGCCGGGCGAGGTGTTGGTACGGCACCCCCCGCGAGTTGGGACAGCACCAGCAGGCAGCGGTCCCGCCGCCCGAACATGCCCTGGGTCCAGCCGTGCGAGGGCAGCCCGCGGAGCGCCGCCTCCACCGCCTCCCGATCGCTTTCCATCGGCTGGAAGGGTTCGCCGGTGGGCCGGCCGAGCGTGGCCCGCACCGCCACGGACTCCCCCAGCTTCGGGTAGCTGGCGTCGGCGTGGTGGTAGTCGATGGCGGCGACCCGGCACCGTTGGGTGGCGGCCGCGGCGGGGCACACGGTGAGGAAGTCGACGACCCGTCTGCGGGTCGGCCGGGAGTGGGGTGGTGTCGGTGGCGGCGCAGTAGTCGGGCCTCGGAGCGGTCACACAACCGAAATCAGCGCACCTGGCTGCGTAACCTCCCACGGTCTGTCCCGCTCTCCGAACAGTTCCGTCGGAAGGTGGGACCGCTGGTCCCACGACAGATACGCCACAGATACGGCCCCCCCGTCCCGAGGACCATGCCTCCACTCCCCGGGATCCCGATGCACCAGTCTTTCCCGGGATCTTCGTTGCCTGCTCTTGCCTCCGGCGTGCACTGGCCTCCTCGCGCCCCAGTCGGCGGCGCGCTTGATGCCCGATGTTCATCCCTGGGCGGGTACTGGTGCGAGCATGAGTGGGGTCGCCTCGGGAGTTACGGTGGCCGATGCGGCTGCGTTCGCTGCGGCGCTCGGGGCTGTCCCGATGATGTAGCCGGTGACATCGGCGAGGAGTTGGACGGTGCCGCCCGATCCGTTGAACAGCTGGATCTTCCCGTCGGCGCCGACCGGGACGATGACCAGGTTCGGGATGTTCTGCCCGGCTTGGAAGTTCAGATTCGAGGTTTGCTGCCGGGGCGCGCCGGACGGCCACACGGTGATGTACCCGGCCGCGGTCGGAT
>JBBQGJ010000818.1:0-1724 GCA_038322925.1 Mycobacteriales bacterium
GCGCCGAGGGGCCAAGAGTACGAAAGCCCGAGACTGGCCGGACCTTGAAATCGTCGCGGTCCACGCCGGCACCGAGTACGACACCGAACCCAACAGCGACCAGGTCACCGCCGTGCACACCCTGCTGGCCAACCCGGACATCGACATGGTCTTCGGGCAACCACGCGCACGTCGTGCAACCGCTGCTGAGGATCAACGGGAAATGGGTGATCTGCAGGCTGGGCAACAACATCGCCGCCCAGCTAACCCCCGTCTAGGGCACCCGCCAAGGCCTGCTCGTCCGGGTCACCTTCAGCCAGGACACCACCGGCGCCTGAACCACCAGCGACATCGCTTGGGTACGGTCCCGGCCAGGACGCAGGTCCGCCTCACCGCTGGTGCTCGCTGACCGCCGGCGCCACCTGCGTGTCATCGGACGCCGACGCCGCCGCCCCGACCGCCACCACCAAGGCAGTCAACCTCTGATCGGAGTCGGCGCGCGGATCGGGGCCGTATCCAGGAACCAGGTTGGGCGGCCGCTCGTGGAACATCCAGGCGGCGCCGCCGGGTGGCGACGTCAACCCCCAACTGACCCCACGGCGTCGGAGGGTGAGTGGCCCCACCCGAGAACCGCGGCTGCCCGCTGGGGCCGGGCTGGTTAGCCCCAGAAGATGCAGGTGGGGTCGCGGTCAAGCTCGGCCAGGAGGTCCTCGACGTTCGGTGACGGGGCGAGTGAGTCGTAGGCGTGAAAGCGCAGGTTGCGGTCACGCCAGAACAGTGTCCATGACTTGGTGGCGGCGGTGTAGCGGAGGCGGGCGATCGGGAAGCTGGTCCACTCGGGCCCGAAGTCCTCACGCCAGGGGGCGCGTCGCTCGACGACGGTCAGGTGGCGCGGCGCGATTTCGCACTCGACGTGGACCTGGTGGCGGGCGTGCTCAGGCACGCGTGCGGCGCACCACCGCTGCACTCGGGCCACGTCCAGTTCCGGGACGGCCATCCGGTCAGCCGCCCGCCGCGTGGGCGACGCTGAGCGCGTCGAACGCGGCGTCGAGGCGCGGCTGACGCCGCCGATTCGTTTCATGGTTGGCCTCAGCGGCCACCAGCCCGATCAGCTGGTCCAGTTCGTCGTCGGTTGCCGTGAGGACGATGCGCTCGCCGTCGGCGCGGACGGCGAAAACGACGCGTTCGCTGTCGGTGTCCAGCAACCGCAGGTCCCGCAGCGCCGAGGCCACGGCATCAGTGAGGTCGATCTCGTTGAGCGCGCCGGCAACGGTCAGCTTTCGGCGGCGCAGGTCGTCGGGCGAGTCGCCCCAGTTACTGATGACGCCTTCGTCGTGGCAGGTGCTGCATTCCCAGTGGATCGCCGACGCCGGTTCGGGCCGTAGCACGATCATCCGGCCCGGACAGGAGCGATTGCCCGGCCGACGTCGACAGCGCAGCGCACTCATCCAGGCCGTGCCGGCGTCGCCGGCGGTGGCCGCCCGGACGATGCTGCTCAGGTGCCCGGCCAGGCGGCGGGCCGGGCCGGGTATGTCGTCGGGCAGGTCCAGGAAGTGGTGCAGGTCGGCGACCAACATCCGCAGGACTGTATCGAACCGCCGTGGAGAGCTGTACCGAGCCGCGGTGTCGAGCCACCGTCAGTTGAACGCTGCCGGCAACCTATGCTGGTCTATCCGGGCTGCCCCCACGAACGTGACAGCGACGGCACCCGACGCGTGTGAGCATTTCAGGCAGCTTACTCAGCG
>JBBQGJ010000819.1:0-1721 GCA_038322925.1 Mycobacteriales bacterium
CCCGGCGACGCGGGTGGCCTTGCCGTCCAGGACGGCGCGGGCGTGGTGGCGTACCCATTCCTCGGCGGCGGGGTCGCCTTCGCGGTGGAAGCACCATGCGGCCGTCCAGATGTACTCGAGAACGTGAATGAAGTCGATCACGATGGTGACCTGCAGGGTGCGGGCGTGGGCCTCGGCGGTGATCCGGTCGATCTGGTGGTTGTTGCCGTCGACGAGGGCGACCCAGGTGCGGTCGTGGTCCGGGTCGCGGCGGTCGGCCGCGGCGAAGATCTGGGCGACCACGGATGTGGCGTCGGCCACGACGCTGGCGGTCAGCCACTTGTTCGACGTCACCGGTCCAGGGTGGATCTGGGCACGTTCGGTGTCGTCCCCGGGCAGGATGTCCGCGCTGGTCCGCGGCGCGGCGGTGGCGTCGAACACGGTCCCCACTTCGGCCATCCGTTTCCGGTTTCGCTTCTCTCCCTTGGATAGCCGGGTCGTCAGCTTCGGTCGGGTCTTGGCGGCCGCGGCCGCCGTAGCCGGGCGCAGCGCGTCGGGACGCATCACGACACCCTTGCCGTCGCAGGACAGCATGAGTGGGTCACCGCTGGCGCCGGCCGGGGGTTGCCGTTGGCGGTAGAAGCCGGCCGCGTCGGTCGCGGATCGGCGGGCGAGCTGTTCGACCTGCCGCTTGCCGACCTGTTGTCCGGTGCCCCGTTCGATCGCCTCGACCGCCCCGTCGAACGAACCGCGTGAGCTCTCGACGGCCGCGAGACGACGCAGCCCGTGGGAGTACTCCTCGTCGGGAAGGTTGAGTTCCCCGTCGGCGGGGTGCAGGTTGGTCCGTCCCCGGGCCCGGTAGGCGATCCGGGTCACCCGGACCTGCCCGAACACCGTGGCCAGGCCCCGGGTGTGGCCCGGTTCGGCCCTGAGGTGGGCGACCTGGTCGGCGTCGGCCAGCGCCTCGATCCGCTGCT
The DNA here is from genome assembly GCA_038322925.1 of Mycobacteriales bacterium. Classification (GTDB taxonomy): domain Bacteria; phylum Actinomycetota; class Actinomycetes; order Mycobacteriales; family Nakamurellaceae; genus Nakamurella. Next base: position 957 of record JBBQGJ010000819.1, read on the forward strand.
CCCGAGTCGCGCGCAGGTCCAGATGGTCCTGGAACATCTGACGGAACACTTCCCGGGCGTCGGCCGGCAGCCGCGCCTCCAGCTCGGAGTGCTCCAGGCCGCCCGCCTCGCGGCCTTGCAACCAACCCAGCGCCGTCTCGAAGAGTTCACGGGAGGCGGCGAACGCCTCCACCGCTGCCGGCTCGACCGGCTCGACCGGCTCGGTCATGACCGACTGGCCCGCCGTGCGGCGACCCGGGCCAGCAGCGCGGTCAGCCCGGCCGCGGCCTGCTCGTCCAGGTCGGCCTTGGCCTGCGCGTACCGGGCGAGCGCAGCGGCCACCTCGACGGCCTCCTGCTCGGTCAACGTCAACGTCTTGGTCCGCCCACCCGCCGGGTAGGCCAACGCGGGGCTGGCGTGCCCTTCACCGTCCGCGCAGCGACAGGTCGGTGTCCCGCACCGGCGCCGCAGGGTGAACAGGCTGCCGCGCAGCACCTCGGGCTGCGGACGGGCAGCAGAACCGGAACGACGTACGGGCGACATGGACTCCTCCAACCCGTAGGCGGACTACCAACAGGTTGAGATCACCACGAGACATCCTCGGACCCGCGGAGGACACGCCGGTAGAGCTGGAGGAAGGGGCAGAGTCGGCTTGAGACGGCGCCCAGAGGCAATGTCCCGCCGAGGTCAGCCACAGCTTTGGATCAAGCTCCGACCGTCACTCCAGAAGAGCCGCACCCGTTCCATATTGATCGCGAGAAGTGCGGAACGCCGGTTCTACGGGTT
>JBBQGJ010000820.1:0-1710 GCA_038322925.1 Mycobacteriales bacterium
CGGCGGGGGCCGCTGCCGAGATGAGCGTGCCGCCGCCGGGACTTGTCGGTGGAGGTGCTGCCGGGCTGATGGTGCAGCTGTAACTGCTGGCGGCCAGTGCCGGCGGGGTCAACGCTGCCGGACCTCCGGCGCTGGACAGAATGATGACGACCAGCAGGAGCAGGACCAGGCCCAGGAGCACCGGCCAGGAAACCAGCATTCCGGCGGCGACACCGACCGCCCACCGCAACACGATCTTGGTTGCCTTGCGTTTGATGCTCAATTCGCTGTGACCGGTCGCCCGATCCCCCAGTGCCCGGCGGGATCTCGTTCCACAATGCGGGTGAGGTCGATCGGGACGGATTGGTAGGACGTACCCGCAGCGGACAGCACCTGAGTGGCAGTCAGGGTGACCATTGTCTGGCCAATGCTGTTAGGTGAAGACGTTTCCACGGTGGCGGTGATGTTGGTACACGCCGAACTCGTTCGGGTGGCGGTGATCTGGGCCCATGCCCGGGCCTGGAATGTCCATGGGTCCTGCCCCGGCGGCATCCCGATGTCCCCGTAAGCGGCTGCGCGGCGGATGTTGTCGTCGCGCACGGTGCGGTAGTCGTACCAGCACAGCGCAGCCAGCCACGCCTCAGCGACCGCGGCAGGATCCCGATACACCTGCGGGTTCGCGTTGTCCGGTGGTGCTGTCAGGGCAACAGTCAGCGAAGCGGTCGACGCCGGCCGCGCGGTTCTGGGGGTGCGGTCCAGGCGCGGGTTGACCGGAGCCCCACTGGACAGAACCAGCGTCGCGAGCGGCCGCCGCGGCGCAGGCTGGGCCGTGCTGCCCGAACTCGCCGCGGGCGGCGAAACGACCGGTGACGTGGGAGTGGGGGCTGATGCCGTGAGGGTTGGCCACGACGGCAGCGCCGCCACTGTCGTTGTTGGGGAGGGCGCGGGTGCAGGCTCGGATGCGGTGCCGCGGACGATCATCAATGACACCAGCACCGCAGCGGCCAGGCCTGCCGTGGCCATGACATCCCTGGTCAGCTTTCTCATCGGAGACACCTCACCGCCCAGCGGCGCACCCGGCGCCCGCCGGCACGTACGGGTATCAACGCGACCCGCCCAACGGCGAACAGGACCAACAGGCCGATGATCACCAGGGCGGCGACACTCCCCCACTCGGCCACCGCATCTTGTCCCTGTTCCAGGCTGATCGAGGAAGCCAGGATCAGCCACACAACCACTCCGACAATCACCCAGCGACCGCGAACTCTCTGCGACGTAGAAGAAGTCATCAGCGGACCAACTGCAGGACGAAGGCCAGGACCACCAGGGATGCGATAGCTGCACCGAGAATGACGGTGCTGCGCGGGGATCGGTCTCTCATGTGGCGAATCCCCATGGGGTCGAAGAAACGTTTGACCCGTCCCTCCCCGGAATCCGGGTCGCCGGGCTCCGTGGCTGCGCTGTCGACGTCCTGGTCGGCGGGGTGGTGACCGGACACTCCCAGGCTCCGATGTTGTGCGACCAGCACTTCCTCGAGTTGTTCGGTGAGCTGGTAAATCGTGGTGGGAGTGAGCCGCATCCACACGGCGACTTCCAGGTCCTGCGGGTCAGTGCCGGACAGAACAAGGGTGGCGTCGAAGGGGTCCGTGCCGGCCCCGCTGATCCCGATCTCGGCGGATTCCGCTTGACACAGCACGCCGACCGCGGCCGGCGCATCGTCGCCGAGATCCC
>JBBQGJ010000821.1:0-1702 GCA_038322925.1 Mycobacteriales bacterium
GCTTTCCGCGGGCAGGGTCACGATCTCCCGCAGCGCGGTGACGGCGGAAAGCTCCTCCAGAGCGGGTTCGAGCAGCGGGGCGTCGCCCAGCAAGAACTCGGCGCCGGAATGCTCGACGATGTGGGCGATCTCCGCCGGGGACAGCCGGGTGTTCAGGGTGACCAGGACACCACCGGCCAGCGGCACCGCGAAGTGGGCCACCAGTTCCTCGGCGCAGTTCGGCGCGAGGTACGCGACGCGGTCGCCGGGTTGGAGGCCTTTGGCGTTGAAGGCCTGCGCGAGGCGGGTGACCTGCTCGGTCATCTCCCGGTAGGTGACCGACCGCGGACCGTCGATGATCGCCGTCCGGTCCGGATGCACGGAGGCCGCGCGCTGGAGAAAACGCAACGGGGAGAGCGGGTTTTTCATGGTCAGCGCCGCCTAATCTTGTCACGTCATTGTGCCGCCCCACCAAACACCGTAAGCCCCACATCCACCCGCAGTACCTACTTTGCGTCTGACTTCGTGATCAAAACCCGGTCGGAAATACCCAACCAGCACGGTCGGTACGAGCGAGATCATCGATCGAGGAGGTTGGGCAGCATCGGAGTGGATCCGAGCAGTCCGGGGGCGGCATCGGCGGCGGTTGGCGCCCAGCGAGAAGTACGGCAGCTGCACCTGCAGGCGTTGACCGGGCAGGCGACGCAGCGGGAAGCGGACGAGCGGTGGAAGGTGGACCGCTCGACGGTGGTGCCTATCTGCCGGGTCGCCGAGCAGGGCGCGTCGGATGCGTTGGCGGCCTCGGTGCCGGGGCGGCCGGGACAGTCCGGCGAGTAGGCGGCGATGGCGGCAGCGCGGAAGGAGATCGAGCGGCTGCGGGCCACGCTCGCCGGGCAGGCCGTGGTCATCCACCTCGCGGAGGGAAAAACGCGTTGGTACTGAGCGCCGGCCCGGTCCCGTCCCGGGTGGACGCGTGCGTCAAGGCCGGCCTGCTGGATCTGGTGGACCACGCGGGCTGGCCGCCGCGGCGGGCGGCGGCCTGCCCGGTAACGCCCTGCCCAGGGCCGGTAGAGGTTCCCGGATCAAGGGCGGTCGCGGGCCGTCGCGCAGCGATGCACAGCACCCCTGACGCGGGCGGGGCCGGCACGTACAACGGGCAGCCCGAACTCGCGGACACCCCGCCACTTGAACCCAATTCCATGGGTAATCAGTCCGCGGGGCGCCCGGCCTGCGGGGCGAGGTAGTGGACCACACAATGTCGGCTCCGCGTACCCCCGTCGAGGTGGGGTGGAGCGGGGGTCGGGTTCTGATGTCGAGTCTGGCTGAGCCATGGAGGGTTCCGCGGGCCCACCAGGCCAGCGAGGATGGCTGAGTGCGTGTGGGCCATCCCACGCGACGCCCGGCCCGTACCGGCGTCGGCACGCGATGACACGGAGGTCATCTGATGAAGGCGCTCGTCTACCACGGACCTGGCCGAAAGGCGTGCGAGGAAGTGCCTGACCGGAAAATCCAACTGAACGAGGGCAGCGCGAGATGACCCGGTGTGTTCTTGGCCGGGTCGGGTTCGGTTGGAGTTGGTTATGCCGCGGCGGTGAGGGTGACGGTGTAGCCGAGCGCTTCGAGTTGTCGGACGTGGTTGCGGGTGCGGCGTTCGGTGTCGATGCGCCGGGTGTGGAAGTCGGCGCCGAGGTCGTGGTAGCGCAGGCCCGGGTGGGACAGGAGC
>JBBQGJ010000822.1:0-1693 GCA_038322925.1 Mycobacteriales bacterium
GCCGCGATGGCCATCATCCTCGGCGCCCAATTCAACAACGCGTTACTCGAGTACTACCCACCCCGACTGTCCCCCCGGCGGATCCGCCGGCGCCGACACGCCGCGCGCCCCGAACCCGCCGAGGCACCGGGCGGCACCACAGCCATCACCTGACACCACCACCCTCAACACGACCCCCAGGAATGCGGTCCTACACGCCGGGGCAGTCTTGAATTCATGGGTGGTCGGAGGCGTCCGGGAGCGGGCGCCGGCAAGCAAATACCCATTGCGCTCCAACGCGTTTGCCACGCCGGGACGTTCGACTCTGCCACCTGCAGCTGGTGCGTGGGCAGTATCGAGTTGACAGCGCAGCTTGGGCGGTGTCGTCGTCGCGCGTCGACACCGTCGCACCGCCCAGCAGAACGGTGGCGTCGTGATGATGGGCTATGGGAACGGCGGCAGCTGGATCTGGATGGCGCTGGGTGTCATCGTCCTGCTCGTCTTGATCGGTGTGGTGGTGTGGGTGCGCATCGCCGTGAACAACCGGGCGCACCACGGCCATGCTCCGGACGCTTCAGCGGCGCCGGATCCTGATGGTCGGGCCCGGTCGCGGCAGGTGCTGGACGAGCGGTACGCCCGCGGAGAGATCACCGCCGACGAATACACCGGGCGACTGCACACGCTGGGATTCTGACCATGTGGTAGCTGAATCGGCTCGGTCCGGCGTCAATCCGCTCCCAGGTGAACCAGTCGGCGCGCGGGGGAGTTCGTCGGTACCGCGGAGACCGTCGACGTCCCCCGGAAAGCCGGTGCCATAGTGCGATAGTGGGATGTCAACGGCGACCGACCTGGGCATTTGCGCGATGCCCCGTCCCATAGCTGAATCGCCCACCCCGGGGAGAACTGTGCGACGTACAGGCCGAACAACGCCGAGCCGCCGCCGAGGACGCTGGCCCGCGGCCCGGCCACCGCCGCGGCGCAATCGAGTATCCCCAGGAGCACACCGACGGGGCCGCGAAGGCGGCTCCTGCGCCGTCCGGTGGACCATCGGTTGCTGGGTCCCGGTAGGCCCTCCGGGGAATCGCTCCGACGTGTTCCAGGACGGTTTCGGTCGGGCTGAGCAGTTCCCGAACGTCCCGGTCGCTCAGGGGGGCGAACGGGACGGCCCGCCAGCCGAGTAGGTCCAGACATTCGGCCACAAGCTCGGTGCGCTCGGCTCGCGGCGCTCCGGCCGCAACGCCGACGAGGGGCAGCGAGCCGGCGTCCAGGCTGGCCCGAGCCTCGGGGCACCCGGGTGGCCAGACCCAGCGGGAGTCCGCCGGTGACCAAACGCCAGAGCGCGTCGACGTCGGTGCGTGCGCGGGTGGCGGCCTTCGTCAGGGTCAGCTTGTTGAGCGCTTTGCGGAGCAAGCCGAGTCGCTGCGCCACCTCCCGGAACTCCAGGACGGGGTAACCTCCCGGTTGTTCTTACCGATCCAAACGGTTCTTCGACCGGGTGGCCGGTGAGTGCGGGTTCCCGGTCCGCCCGCACATGCTGCGGCATACCGCGGCCACCAACTGGATCCGCGCCGGCGTCGACATCGATGTGGTGCGAGCACTTCTCGGTCACGTGTCGTTGGCATCCACGACGGTTTACCTGCACGCCCGGGACGAGGACAAACGCCGCGCGGTCACGGCCGTCGCCGCCGGGGAGCAGTACCGGTGACCGGGCCCG
>JBBQGJ010000823.1:0-1692 GCA_038322925.1 Mycobacteriales bacterium
GGGTGCTGGCCACCCCGGGACACACGTACACCCACCTGTCCTACGTGTTGGAGGAGCACGGCACCGCGACGGCGGTGTTCTCCGGCGGGTCGCTGCTCTTCGGTTCCACCGGCCGCCCGGACCTGCTCGGGCCGGGGCACACCCACGATCTGGTGCACCACCAGTACGCCTCTGCGCAGTGGCTCGCCGCGGACCTGCCCGACCAGACCCGGGTGATGCCCACCCACGGGTTCGGCAGCTTCTGCTCCTCGACCCAGTCCGAGGCCACCGCGTCCACGATCGGGGTCGAGAAGGCCACGAACCCGGTGCTCACCCAGGACGAACAGGGTTACGTCACCGAGCTTCTCGCCGGGTTGGACGCCTTCCCGACCTATTACGCGCACATGGGTCCGGCCAACACCGCCGGCCCGGCGGCGCCGGACCTGAGCCCACCAGAGCCCGCCGACGCCCAGCAGTTGCGTCGGCGGCTCGAGCAGGGGGAGTGGCTGGTCGATCTGCGGACCCGCACCGCGTTCGCCGCCGGGCACGCGCCCGGGACGCTGAATTTCGGGCTGGACGGGTCGTTCGCCACCTACCTGGGCTGGCTGATCCCGTGGGGCACCCCGGTCACCCTGCTCGGCCAAACCGCCGAACAGGTCGCGGAGGCGCAACGGGAAATGGTCCGGGTCGGCATCGACCGGCCCGCGGCCGCCGCGACCGGCGGGCCGGAAGACTGGACAGACGGGCCGCTCCGCACCGTCGAAAGAGTGACCTTCGCCGACCTGGCCCACGTGCGGCATCACCGCCGCGTGGTCATCCTGGACGTCCGGCGCCACCTGGAATGGGCCGAGTCGCACATCGACGGCGCCGTGCACATCCCGCTGCACGAACTGCTGGCCCGTGCCGGCGAGGTCCCGGCCGGGGAGCTGTGGGTGCACTGCGCCGCCGGCTACCGGGCGTCGATCGCCACGTCACTCCTGCTCGCCAACGGCCATCGGGTCATCGCGGTCGATGACGACTACACCAACGCGGCCGCGGCCGGCCTGCCCATCACCTCCGCAGCCGACCACGAAGGGAAAGCTCGATGAGTTTCCTGTCCGGCCTGTTCGGCCGCAAGTACGCCGCGATCGGCCCGGCCGACGCCCGGCGCCGGGTCGACGGCGGCGCGGTGCTGCTCGACGTCCGCGAGCCCTCCGAGTGGCGCGCCGGGCACGCACCCAAGGCCCGGCACATCCCGCTGAACGATCTGGACCGTCGCCGCAGGGAGCTCCCGGCCGGCCGGGAGATCATCACGGTGTGCCGGTCCGGGAACCGCTCCGCCCGCGCCGCAGGGATTCTCGCCGCCGACGGGCACGCGGTCCTGAACCTGTCCGGTGGGATGCGGGCGTGGTCGGCCGCCGGACTGCCGGTCGTCGCCAAGGGCGGACGTCCCGGGTCCATCACCTGATGGGCACCTTCGCCGCTGCTTCACCGCCGTCGACGCCCGGGGAACCGCGACAGAGCGACCGCGGGGCTCAACGTCCTTGCGTGGCCCGGTGCGGGGGGCGGTCCCGGTTGTGTTGATCGTCGCGATCCCCGTCGGTCTGCTGGTCGGGCTCAGTCTGGGCGCGCTCGGCGGCGGCGGGTCGATTCTCACCGTCCCTGCGCTGGTGTACCTGCTGGGGATGGACACCCGCGCGGCGACGACCGGGTCGCTGATCATCGTCGGGGTGA
>JBBQGJ010000824.1:0-1686 GCA_038322925.1 Mycobacteriales bacterium
GACTCTGCTCATGCGATATCTTCTTCACCACAAAGGCCTTTCCCACTGGGCTGCGTTGGAGTCGCAAACCCAGGCAGGGTAAGGCCTTTGCCCTTCAAACCCGTCGAAACGACACGCCGACACGCTTGGTCAAGGGCTAGGGTCCGCGCCGACAACACCCGCGCGGGCGCAGCGGTCTCAATGTCGGTCGTGGTGGTCATGGTCGTGACCCCTCACAAACCCAGCCGGGTGACGGCGTTGCCGACGAGAGGGGCGTGTTCCCGGGCGTAGACCTCGAGCATGATCGGGGAGCGGTGCCCGGTTTGCCGCATGATCGCGTGCGCGGCGGCGCCGGCCCGGATCGCCTCGGTGACGAACCCGGCGCGCAGCGAATGCCCACCCAACGTGGCGACCTGCGCCGGGGTGAACCCGGCGGCGGCGGCCCGCCGTTGGATCATCTGGTTGACCGCGTGCCCGGTCATCGCGGTGGCGCCGATGGCGCCGGTGGCGTGCACCCGCGGGAACAACGCCCGGCCCGGATCGACCGGTTCGTGGAGTCGGGCGCCGCGGCAGCAGTGCTGCACCTCGACGTCCTCCCCGTCCGCTCCCCCGCCGGTGCTGGTGGCTTGGCGGTGGATGACGGTCATCACCGCGCGGCGCCGCCCGTCGGGGTCGGCGGTGTCCCACGCGTGCAGCATCTGCCGCCACCGGACGTAGGCACAGGGCGGGCAGGTCACCGGGTCCCGCCCGTACGGCAGCGCGGTGACCGTGCCGTGGGCTTCCTGGTCGGTCTTGGACCGGCGGATCCGCACGTGTAACCCGTCCGTCGGATGCAAGGTGATGTCGGCGAGGGTCGGGGCGGTGAGCTCGGAGCGGCGGTGCGCGCCGGCGAACCCCATCAGCAGCACCGCCATGTCCCGCCGTGCCGCGACCCCGGACGGCCAGTCGCCGGTGGCTGCGGCGAGAGAGGTGAGCAGGGTGCGGATGTCGGCCAACAACAAGGGTGCCCGGCGCACCGGTGGGGTCGCCCGGATCCGCCGGATCCCGGACAGGGCGCGGCGGACGACCTCGGTGCGGCCGGGCGGGTCCAGGCCGGCGGCGGTGTGCACCTGGTTGATGCTGGACACCCAGCGGGTCAGCGTCGCCGGGGCGTACCGCCATTTCCCGACAGAGGTTTGTTCGGCGGCGGCCTCGGTGACGTAGTGCGCGAGGACGGCGGGGGGCGCCGGCAGTGGGGGGAACCGCCGGCGCCCGGCCCAGGTGGCGAACCGGTCCCAGTCGGCCCAGTTCTCCCGAAGCTGTCCCCAGCCGCAAGGTAGAAGGGGTTCGCTACACGGGGAAGCGGTCGATGACCTGTTCGTATCTCTGCTGGGCGTCGGCGAGGGCGATCCGGGAGTAGACCTCCAGCGACTGGCGGCTGGCGTGGCCGCTGTAGGGCTGGATGAGGGCGTCGTCGATGCCCTGTCTTTTGAGCCAGGTGAAGAGGAAGTGGCGCAGCCGGTGGGGGGAGATCGGGTGGGCCATGCCGGCGAGCTTGGCGTAGCGGGCGAGCATGGCCCGCACCCCCCGGGTGCTGTAGGGCTTCTTCCAGCTGGACTCGAAGAGGTGGAGGGCGCCCCGCTCGCGCATGGCGTCCATGTGCAGGGCCAGCGTCTCCTTGAACGAGGTGGGAAAGGGTACGACCCTGTCCTTGTTGCCCTTGCCCTG
>JBBQGJ010000825.1:0-1685 GCA_038322925.1 Mycobacteriales bacterium
GCCGAGATCCGCGACCGCCCCGACGGCGTCAACCCGAACTCCTGCGCGAACCGGCGGATCAGCTCCGCGGAATCACGCTGGACGGCCAGGGCGGGGTTGCGCACCGGCCCGCCATGGTCGCCCTTGATGATGACATCGGAACGCTTCAGTAGCGCCGAGGACTTCCTATGGTTGACGACGGCCTCGCAGAGGCAGAGCAGGGAATCCCGGTCGGCCGCCGTGAGCACCTTCATGGCCGCCAACTCGCGGACCGTGTAATCCCAGATCGCCCTCACCTCCTCGGAGGCGACATCGGGGCAGATCGGCAGGGCGTCACGGGCGATCGGCTCGTTGTGATTTATCCGGGACTCGCGCTGCCCGTGCAGCAACTTCAATGCAGTGGGCTGGGGCGCCGGTCCACGACGGCCCATCTACGCCACCTCCTTCGCTGCTGCTGCTGCACGGTCGAGGATCTCCCGCCGCACGGTGCCAGCGATCTCGCGCATCATCAGCGGCGGCACGCTGTTGCCAATGCGGAAGCGGATCAACGCGTGGGTGGAATGGTCCAGGTCCCAATTGTAGGCGTCGGGGAACGACTGCAACCGGGCAAGCTCGGCGGTGTTCAAGAAGCGGTGCAGCCGCGGATGCACTAGCACGTCGGCACCGGAGGTGATTGTGCTGGCGGGCCGGTGCGGATGCTGGCGAATGAGGCTATAAAAATCACCTTTCTTCCCATGGGCCAACAGCACGGTTTTTCCGTTTTGCCCCGGCTTGAGCAGAAGCATGAGCTTCTTGCACTGGCTGATCGCCGAAAGCTCCTGCGACGCGGTCGGGGGCAGCGGATCGGCCAGGGCCTGCGCGACGGTCACCACACTGGCGCGGCAAGGAGGGAAGACAGGTTCAACGCCCAGATCTTCACGGACCCCGACAAGAATCACCCGCTGCCGGGCCTGGGGCACACCCAACCGGCTTGCGTCGATCACCCGTGTTGACACCCGGTACCCGCAGTCGCCCAGCATCCGCATGATCTCGGCGAACACTGGGCGCATCTTGCCCTTGATCAGTCCGGTGACATTCTCCAACACGAAGACCTTCGGTTGCCACGCCTCCAGAAGGCGCAACTGCTGCCGAAACAACTGGTTGCGCGAATCGTCCAGGACCCGCCGGCCGATGGTGCTGAACCCCTGGCAGGGCGGGGACCCGTCGAGCACGTCGAGTTGCCCCGGGTCCAGGCCCAGCCGGGCCGGGTCGTAGTTGGTGATGTCGCCGCAGAACACGTCCAGGCCGGGGAAGTTGAGGGCCAACAGGCCCGCCGCATGCTTGTTCCACTCGATGGCAGCCAACTCGCGATAACCGGCCATCGAATACCCCAACGACGAACCACCACACCCGGCAAAAGTGGAGACCACCGTCGGGGCATCGGTGGCGCGCGGCGCCAGGTGCTCGGCCCACGCCCGGTTCAGCGTCGAAACGTAGGTGCTCATCCTTGGAACGTGTTACCGCACTGGGGGCAGGTCACCGCAGCGGCAGCGGCGACCTCCACAGCCGGTGTCCCGACCTCCACAGCCGGTGCCCCGACGTCGGGGTCCTTGAACTCGTCTAAAAGGTTGGGTCGGGCCAGCAACCCGACCAAGTCGTCCGGCAGATAGCCGGTGCCAACCAGGTCGGGCACGTCACCGAGGAGCGCTATCAGCGCATACTCGTCG
>JBBQGJ010000826.1:0-1668 GCA_038322925.1 Mycobacteriales bacterium
AATGACGCGAGCAGGGTGGCCGGAGGGTTGATCCCGGGCACCTGGAGAGCGTGCCCGGGGGTGCCTGGTTCGGGTCGGCGGTCCGCGGCGATCCATAGGTCGCCGTGCGGTAGCAGCCGGATCGCGGCCCGGGCCTGGCGACCGTCCTGCACCAGGGCGCAGGAACCGATCAGAGCGTCCAGCGCGGCACCGCCCAGTGCGGTCCGCAGCGCGTTTGTTGGGCGTGCCCAACCCAACGCGAATACCGCGATGACGTCGGCAAGCGGACCGGCAGCCGCCGCGAGGCGCCGTTCGTGGACTATGAGATCCGCTGGGGCCATGGGGATGTCGCCGTCGGCCGCGAGTATTCCCCGGAGCCCCTCGGAGTCGTAGCCGACCGCGACCAGTGCGGCGACCACCTCCTGCAGTCGTGTTCCCGGGTACGGGCCGTCTGGAAGGAAAGTTGGCGACGCCGATACGAGATTCACGGATGAAAGCGTGACAAATCCGGAACCGAATTGCTAGTGTTATCACACGTCGTTGCAAGTGTTGATACGTGCCGCAGTGGGTGCGGCGATTTCCGCAGTCGCCGGGGGGAAAACATGTCCCAGCAGGAACCCAGCCGCCGCACGGTGCTCCGGGGGAGTGCTTTGGGTGCGGGCGCGTTGATCGGCGCGGCCGGCCTGACCGGCACCGCCCACGCTGCCACCCCGCCCGAGATGGCAGCGGCCGTCTCGTCAACCTCGGCTCCGGTGGGGGATCAATACTTCCTCAAGCTCGACGGCATCCCCGGCGACAGTGCCTACAAGGGTCTGGAGAACTACATCGAGCTTTCGGACTTCAGCTGGGGTGCGTCACGGTCGACGAGGAACGGCGTGGCCAGGGGCAAGGCAACCCCGGACGAGATCCAGTTCCGCGCCCCGTCGAGCAAGGCCTCCCCGTTGCTTCTGCGGAACACCGTCACCGGCGAACGGATCAGGACCGGCATGATTGTGGTCGCCAACAGTCAGGGCAACCAGTTCTATAAGGTCACTTTCAATGATCTTGTGATCAGCTCGTACAGGAGCACCGGTCAGGACGAGCAACGCCCCGACGACCACGGAACGTTGTCCTTCGGGCGGGTCAAGTTCGCGTTCTACGGCCAGGGTCCGAAGGGCGAACTCGAGCCGCCGGTCGTCGCGGAGGGGGACATTCGCGGCGACACGCCTTGATCGTCAGTTGCCGTTGCGCCGGTCGGTGGGCGTCAAGTAGTGCCGTTGGTCTTCGCCGCCGGGGTCGTCGTCACATCAGGTTGGTGCTGCCAGAGGAGCATGGTGGAAGGCCGGGCGGGGACCGTATTGGTGGGTCCTCGCCAATTCAGATCGGTGGGCTATCTCAAGCAAAGGGCGGTGCACGGGGTGCACCCTGTGCGCCCGGATCATCTGCGGGTCCCGCACCAACGGACCCGAAGTAACGCAACCTTCGAATTTCTTATCGCGGGTCCCGGGGCTTCCGGCTGCTGCTGCTTGCTTGGTCTTGACCGTCACGGTGCATGATGACCAAATCGCCACACTAGAGCCCGTGATGTTTTAACCTCGTTTTCGTGGGTTGGGGCGTTACGGTTGTGCTATGGCGGATTTGGCGGACTCGGTCGCGCGGCGGTACGCGGTGCTGCGACCGCATCTGTCGGAGTTCCAGCGGCGGTTGTGG
>JBBQGJ010000827.1:0-1666 GCA_038322925.1 Mycobacteriales bacterium
TGTTGAGCGTCTCTCGGGATGACGACCATGGGGTGTCGCGTCGTCGTTGATCCTGCCGATGTGCTGGTCGGCGTCGGCGTGGGTTTGATCTTGGTGGTCTGCACCGTCAGTGTGTCGAGGAACTGATGGGTGCACGGCGCCCCCGTTGATTTCTTGGCCGAGACCTCGGGGGCACCGTGCGTAGTGCGGAAGGCACTGATGGTCACCGTAGAGGTCGATCCCGAGCGCGTCGAGTTTCGGTTGGCCGGGGGTGAGTTGTCGTGTCCGTCGTGCCCGGACGGGGTGTTGGTCCGGTGGGGTTTCGCTCGGGTTCGCCGTGTCGTCGGGTCGGCCGAGCCGGTGCGGCCGCGCCGGTCTCGGTGCCGGTCGTGCGCGGCGACTCATGTGTTGTTGCCGGTGACGTTGTTGCTGCGCAGGGCCTATGTCGCGGAGCTGATCTGGGCGGCAGTGGTGGCCAAGGCGGCCGGTGGGGGGCACCGCCTGGTCGGGCATCGACTGGGGATTCCCGGATCCACGGTCCGCGGCTGGCTACGGCGGATCACCGGCCGCGCCGAGGTGGTGCGGCACTGGTTCGTCTCGATCGCGGTCACCGCGGGTGTCGATGTGTCGGTACCGAGGGCGACTGGATCGTGGTGCGGGGATGTGATCGCCGCCGTCGGCGTGGCCACCGAGGCGCTGGCGGCGCGGTTCGGTGAGGAGTCGGTGATCAGTGCGGTGACGGCGGTCCAGGTCGCTGTGGTCGGTAGCGGTGCCCGGCTGCTGTCACCGGGTTGGCCGCCGGCGCCTGCACCGGTGGGTGCAACACGAACTGACCCTGACATTGGCGGGGAGGTTCGGTAAAGGTCGCGGGGATGACTGTCCAGCAATAGATCTGGATGGCATCGCCAAGATGAGGGAGCCATTCCGTTGCCTACTGAGGATGAGAAACGACGCGAGCGAAGTCATGCGGTGGGGTTGTTCCGGTACCAGTTGATCTGCCCGGCATTGGATGCGGGTTTGTCGACGAAGGCCCGCGGCCGGATCGTCCGCGAGATCGCCGCCCGTGAGCACACCGACCCGTTCGGGACGCCGGTGCGCTATTCCCGCGACACCCTGGACCGCTGGATCCGCCGCTACCGCGCCGGCGGGTTCGTCGAGCTGATCCCTTCGCCGCGGTCCTCGGCGCCGCGCACCGATGTCGCGACGTTGGAGTTGGCGGCCGCGCTGAAGCGGGAAAACCCGTCCCGCACCGCCGCCCAGGTGCAACGCATTCTGCGGGTCAGCGCGGGGTGGTCACCCTCGGAATCGACGCTGCTGCGCCACTTTCACCGCCTGGAATTGATCGGCCCGGCGGCCGGGGATCGCCCGACGGTGTTCGGCCGCTTCGAAGCCGACAACCCCAACGACCGTTGGACCGGGGATGCGTTGCACGGCCCGAAGGTCGGTGCCCGCAAGACGTATTTGTTCGCGTTCCTCGACGACCATTCCCGACTGGTCTGCGGTTACCGGTTCGGATTCAGTGAGGACACCGTCCGGTTGGGGGTGGCCCTGGAGCCCGCGCTGGCTGCCCGCGGCGTCCCGGCCAGCGTGTACGTCGACAACGGGTCGGCGTTCGTGGATGCCTGGCTGCTGCGGGCGTGCGCGAAACTCGGCATCCGGTTGGTGCACTCGGCCCCGCACCGCCCCC
>JBBQGJ010000828.1:0-1660 GCA_038322925.1 Mycobacteriales bacterium
CGTCGGTCGTCGTTCCCGTGTCGGGCGAGGTGTTCCCGCCCAGGATCGTCAGCCCGGAGTTCCCTCCGGACAGCGGCCCGCCTTTGACCCTCTCGACCAGCGTCACCATTGCCATGCTGCCGGCGAAGATCACCGCGGCCGTGGCCGCGGCGGCGAGCACCACGGTCGACGGGCGCCGGGACCGGCTCGGCGCGAGCGCTGCCGGCTCGGGCCGGACCGCGCCCTACCGAGGCGGCGGCGCGTTGTTGGGCATGATCGGGCCATGACGACTACCACGCCTATGACGGCGCCGCCCGGAACCGGGCCGCCCGACCCAGCGGTGAACGACCAGGCGGCGATGCGAGCGGAGGCCAGGGATCAGGTCCGGCACGCCGCCGCGCAGTGGTTGACCGGCGACCGGACCGCGGCGCTGGGCCAGCAGATGGTGCTGTCGATCACCCGGTACCGGCAGGCGAACCAGCGGTCACCGACCTGGGCGGAGGCCCTGGCCGGGGTCGACCCGGCCCTGTGGGAACCCATCACCACCGTCCCGGAGGGTTGGCCGCTGGCCCCGGCGGTGTGGCGGCGGGAGCTCCGGCAGCGGCTGATGAGCGAGCTGAAACACGCCCGCTGGGTCACCTACACCCGGACACCGCGATCCCTGCACCCCGGCGACGTCGGCCGCGGCTGGCTCAGCACCACGAACCCACCACCCGACGGGCCGCACCCGCCGGACACCGCCCAGTAACGGGGACTCGAGCAGCTTGGCTGCCGGGCACCCCGGTCGCGGGACGTCCGCCGGGTGTCTGCCCGTGGCGGCACCCGGCAGGGGGCCCGGTCCCACACCGGACCGGGCGCGGGCCGGTCAGAACGGGGGTTGGTCGTCCACGCCGGCGGCGGCGCCGGTCCACGGGTCGCCGCCGTGTTCACCGCCGCCGGTCGGGGCGGGCGTGGTGGTGGTCTTGCCGGCGCGGGTGACCCTGGCGGTGGCGTACCGCAGGGACGGCCCGATCTCTTCGACGTCGACCTCGACGACGGTGCGCTTCTCGCCCTCGCGGGTCTCGTAGGACCGTTGCTTGAGCCGGCCGGTGACGATGACCCGGCTGCCCTTGGTGAGGGTTTCGGCGACGTTCTCGGCGGGTTGCCGCCACAGCGTGGACGGTGCGGTCCGGGGTGCCGACGTTGAAGTCGGCGAACAACTCGGCGCCGGTCCCGCTGTACCCGGCGACGGTGCGCGTCGGGGTGAATGCGGTGATGTCGGCGACGGCGGCCGCGGTCGGGTCGCAGAAGATCAGCATGTCGGCGAGCCGTTGCCGGGCGTCGTCGATGCTGCGAGCGATCGCGACGCCCTGCGGATGTGGACCGGGTGGTGCTGAACCCGGCCTCGTACAGGCACCCCGTGACGACCAGCTCGGGGTCCGCTGCCTGCTCGGGTGGTGGTGGTGGTGGTGCGTGTTTGGTGGTGGTGGGCGTGACTGCCGCCCGGCTGCGCTGCTGGTCCATGATCGGTTCTGTCCCGTCCCCTCGTTCTTCGGCCCGGAGGGCCTTGACACGGAGGGCATCCGGGGCCGGTGGAGCGGGAGTCGCCTCGTCGGTCCGGTGTCAGGTCGGGGTCCCCGTTGGGGTGGCATGACCCGGACGGATCGGGGCGCGGGAGCGGCGGAGGTCCCGGATCCTGGGA
>JBBQGJ010000829.1:0-1659 GCA_038322925.1 Mycobacteriales bacterium
GGCTCGGCTCGCGAATCTCGCGGCCAGACTCACGCAGCCGACGCAGGCGCCGGCGCTGGTTGTAGCCGCGGTTGTGCACGGCGAACTCATGACGCTGCAACCGTTCACCTACGGCAGCGGTCTGATCGCGCGCGCCGTGGACAGATTGATGCTGGGCGGTCGCGGGGTGGACCCGGACAATTGGTCGGTCCCCGAAGCCGGGCTGCATGCTCAGGGTCGGCCGGCCTACGCGCGGGCGCTGCGCGGTTACGCCAGCGCTGGTGCCGACGGCGTCGCCGAATGGGCGCAGTTCTACTTTCGCGCGATGGCGTCGGGGACCGAGAACGTGGCGGCGCTGGTCGGCTGAAGTCCATCGGGCGGCGATACTGAATCCCGTGTCTCTTTCCACCTCCGGCGTGCGCCGGTCGGCGACCATCGCGATGCTGCCGGTGCGAGCCCTCGGCCGCTCGGCCGCGGTCCGCTGGCAGGTGCTCCGCGGTGAGGACCGGCAAGTCGCGAGGAACCGCGCGCGGGCGGCGACCGCGGCGGACACCCGCACCGTCCTCGGTGAGCTCAAAGGAGGCGTGCTCAAAGCCGGGCAGTTGCTGTCCACCGTGGAGACACTGTTCCCGCAGGACCCCGACGGGAGTTGGCGTGCGGCGCTGACCGCGATGCAGCAGGACAACCCCGGGTTGCCGCTGCGGGAGGTGGAGCCGGTCCTGCGCGAGGAACTCGGCCCGGACTGGCGCGGTCGCTTCGCACGATTCGACGATGAGGCCATTGCGGCAGCGTCCATCGGTCAGGTCCACTGCGCGGTCCTGGCCGACGGGCGGGAAGTGGCGGTCAAAATCCAGTACCCGGGTATCGCGGACGTCATGGCTTCAGATGTGAGAGCGCTGTCGTGGGCGCTGCGGGCGACCTCGCTCGTGGCGCGCGGAATGGCGATGCCGCCGCTGGTCGCGGAACTGCGCACCCGGTTGCGCGAGGAACTCGACTACCGGCTCGAAAGTCGTCGGCAGAACCAGTTCGCAGACGCCTACACCGGTGATCCCGAAGTTGTCGTGCCCCGGGGGATCACGGCCACCCGGCGGGTCATGGTTTCGGAATGGCTTGCCGGGACCGACTTCGCGCACCTCGCCCAAGACGGCTCCAGGGCGGATCGCGATTTGGCTGGTCAGCTGTACCAGCGCTTCTTCTTGGTGAGCCCCAGCAAGGTGGGGTTGCTGCACACTGACCCGCACCCCGGGAACTTCCGCCTGCTCTCCGGCCGGCTGGGGGTGCTCGATTTCGGGTCAGTGCTGTATACCCCCGGCGGCCTGCCCGAAACATTCGGCCGGCTTATCGCCGGGATGCTCGCCGGTGACGATCAGGCAGTTGAACGACGGCTGCGGGCCGACGGTTTCATCCGGCCCGGCAAACACCTGGAAGTCGACAAGTTGACCGACTACCTGTCGCCGTTCACCGAACCGGCGCGCCACGAGACCTTCACCTATTCGCGGGAATGGTTGCGCGGCGAGTTCGGCCGGATCAACGACCCGCGCAATCCCGATTTCGCCGTGGCGCTGCAGATGAACATGCCCGCCGAGCAACTTTTCACCCACCGGGTGTGGCTGGGATTGGTCGGGGTGCTCAGCGGCCTGAATGCGACGGTTGCGGTGCGCTCGGAGTTGATCCGGTACC
>JBBQGJ010000830.1:0-1659 GCA_038322925.1 Mycobacteriales bacterium
GTCGGCGGTCACCATGTTGCCCTCGTCGACAAACGCAGCGGTGGGCGGGATCCCGGGTTCGCCGGTCATCGGGTTGGTGCCCATCCGGCCGCTCAGATTGTCCCGTCGCATCCGGGACAACACCGACAGCATCGCCGCGGAGGCGTTGCGGTCCTTGTCCGTCCACAGCTCGGGGTTCTCCGGGTGGTCGGGGGAGGTGAACCCGGCCATCGTGTAGATCACCCGGCGTTGGTGCGCCCGCCGGTCCTTCGATTGCGGGTCGGTGCCCTTGCCCAGCAGCAGCCGCAGGAACGGCACCCGTTCCCCGTTCTCCAGGCGGGTGATGACCTCGTCGAACTCGTCCCGGGCGTGCCGCAACGTGCTGGTGTCACCTTTCGTGCGGGCGCTCTGGTAGTCCGCCTCGAGCTCCTCGCGTTCGGATCTGATGTAGGACAATGCATCTCCGTACCCGCAGACGAAGCTGCGGCCGGCGGCGGCGGCCTCCTTGTGGGCAGCGGACATCGACCGCAGCACCTTGCGGACGATGGCGCGGTGCGCCTGGTCGGTGAACAGCACGTCGGTGAGGTCCAGCGCGAGGCTGTAGCCGTCGTCGAAGGTGTCGTTGATCCGCCAGGGGTCCTGGCTGCCCCGGGCGCCGCGGGCGAGGTCGACGATCTCGGTGTCGTCCCAGAACTCCCGGTTGACCGGTTGGAACCGGCTGGCTGGGGTGCCGAGGATGCCGGTGTCCGCGTCGGCCATGAACCCCGGGTCCAGCACCTGGGGCCCGAACGCGATGTAGTAGGCGAACCCGGCGAAGTCGATCTTCGGGTCGAGCACGGAACACCGGACACCGGACTCGCTGAGCCAGAAGAACATCAGGATCACGAAACTGGATTTCCCGCCGCCGGATTGCCCCAGCACCGCGATACCCGCGCCGTGGCCGCGGCCGATCTGGGTGTGCGGATCGAAATGCACCACCGTGCCGTTGCTTTTCACATACCCGATGGGGATGCCGATCCAGCCCAGGGCGCGGCCGCGTTCGACCTGGATGCGGTCGCCGACCTGGTTGTGGGACCCGAGCATGCCCAGCGCCGGCTGGTACAGGTCGGAATACCGGTTCCACAATGCGAGGCCACCGGCCGGGCCCGCGGACAGCGACCCGAGGTCGGCCCCGACGGTCTCACCGGGGAGCTGCTCCAGCAGCAGCGGGAGCGCGGCATACGCGGGGACCTCCACCTGCACGTCGCCCATCGCGGCCTTGACGTCCTTGACCGCGCGGGCCAGCAGCGCCGGGGTGGCCGCGGAGACCGTCAACCGCAGCCGGCCGACCATGCCGGGTTGCAGGTCGTCGTCGGCGTTGTCGGCCTTGATCTGCTCGGCCTGCTCCCGGCGGGCCTCGAAGGCCTCGTCCGGGTCGGCGCCGGCCTTTGCCCGGTCCTTGGCCTCGTCCTCGACGTTCGCAACTGCCCTGTCCGCCAGGCGCTTCCACTGTTTCGGCGGGATCAGCGTGTAGCGCCAGGAGATTTCGGCGGGGACGGCGAGCCTGGCCAGCTTCTGGGACCAGGCGCGGCGGGCGTTGAACACCTGCCGGGGCGGGGCGTCGGCGACCACCAGGGTCGCGGTCCAGCTGGTCAGGTCCTGGCCGGTGTGCGGGTCACGCTGGAGCAGCTGGATGAACCC
>JBBQGJ010000831.1:0-1637 GCA_038322925.1 Mycobacteriales bacterium
CCCTCCAACCCGCTGCTGCCGCACCCGGTCCGGGCGCGAAAGTCGCCTGACCGGCTGCCGGACCCAACACCACCGGAACATCAGCCCACGCAGACGCGCAAACGGCGAGCGTCGTCCCGATCGGCCGGCCGGGGCCGCCGCCTCGAGTGCCGGTCGAGGACGTCGCGCCCGTGACACCCCCCAGCCGCCGCGGTGACCCCGGCTTCGGCGGTCTGCCTCTGCTCCACGAGAAGACCCAGCAGCGCCGGCCGCACCCTTCACCCCAATCGAACGGCTCCGCCGCACACCACGCCAACCCCGCCGCTGCGCGGCGGAGCGGTCTTCGACCGCGGGCCTTGCCCCTCCCAGGATCCGGGACCTCCCCCCGCTCCCGCGCCCCGATCCGTCCGGGTCATGCCACCCCAAGGGGGACCCCGACCTGACACCGGACGGACCAGGCGACTCCCGCTCCACCGACCCCGGATGCCCTCCGTGTCAAGGCCCTACGGGCCGCCAGGAAGAACGAGGGGACGGGACAGAACGCGATCATGGACCAGCAGCGCAGCCGGGCGGCAGCCACGCCCACCACCACCAACCACGCACCACCAACACCCGGACAGGCAGCGGCACCCGAGCGACTGGTCAGCGGGTGTCTCTACGAGGCCGGGTTCCACACCACCGGTCCACATCCGCAGGGCGGCGTCGCGCTCGCCCGCAGCATCCACGACGCCCGGCAACGACTCGCCGACATGCTGATCCTCTGCGACACCGGAGCGGCCGCCGTCGCCGACATCACCGCCTTCACCCCAACGCGCACCGTCGCCCGGTACAGCGGGACCGTCGCCGAGTTGTTCGCCGACTTCAACACCGGCACCCCGGACCGCACCGTCCACGCCCGCCCCCTGATCCGGCCTTCACCACCCCGCGCCCCGCGGACGGGCGGTGAGGCGTGATGTGCCTGACCCTGGCCAACGCCGCCACCATCCACCACCACATCCCGCCCGGCGGCACCGCTGTCCGCGGGTACACCTCCACCGCCCACCACGCCGGGCACCTCACCCCCGGCGACCAGTGGCGCCCGCTAACGGACCAACCGCCGTGGACCGTCACCGACCTTCACCGACGGCGTCATGGCCGGCGACGCGCTGCGTCCGTCGCACGCGCCCGGCGACCTGTTCATCGTCGGCTGCCGCGTCGGGTCCGTCATCGGGCGACCGCCCTATCTGCGCCGTTCGTCGTCGGTCCAGGAGCCGCGGGCGATCAGCAAGCAAGACCTCAGCCGGCACCGGATCAGCCAGGAAGGATCAGCCAGGAAGGATCAGATCAGCGCCTATGCCCTGACGGGATCGGACACGGAGCCGCTGTCCGAGCGCCGGTCGAGCAGGGCGCCGCCAGTTCAGCTGGACGCCCGCTGCATCGTCTCCAGAACAGCGCCGGTCACGGCATCGGCCCCGGTGTCACTGAACAGGATCGTGTAATGGTTGACGCCCGCGACCTCCCGGACCTCCAGGCCGGGCAGCTGATCCTGCCAATAGCGGATCCGGTCCGGGGGATAGAGCCCGGGCTCGTCGTTGAAGAATCCCCTGGGTGACCGCAGCAGGATGATCGGCGACGGGAGTGCGGCCACCGCCTCCAGCATCGCCGGCGTCCCATATTGG
>JBBQGJ010000832.1:0-1630 GCA_038322925.1 Mycobacteriales bacterium
CTTAACCGCAGCAGCTCGCGGTGGTTTGGAACCTCCCCCTGCAGGGCGGTCCCGGAGGGCCCACCTCCATCACCGACACGACACCGCATCCGAAGAGCCCCGACTTCTACACCGGAACCTCCTTCAGCGTTCGTGGCACACAGTCGTCCGCGTAACGGACGATTCGCCAGTTCGGCAGGCCCTTCTTGCGACGCGTCTGGCGGCGCATCGAGGTGCTCATGGCCCCGCCTGGGCGCCACGGCGCGTGGACGTGCTCATCGAGCGCGCTCAGCGCGATGTTCGCCAGCAGCGGGGACAAGATCCCTCCTTGCGGGGTCCCGGTCGGGGTGTCGGTCTGCTCACCAAGCTCGGTGAGCAGACCGGCTTTGAGGAACGCCCTGACCAGGGCCAGCACACGCTTGTCCTTCACCCGCGACCGGACCCGAGCCAGCAGGGCCGTGTGGTCGATGGCGTCGAAACACGCCTCGATGTCCGCATCGAGCAGCCACCGGTAGCCGGAGGTGCCGAAGTGGTGGATCTCAGCGATCGCGTCGTGCGCCCGCCGCCGGGGCCGGAACCCGTAGGAGACCGGCAGGAAGTCGGCCTCGAAGATCGGTTCCAGCACCAGCTTCACCGCCGCCTGCACCACCCGGTCGGCGACGGTCGGGATGCCGAGCCTGCGCATCTTCCCGCCACTGCCGGGCTTGGGGATCATGCGTTCGCGGACCGGCATCGGACGGAATGTGCCCGTCTTGACCGACTCACGCAGACCGTCCAGGAAGACCTGGACGCCAGCGTCCTCGACATCGCTGGCCCGCAGGCCATCGACCCCAGCGGACCTGGCCCCGGTGTTGCCCGCGACCCGCGACCACGCCACGCTCAGCGTCGCCGGGTCGTGCACGAGGTTGAACAGGTCGTCGAAACGACGGCCAGAATCAGCCGCCGTCCAACAGTGCAACTTGGTCTGCATCTCCGATACCCGAGCGAACGGCCCCACCACCAGCGGGTCGTTCCGGGCGCCGATGTTCACCGGCGCATCTGTCGGCATTGCAACTCCTTGCTGCTCGTGTCCGCTGCCGCCCTTCGCCCTGTGACCGGCTTTCCCGGCCTCCGACTACTACGGCGGCTCTGCCCCGTCCCGACCCGATCGATCGACGGCGGACCCAACCCCTATCGGTGCGCTGGCAGCGCGCCAACAAGGGTGAGGGCCGGGACGGTTCCCGTGTTCACTGCGATTCGCTTGACGGAGGAGGAGCCCGACTTTGTCCCTGCGGCATCGCCACGGCTACCCCGCAGCACTTCACCGTGACCTCCGGGCAGACCACCCATGAACCACCCGAGAGTTCCCAGCCCAGGACAGCGTTGTCCCGAACAGGTACGCACCGCACCCGGCCCATATCCGCCAGGTTCGGGGCCGGTTCGGTCTTGAGGGACTTTGAGACGCCGGTTCCTCGCGTACTCCTTTCCGTCACGCTTGCCGGACCCGCACCGTCTGGCAGTGCCAGCACGCCCCGGCGTTGTCAGGGCTGCTCCCGCCCTCTCCGGCGCCTCCCGGGTCAGGCTGCCCTCAGCTTCACCGCCCTGCTGCGACAGGACGGTGGCGGTGGTCTTTCACCTCCGCTCGAATCGACAGCGCCTCACGGCGCACCGG
>JBBQGJ010000833.1:0-1617 GCA_038322925.1 Mycobacteriales bacterium
GGTGGAACACATCCTGAAATGGTCGAATTGGCGGCGAAAACACCAAGCCACAGCCCGCCGATGCCACTATAAGCGCAGGTCAGAGCCCATCGAACTCGATCTACGGCTGTAGTACTAGTCGCAAATTACCCAAGCGCCCCAGCCAACCCCGGACCGGGTTTGGCAACTCTCCGAGGGCGAATTCCAACAACATTCTTCGCCGGGGCCCGCGTCCTGGATCTGGTCGTGGCAGGTGTGTCCGTCTTGAGTGATCGCGACCGCCAGTTTCCCACGTAGGAGAAATTCAGGTGAGTGCTCTGGCCGGCGTATCCCGGGGTTCTGTGCGCACGGGATGACCGCTTGTCATACGACCTGGCCCGCGAATTCCTGCCGGAGTCGAGCGTCAAGGGTGCACGGTGGTCAGATACCGGTGATCGCGCTGACTCCATTCATGGTGCCGAGGTAGGCGTGGTCGCCGGCCAGGGACGGGGACGCGAAGTGCGGGAGTTCGCCGACATCGATCTGCGCACGGGTGGCACCCGATTCCGGGTCGAGTGCGTACAGCACCCCGCGGTGGAAGTCGGTGACCCACACCGCGCCGCCGCCGACGACCGGCGGCCCGTTCGCCGGCACCGTCGCCGTCCACCGCGGCGTGATCGCTCCGCCGGCGTCGACGTTGACCGCTCGGGTTCCGTCGCTGCACGGCAGGTACACGGTCGGGCCGTCGACCGCGCTGCCGCCGTACACGGAGCAGATCGGCTGCTCGGTGAGTTGGCCGCCGACACCACCAAGCCGAGCGGCGTCCAGCACGTAACCCACACCGCTCTTCCCGACGGCCAGGACATGGTCACCGACCACTACCGGTCCCATCGAGCCCAGGTCCAGGTCCGCAGCGTTGTCCGACGCCCACTGCGCGGGGCTGAAACTGTCCACCAGGTCCAACTGCGGACTCAGCGACAGCACCGAGTCGCTGTGGTCGTAGGACTGGGTCGACTCGCCGTTGCCCACGGCATACAGCAACCGACCGTCGTCCACCGTGCCACCGGAGGGCCCAGATCCCGCCCTCCCTGCTGGTCGGCACCGCGAAGCTGCGCAGCGGCCCGGTCCCGACTGTCGGCGCGGCCACCACCGCACCCACAAGTCACCGAAGTCACCGTCCAATCCCCCATACGCGACGTACACCCTCCCGTCGAACACCGTCAACGCGGCGCGTTGCTGGTGCGCAACCTCCGCACCCCGCGGAGGCGGTACCGGGCGGCGCAACACAACCGCCCCGCTGGCCAGGTCGATACCGGCCAACGTGTGCCGCGCGTCGGCGGTTTCGGCGACCATGAACACCAAACCGGTGTCCGGGTCGTAGGTAGGCGTCCTGGTGATCCCCAGCGGATCGATATCGCCGCACGGCAGGTCCGAACCGGGCATCGGCCGACCCAACGACACCGACCACACCACCTGCCCAGCGCGCGCGGACAAGGCGTACACGGAGTCGTTCTCCGTGGCCGCGATCACCTGGTTCCCGATCACCAGGGGTTGGCCGTACACCGCCCCGTCCAGCTCGGCATGCCCAGACCACTGCCGACGGAGACATCTGCGGGGCGACACCGGACCGCGCGTTGTGGTGATGGTTGGTCGACCAAT
>JBBQGJ010000834.1:0-1595 GCA_038322925.1 Mycobacteriales bacterium
CCCGGTCGGGTCCCCGAGTCGGAACTATCTGTCCTGCAACCGAAGCCAGCACCTATGGACGTGGGCGAGCGTCGCGATGAGCCGCGATGTCGTGGGATGCCCACGTTGGGTTCGGAGGTCGGCGATCGAGGCGTTCCAGGGCCCGTCGTTGTAGGTCGGGCAGGGGTGGGTGGCGCCGGCCAGGTCGCGGGTGCGCATTCCGTGTCGGCAATGGTCTCGAACCGCCTCATGATCTGCCGGAATGCCACGCCATTATCGTTGCGGCGCAGCAACATCAGGTGCGCCACCAGTTCGGCATTGGTCACTGACGCGTGATCCACGACACCGATGTGCGGCATCAGGCGCGCGAAGACCCGCGCCGGCGGTGCCAGACAGCCACCCGCGCCCGAGCACGGGGAGCGCGAACGGCACCATCGGTCACCGCTTACGGAACGTCGACACCGACACCATGGTGTGCAGCGCCGTCAGGGACCGCACCCTGGCACCGGCGCGGGCGGCCAATTCGAATCCCACCGGACCGCCAATGTCGTGCACTACCAGGTGGAAGCGATCGAAGCCCCAGTGCGTCGACGGCAGCAGCCGCGAATGCGCCCAGGCCCGACCACGTGTAGTCGAAATCGGTCGCCCGATCAGCCAAACCCGTCCCCGGCAGATCCAAGGCGACCGCGTTCACTCCGCGGGAGCCCAACGCGGGTATCACCTTTCGGTACGGGTAGGACGACGTGAGGACACCGTGTGGGCAGACCACGGGCTCTCCTCGCGGGTGTTTCCAACGAAACCGCAGCCGACTCTCTCGCCCAGATCGACCTGTCGATTTGGCGTTGTCAGCAGGTGACGTCGACGTGGACGGTCCTGCTCACCAGGGTGGTGGTGTGATCGGTGCCCGCCCCTGGGACACCACTGTCCATGCGGATGATCGTCTGCCCGGGGCGCACCCCACTGATGGTGCACGTGTCCAACGGCGCGTTGCCGACCTTGTTCATGACGACCGTGTAGCCGCTCGCCTGGAGCGACGTCACGGTGTCCTGGACGGAGGCGGGGCCCGAAGTCATCGCCGAGGCGGTGGAGGCAAGTCCGACGGCGGCGGTCGACACGACCGCGGCCGCGGCCGCGAGGATGGCTAAGGCATGACTCTTCATTTCCGGTTGTCCGTTCTGTGGGGGAAGATGCACGGTCGCCGCGCGTTCGCGGTGCCGTGTCGGGGGGAATCCTTGCTCCCTCTCACTGCGGAAACCCGGTGATGGACGCCAAGCCTTCCCGGTCGGGTCCCCGAGGCGGAACTATCTGTCCTGCAACCGAAGCCAGGACCAACGGACGCGGACGAGCGTCGCGATGAGCCGCGATGTCGTGGGACGCCCATGTTGGGTTCGGACGTCGGCGATCGAGGCGTTCCAGGGCGCCCGTCGTTGTAGGTCGGGTAGGGGTGGATTGCACCGGCCAGGTCGCGGGTGCGTATTCCGTGCTTGACCGCCAACACCAATTCGCCGATGGTCTCGCCTGCGTGTGGGCCGACGATGCTCGCCCCCACGATGCGGTGCCGACGGTCGAGGACGAGTTGTGTGTGGCCGCCGGTGTTGGCCTCGGTGACCGCGCGA
>JBBQGJ010000835.1:0-1592 GCA_038322925.1 Mycobacteriales bacterium
CCGGGTTGCCGTCGTACCAGCCCAGGTACCGCTGATAGATCGCCTTGACGTTATGACTGACCGAGCCGTAGTAGCCGTGCGTGTGCCATGCCCGCTCGAGGGCCGGGGGCAGATGGAAGTCCTCGGCGATCTCGGCGCCGGTGTATCCCTGGTTCAGCAGCCGGAGAGTCTGGTCGTGCAGGTAGGCGTACAAATCCCGTTGCAGGCCAAGGAATTCCACCACCTTGTCCTGACCCCACGTCGGCCAGTGATGGGAGGCGAACACCACGTCGGTGCCGTTCCCGAACAGTTCGATCGCCTCACTGAGGTACCCGGCCCAGGCGTGCGGGTCCCGCACGACCGCGCCGCGGATCGTCAGGATGTTGTGCAGGGTGTGGGTCGCGTTCTCCGCCAGGCACAGCGCGCGGTGATCGGGGAAGTGGAAATGCATCTCGGCGGGTGCCTCGGTGCCGGGGGCGAGTTGGAAGACGATCCGCACACCATCGACGGTGAGTTCCTGTCCGGTGTGGGTGATGTCGACCGTCGGCACGATCAGGCTCACGGTGCCCGTCGAGGTGGTCTGCCCGAGTCCGGCTCCGACACCGCCCCGCGGCCCGCGGGACAGCGCCGCCCCGTACATGTAGCCGGCCCGCCGAGCCGATGCGGTTCCGGCGTAGACGTTCTCGGCGATCGTCGGCTCCATGAACCCCACCGGCGCGATCACCGGGACTCGGCCTGCGTCGACGTCCTGTTGGGTGGTCACGCCTTTGACGCCGCCGAAGTGGTCGGCGTGGCTGTGGGTGTAGATCACCCCGACCACCGGGCGGTCGCCGCGATGCTCCCGGTACAGACCGATCGCCGCCGCCGCGGTCTCGACCGAGATCAACGGGTCGATGACGATCACACCGGTGTCGCCCTCGACGAAGGTGACGTTCGACAGGTCCAGCCCGCGGACCTGGTAGATCCCGTCGGTCACCTCGAAAAGGCCCTGCTTCGCGGTCAACGTGGACTGCCGCCACAGGCTCGGGTGCACCGTGCCGGGCGCCTCACCGGACAGGAAGGCATAGGAATCGTTGTCCCAGACCACTTCGCCGGCCGCGTCCAGCACCACTCCCGGTTGCAGCGCAGCCACGAATCCGCGCTCGGCATCCCGGAAATCATCTGTGTCGTCGAAAGGCAGGCCCGGATCCACCGTCATCGCTGATCTTCCTTCTTCCGTAGTCACGCTAACGGCCAACACCGTATCCCGGACAGGCGCGAACACCGAGACCTCCTTGGATCGTGCTGGTCGCCGGCCCCGGGCAGGTCCGACGCCTGATGCGGGTTCTGCCCGACGGTGGTGAGGTTGATGTAGGAGTCCATGCCGTTCGTGACCTCCCTGCCTGGGGCACCCAGCCCCTGCGCCGGGCAACTCCCGCTTCGGGAGCTCTGGTCGTGGGGCGGCGCGCGCTACAACGGGTGTAATCCCGGTAAACCGGCCCGCCGTGCGGATCCTTGGACAGATCCTCAGGTGAGCCGGCGCCGGGCGGGGAGACTGGAGCTCGAGGAAGGTGAGGGTGCCGCCGCCCTCGAGCTCAGGTCGGACAGAATGAGGAACGGCGCCGGCTGCCCTC
>JBBQGJ010000836.1:0-1589 GCA_038322925.1 Mycobacteriales bacterium
GAAGCGGAGCGGAGGCCGCTGCGGGGAGCGCGACGGGATGCCCTGGTGGCCGATCCGCCAACTTCTCCGCTGGCGCGGCTGCGTGCCCGGAGATGTCGGTTCGGGTGGCACAAACTGTGGCGCAGCAGCTGCCATGCGGCGGGACCGGAAGAATCACCCGTTATCTGTCAGATGCGCGCTCAACGGTCCGACAGGGTGGGCGACCGAGCCCTTACGTCACCCCCTGGGACCGCCCGTGACCGCGTTGTTCCGCCCGGCTGTCAGCCTGATGAATCGGCTGCCGCTGGCCAAGAAGTTCCTGCTGCTGGCCGTCACCCTCATCGTGCCGCTGACCCTCGCGCTGTGGTCCTACCACTCGGTGCAGTCGGCCAATGTTGACTTCGCCCAGGACGAGCGGAACGGCCTGAAGATCGTGGCGCCGCTGGACACGGTGGTGCACCGGCTCGCCGACGCGCGGGTGGCGGCCGCGGCCGGGCAGCCGGCTCTCCGGGGGCTGGCCGGCGCGCTCTCGGCGGCTGATGCGGCCGTCAAGGAGAGCGGCGCCACGTTCGATGTGGACGTCACCCCGAAGTGGACCCCGGTGCACTCGGCGATCTCGGACCTGACCGACTCCACGGTGCACACGCAGGCCGAGTTCAACGCTGCCGGTGATGCGCTGCTGGCCTACATCGTCGTGGTGGGCAACGAGTCCAAGCTGATCCTCGACCCGGACCTCGACTCGTTCTACCTGATGGACGCGATCGTGGGCCGGCTGCCGCTGCTGGTGGACACGGCTAGCCGGGCCGCCGCCATGTCCCAGGCCAAGGACAGGGAGGAGGCGGCCGAGGCGGTCGCCACCGGTGTGGTCACCTCTACGGCGTCCGCCGTGACTGCCGGGCTGGACACCGCCTACGAGCACACCTCCGACGAGGACCTGAAGTCGCAGTTGAGTGACTCCTGGGGTGCGGTGAACACGGCGTCCGCCGCCACCGTCGAGGCCGTGCAGAAGCGCGCCGCTGCGCCCACCGACCTGGTGCCGGCGGCCGACACCTTCCTCAAGCCGCTGGGCGAGCAACTGGAGGACCTTCTCAAGGCGCGTCAGGACAAGCTCAGCGCCTCCGAGACCCGCATCCTGGTGATCACCGCGCTGTGCCTGCTGCTGGCCACCTACGTCTTCGTCGGCCTGTTCCTGGGTACCCGTCGCAACACCCAGCAGATCCTCGTCGCGCTGCGTGGGCTGGCCGCCGGGGATCTGACGGTACGGCCGAAGGTGACCGGCAGGGACGAGATGGCCGCGATGGGTGCCGAACTGGAGTCCGGCATGACGAACGTCTCCGGGATGGTCGGCGCCATCAGCGAGCGCACCGCCTCGTTGCACGAGGCCTCGGCGATGCTCATCGACATCAGTAGCGGGGTCAGCGTCGGCAGCACCCGGGCGCAGGACATCCTGGCCGACGTGAGCGGCCGGGCCAACGAGACGTCCGGGTCGGTGAACACCGTTGCCGCCGCGGCGGAGGAGATGAGCGCGAGCATCCGCGAGATCGCGGTCAACGCCAGCGAGGCGGCCCGTACCGCGGAGACCGCCGTCGGGACCGCTCAGGGGGCGACCG
>JBBQGJ010000837.1:0-1585 GCA_038322925.1 Mycobacteriales bacterium
GAGGCGATGCACGCCGACGTCGCCCATCACCGCGCTGAAGAGCCAACGGATGCTCGAACCGCGGCTCGCTTGCGCCCTAACCTCGAGATTTCATGGCGGGGCTGTGTGACTGGGTGTTGAACGGCCGAAAGGTGCCCCTGACCTGCGAAGATGTGGATTGTCGAAGTCCGTAATCCGCAAGTTCAAGGAGCACCTTTCAGGTGAGTAACAGTACCGGTTTCTATCCGCGTCTCCAGGTCGACACGACGAACTCGGCCGCGGTGGGTCAGGCCGGTGGGGTGCTCTTGACCGAGACGATCACCGCGTCGGGTTTGGGACCGGCGATGTCGGCGGCGTTGTCGGGCTGGCGCAAGCCGTTGGCGGTCCATGACCCGGCCAAGGTCGTCCTGGATCTGGCGCTCACGTTGGCGTTGGGTGGGGACTGCCTGGCCGATATCGCGTTACTGCGTGGCGAACCGCGACTGTTTGGGCCGGTGGCCTCTGACGCGACGGTCTCGCGGACGATCAGCGCGTTGGCTGCGGACGCGCCGGCAGTGTTGGCTGCTATCGACACCGCCCGGGCTGCGGGTCGGGCGCGGGCTTGGGAACTGGCCGGAAAGCATGCCCCTGATCACGGTGCCAGCGCGGCGGCGCCGCTGATCGTGGACCTGGATGCGACGCTGGTGGGGTCGCACTCCGAGAAGGAACTGGCGGCTCCGACCTATAAGAAGGGCTTCGGTTTTCACCCGTTGTGCTCGTTCGTCGACCACGGCGCCGACGGGACCGGTGAACCGCTGTCGGTGCTGCTGCGTCCGGGCAACGCCGGTTCCAACACCGCGACCGACCACATCGCGGTCATCAGGGACGCCCTGGCCCAGCTGCCCACCCACCGCCGGGGCAACCGTGCGGGCCGCAAGGTGCTGATCCGCACCGACAGCGCCGGGTGCACCCACAAGGTCGCGGCCTGGATGGCCGGTCAGCGGCTGTCGTACTCGGTCGGGTTCCCGTTGCCCCACAACACTTCCGAGTTGTTGGAGCTGATCCCGGCCGGCGCGTGGACCCCGGCCTATGACGCCCACGACGAGATCCGTGACGGCGCCTGGGTCGCCGAGCTGACCGCGCTGTTGGACCTGACCAGGTGGCCACCGGGGATGCGGGTGATCGTCCGCAAGGAACGACCCCACCCCGGCGCGCAGCTGCGGATCACCGACGTCGACGGACACCGCGTCACCGCGTTCGCGACCAACACCGCCACCGGCGGCCCCGCTACTCAGCTGCCCGATCTGGAGTTGCGCCACCGCCGCCGGGCCCGGTGCGAGGACCGAATCAGGGTCTCCAAGGACACCGGGCTGATGAACCTGCCCCTGTTCGGCTTTGCTCAGAACCGGATCTGGTGCGCCGTCGTGGCCCTGGCCGTGGAGATCACCGCATGGATGCAGATGCTCGCCTTGCACGGGCACCAAGCCAGGCGCTGGGAACCAAAACGGTTACGGCTACGCGTGTTCACTCTTCCAGCGACGATCGCACGCACCGGTCGACAAGTCCGCCTCCACCTCGCGAAGAAGGCACCCTGGGGCGACCTCGTCAACGAAGGCGTCGCGCGGCT
>JBBQGJ010000838.1:0-1565 GCA_038322925.1 Mycobacteriales bacterium
TCCTCGGGTTCCAGCCAGAGCGGCTTCATCGGTCAGTCCCGGACCCAGCCGCCGGTGAAGTGGGCGTTGAGCCGGCGCTGCTCGTCGGAGAGGTGGGCGTAGGCCGACTTGGGCGATTTGCTGCGCGGGACGGGCACGAACTCGTGGAACGTGAAGGGCCGCACTCCGAGCAGATCGTCCGGTGGGAGTTGGCCGTGCGCGGTCAGCCAGGCGCGGGTCGGCCAGCCGCAGTAGTAGTGGACCCACCAGCCGCGGGCGACGTCGAACGAGTAGCCCGACGGCTGGCAGCCGCAGAACCGGAGCGGCATCGGTCGGCCACATCCCTTGTGGACCGTGATCCGGTGTGCCCGCACCGAGCAGGGTGAGACCGGGAAGCCGCAGGCTTCGTCGTGGTCGAGCAGCGTGTAGGGCTTGTCCACGGACCAAGGCGCATCAGGGCACGAGCACCAGCCGCCCCCTGGGACTAGCCCCGGATCGAGCGCCACATCCACGGCGGGAGCGTGACGCGCGACCGGCCGGGGGCGCATGTGCCGTTTGTCCGCATCAGGTCGCAAACCGACCCCTTCGCGCGGACGGCGCTGACTCTTCCTGACTCGGAACCCGCCTTGCCCGGTCAGCAGTAGGGTCAGCAGTAGCCGACGACATCGGCCACGATCAGACACCTCCAGCGATGCCATTTCGTGCTTGGGAGGGGGTCCCGAAGGGCACCTCCTGAGGGCCTGGGGCACCTACGTCCACACTCACGACGGCCCTGATCTCAAGATCACGATGGGTGCTCGGCACGAGGCGCGTGCCGAGCACCCCGGACGTCGAGGATGAAGCAGCGCTCCAGGAGGCCCCGCGGTTCCCAACCGCGTTGCCGCCGGCTTCCTAGCCCGCCCATCGATTCGTCGAAATACTGGTTGTCGCCACGCTCGGTTCTGATCCGGAATGCGTCCCGACGGGGCTGCGGAGTAACGAACATGCCGCGTCTCTGCCCGTTGGACAGAAGGTGGCCGCGGGTGAGTCCGAGGAGGAATGGGGACGGATTCCCCGGGGTGCAGCATTCACTGCAGCAACTTGACGACCGCGCGGCGCCGACCCGTGCCGGTCTGTGCCGCCGTGCACCGTTCAACTTCCTAGAGATGTGGCGCGCCCGGCAGGATTTGAACCCGCGACCCTCTGATCCGAAGTCAGATGCTCTGTCCGCTGAGCTACGGGCGCGTGATCCGCATGGTAGCGCACGTGATCGCTGGGACCTGGGCGTGGGTCCGGGACCTGGGCGTGGGCGTCTCCGGGCAATAGACGCGCGGTGCGCAGGTCTACGGGCGACGCGACGGGTCAGGAGCCGGACGCCAATGCCCCGACGCGACGTGTCGATGAGGGGAGGGGCCCGGAAATCGCCGGCGGTGGCGACGTGCCTGGCAAAGAGCGCGGGGCCCCGGACGTCAGCCCTCGTCGAACCAGGCGCCGTCGTTCAGGTACTCCATGTACTCGACGAGGAGGCCGTTCGCGCGGAGGAAGACCACCCGTGCCATCTCCTCGACCTGGAACGGCGGGATGACGATCTCGCCGTCGCCCAGGTG
>JBBQGJ010000839.1:0-1564 GCA_038322925.1 Mycobacteriales bacterium
GGCGGCCCAAGCAGCTTCGCCGCAGTCGTTGACTGAGCACGTTGTGCGCACGGTGCTCCTCTCTGCAGATCCCCAGGCCACGCTCGCGTCGCTCTCGACTGCCGATCAGGCGCTGTTCGCAGAGTCTCTCAAGCACCAGACTCACAAGTCCCGCTCGAGCGGCGGGACCTTCACGCCGAGCAGCGCCCAGAAGGCCGCGATGGCCCAGGCAAGCCCCCTCGTGGCTAGCTCCACCGTCGGATTGACGGCACTCGCAAGCGCGTCCACGTCGTGCTGGTACCACTACGACTACACCCAATGGCGTTAACTTAGCGTCAGGGCTGCTACGGTCTCCGTATGGCGCGTGTCGGGCAGCAGATCGCAGGGTTGGGTGAGGACCGTTTGCCGGGTCAGATCGCGGTGGGGGTGCTGACGAAGGTGTTCCCGCCTCATCTGATCGATGAGGTCGTAGCTGCTGCGGGGGTGCGTGAGCAGCGGGTTCGGGTGTTGCCAGCCCGGTTGGTCGTGTACTACAACCTGGCGATGATCGTGTTCTTCCAGTCCAGCTACGCCCAGGTCTGGTCGAGGCTGGTGGGGGGGCTGGACTGGGCGAAGAGCTTCCGGGCAAGGGTGGCGGCGGGGATGTCGCCGTCGCCGGCGGCGATCTCGAAGGCCCGTTCGCGGCTGGGTTGGAAGGTGATGGCTGACCTTCTGGACCGGGTCGCTGGGCCGCTGGCCGGTCAGGAGGACGGCTGGGCGTTCGTGGCGGGCCTACGGCTGGTCGCCTTCGACGGACTGTGCGTGGACGTGCCCGACACGACGGCGAACGCGGCCGAGTTCGGCCGTCCCAGTGGCGGGGCCGGGATGGGGACGTTCCCGCAGGTGCGGGTGGTGGCGTTGGCCGAGTGCGGGTCCCGTGCGGTGATGGGAGCCCGCTGCGCGGGGGTGAGCGTCGGGGAGCAGACCCTGACCAAGGAACTCATCGGGCTGCTGGGTCCCGGTCTGCTCGTAGCCGCAGACCGCGCCTTCCTGTCCCACGCCGCACTGACTAGCGTGCTGGCCACCGGCGCCCACGTGCTGTGGCGCGCGAGGGCCGACATCGACTTGCCCGTCCTGGGTGTGCTGGACGACGGCACGTACCTGTCCCGGATCGCGGATCCGGCCGGGGCGCGCAATCTTCGCCGGCGAGGCAAGTCCGGTGCGGACATCCCCGGTGTGCCCGTGCGTGTCATCGAGTACTCCGTGGCCACCGACGACGGCACCGACATCTCCGAGGTCTTCGCCCTGGTCACCGACCTGACGCAACCCGAAGAGCTGAGCGCCCTGCAGGCCGCCGACGCCTACGCCCAGCGGTGGCAGATCGAGAGCGCGTTCGCCGAAGTGGAGACCGGACTGCGCGGCGGGCCCGCGATCGTGCTGCGCTCCAAGAGCCCAGACATGATCCGCCAGGAGCTCTACGCGCTGCTGTGCACCTACCAGGCAATCCGCACCTTGATCTATCACGCCGCCACCGAGCAAGGACTCGACCCCGACCGGATCTCCTTCACCCGCGCCAAGGAAGCCATCGCCGCCCGCGTCAGTGACG
>JBBQGJ010000840.1:0-1561 GCA_038322925.1 Mycobacteriales bacterium
GTCGGCAGCGGCACCGCCGCGCGCAGCAGCCGGGAGGCGGCGCTGTGCCGCAGCAGCTGGGTGCCGGCCTTGATGTCGGTCACCCCGGCGATCCGGAACGTGGTCGCGGTGACCCGATAGATCGACGCATGGTCGGCCAGCCTGGTGTGCGGGGCCTTGGCGCGCAGGAACACGTGATCGTCGTCCGAGTCGGGCCGCTCGTGCAGGACGTACTGCGCGAGCGTGGCGGTCACCAGGGCCGCCAGTGGCAGGGTCAACGGGTTGCCGGTCTTCTGCTGGACGATCCCGAGCGTGCCGACCCGCCAGTCGATGTCGCCCAGGCGCAGCGCGATCAGGTCGCAGGCCCGCAGCCCGGTCGTCAGGGCCAGCAGCGTGATCGCGGCGTCCCTGGTCGTCACCATTCCTGGCTCTTCGAACTTAGCCGGGCACCTCGTTGGGGGCTGTTGACGCCCGTCGGTGTTGGCGGGTGCAGGCCCAGCGTATGCGGCGGCGGTGGTTGTCGACGTTGCGGAAGCCGAAGGCGTTGCGGCCTTGGTGTTTGGCGAGCCGGTTGTAGCCCTCGGATCTGGCGTTGGAGTGGCCGGTGGTGATGGCGGCTTCGACGGCGGGCCACCAGGTCTCGATGGTCTCGGCGAGGCGGTGGACCTCGGGGGTGTCGCAGGCGGCGGCCTGGGCATAGAACCGCCACAGCCGGTGCGAGATGACCGAGCGGTCCGGGACGGCCGTGCCGGGGGCCTGCGCCAGGGCCAGCAGGGCTCGCAGGTTCTCCTTGACGGTGTACGCGTGCAGGATCTCGATACCGGGGTCACCGGCATCGACCAGGTCGTTCCACATCCGGGCGAACGAGGCCGGACGGAGCCGTTCGTGAGCGGTGAGCAGCCGGCGCCGGCGGGCCCACTCCGGGTCGCTCTTGCGGCCGCGGCGGCCTCGGACCTCGCGGGTGGCCCGCTGCCGGACCTCGGTGAGCATGCCGTTGGCGAGCTGGACCAAATGAAACCTGTCGGCGACCACGACCGCGCCCGGGAGGGCGTCGGTGACGGCCTTGAGGTAGGACGCGGACAGGTCGATCGTGACGTGGCTGATCCCGGCCCTCCACGGCTCGGGCTGCGATGTCAGCCATGAAGAGACGGCGGCGGCGGTCCGGCCGTCGACGTGGGCGAGCAGCCCGCCGGTGCCGGCCGCGTCGACGATCCCGGTGTGCCACCGGTCCGCCGCGACCACCCACCGCTTCGTG
This sequence comes from Mycobacteriales bacterium, assembly GCA_038322925.1. GTDB lineage: Bacteria > Actinomycetota > Actinomycetes > Mycobacteriales > Nakamurellaceae > Nakamurella. Next base: position 1,235 of record JBBQGJ010000840.1, read on the forward strand.
ACTGGGTCCTGGACCCACTGGATCTTCCCGCGGCGGGTCTCATCGATCCCCAGCACCGCCACCGGCGGCAACGGGGCCTCCAAGACAGCGGTGACGTGGGCGACGAACGCGGCGTGGGCGACCGGCCACGACACCTCGTAGTGCTCCGCGCCGGCCTGTACGCACGAGAACCGTTCCGCGACACCGGCCCCACACTCGGCGCGGAGCCGGGTCGTGACCCGGGCCCGGGCCGGGACCGCCGGGATCGACTCGGTGAACGACCCCCGCGGACATCGTGGCTCTCGACACCGCCACCGCCGCTTGCGCCACCGCAACCGGACCGGCGCC
>JBBQGJ010000841.1:0-1509 GCA_038322925.1 Mycobacteriales bacterium
CGGCGCTGCTGTTGCCGGTGCCGGCGCTGGTCGTCTATGTGCGGATGGCCAAGGACCGCGCCGGGGGTCTGATCGAATCGGAGAAGCTCCGGTTGGCGTGGAACTACCGGTACTCCCAGCCCCGGGAAGTGTTGGGGCTCGCGGAGAACACCGAGCCCACCGACTTCGCCTGGGACGTCATCTTCTGGCTGCCGCCTGTGCAGCCCACGGTCATCGGAGCACAACGGTGATCGTGCTGTTGGTTGTCATCCTTGTCGTACCGGGCGTCCTGTTCGCCAGCTACCGCCTCCAACGAGCCCGGGAGCTCAGGAAGAGGAAGGGAACCGACCCTCACAATTTCGGCGGGTCGGCGGTCGCGCGGCTGAGCAAACAGCAGCGACGGTGGGAGCTGCGCCGCCTGGGGTACCGGTACGCCGACGATCAGATCTTCGTGCACGGCACCGGCGTGTTCACCGGCATGGTGATCGACACCAGCACCGACGAGTTCGCCACCGCCGGTGAGACCGGGGACACCGCCATGCTTCCCGTCGGGATCTACCAGGCGCTGCTGGGTCTGTTCGACGGGGCGGAGGTCCGCTGCCACGAGCTGGTGCGGTACCGGCCGATCACCACCGAAGGGTGGTTGGATCAGCTGCTGGCCAACGCCTGGCATCCCACCCGGATGTACACGATCCTGGCCGGCAAGTTCGCCGACCACATCCTGCATTCGACCCCGCAGCGGATGTGGGCGCTGATCGTCCGGCTCGGTGACTGCCCACCCCCGACCGGCACCGACCCGTACGCCGAGGTCAGCGCCGCGGTGCTGGGTGTCGCCGAGGAACGTTTGACAGCAACTGATCTCGCCTCCTGGACGGCGTTCGCCCAGAACCTGCACGACGTTCTCGCCCCGCACGGCGCGGAACCGTTGTCCGGCGGTGACCTGCTCTGGGTGATCCGCATACCGGGGCTCGGGCTCCTGCCGGTCCCGGACGAACCGGTCACCCGCCGCCGGCCGTGGCGGGGCGGCTTCTTCGAGCTCGCCGCCGGCATCCGCGGCCGCAACGCCGGGGGAGGGTTCATCCAGCTGCTGCAGCGTGACCCGCACACCGGCCAGGACCGGACCAGCTACACCGCGACCCTGGTGGTCGCCGACGCCCCGCCCCGGCAGGTGTTCAACGCCCGCCGCGCCTGGTCCAAGAAACTGGCCAGGCTCGCCGTCCCCGCTGAAATCTCCTGGCGGTACACCCTGATCCCACCGAAACAGTGGAAACGCCTGGCGGACAAGGCAGTTGCGAACGTCGAAGACGAGGCCAAGGACCGGGCAAAGGCCGGCGCCGACCCGGACGAGGCCTTCGAGGCCCGCCGGGAGCAGGCCGAGCAGATCAAAGCCGACAACGCCGACGACGACCTGCAACCCGGCATGGTCGGCCGGCTGCGGCTGACCGTCTCCGCGCCCACCCCGGCGCTGCTGGCCCGCGCGATCAAGGACGTCAAGGCCGCGATGGGCGACGTGCAGGTGGAGGTCCCCGC
>JBBQGJ010000842.1:0-1503 GCA_038322925.1 Mycobacteriales bacterium
ACCCAGTTGCTGGCCCTGATTGAGACGACCCTTGCGCTGCACCCGGAGCTGAACGGCGATCTATTGCGCACCGGCGCGCTGTTGCTCTCGGCCGGCAAGGTGCACGAGCTGAAGTGGGGGCGCGACGTGGACTACTCGGACGAAGGCCGGCTGCTCGGCCACATTGTGCTGGGCGACGAAGCCGTGGCCCACGCCCTGGGCACCCTGATCGACTTTCCGGCCGAGTTGGCCTTGCGAGTCCGCCACATGCTCATCAGCCATCGCGGGCGCTACGAGTGGGGCGCGCCGCGTGAGCCCATGACGCTCGAGGCCATCGCGCTGCACCACCTCGAAAGCACCAACACCCAGATTGCCCGCTTCCGCGACCTGCTGGCTGCCCGTCGGGACAGCGACCAACCCTGGACTGGCTTTAACCGTTTGCTCGGCCGTCCGCTCTACGCCGGCTATGAAGACGCGGGCGAGGCCGGCCCGGACGACGGCCCAGAGGGCTAAGCCGCCGTTAACGCGCCGCCAACACAAGCGCGTTATGCTTTCCATTGACCGAACGGGGGGCGGTGGCTATAATGCTTGTTTAGCCTGAGAGGAAAGCCTTTTTCGTATGCCCACCTATGCTTATGAGTGTTCGAACTGCGGTAACGAGTTTGAGCTCGTCCAAAAGTTTGCCGATGACCCGATCACGCGCTGTCCCAAGTGCAAGAAGAACAAAGTTCGGCGTGTAATCCAGGCCAACCCCATCGTGTTCAAGGGGTCGGGCTGGTACATCACCGACCACCGCTCGAATTCCAAGAAGTCTAGCACTGCCAGCCACAGCGAGAGCAGCAGCAGCGCCGACGGCGGCAGCAACGGCGACAAGTCATCTGAAAAGAGTGACAAGGCCGCCGCGAAGGCCGAGAAGTCTGGCACAAGCGAGAAGTCCGAGAAGGCTGACAAGCCCGCCAAGGCCGAGACCAAAGCCGCCAAGAGCGAGTCTGCGAGCAGCAGCAGCGGCAGCAGCAAGAGCAGCGACGACTAGGCTTAGCCCCATTGCCAAACAAAAAGCCCGTCTCGCTGAGACGGGCTTTTTTGATTGCGGTCCGACGGGCCTAGAGCTGAAACCCGCTTGACGCCTTGACCACCTTTTGGTCGTAGTTGTCCACCAGGCCCAGCAGTTGGCCCTTGAGCGCCAGCCACTCCTCAGTCTCGAGGATTTGGTTCATGGTCTTCAACGTCTTGGCCGTGCCGCCGATCATGATCTGTGGCGACGCGCCATACATCGTGTACCAGGCGTCGGTCGGCTCCAGGCCCAACTTCTGCAAGCCCGGCACCCACTCGCGCACCTGGAACTCGAAGAACTCGGCCTCGCGGCCATTCTTGATGTCCCACGTCATAAGCAATTTGACGGCCATCAGGGCACCCTTTGCATTCAGCCGATTAGGCTGTTTTGCACTCCAGCAGCACCACATGCGTCTCGTCTGGCAGGCTGCTCTTCGTGACCTTAAGACCGGCCTCGGGATTGATGGCGCC
>JBBQGJ010000843.1:0-1539 GCA_038322925.1 Mycobacteriales bacterium
AATAGCGACTATACAGATGGCAGTTATAAGGGCACCCTTGCGCTCGATGAATTCGACGTTGGTCGCCTTTTACAGGACAGCACGATTGGTACGCTTTCGCTAAAACTCGATCTCGACGGCTCCGGGCTAGCGCTCGAAACCATTTCGACCGACATCAAGACGACGATTTCTAATTTTACTTACAACGGCTACACGTACACCGGAATCGCCCTGGACGGACGGCTCGACAAACAAGTGTTCGATGGCCTCATTAGCGTCAACGATCCAAATGCGAAGGTGACTTTTGACGGTGTCGTCAATTTACAAGACTCTTTGCCTGACCTGGCATTCACGGCGCGCATTGACACGCTTGCACTCCAGCCACTGAACTTTTATCCGACTCCGCTCGGGATTAGTATGTCGATCATTAGTAATCTGCGGGGAAATTCTGCAGATAATCTCGTGGGCCAGCTACGCATTGACAGTTTCCAACTTCAGGACAGTGTGACCACGGCGATGATCGAGACAATGTTGCTGCGGGCGGGGGACTCGAGCGCAGGACGATTCTTACTTTTTGACTCGCCGATCCTGCGGGCTGGCGTCATAGGGGACTACAAGACGGCCGATTTGCCGGCGCTCTTTACGAATTATATCAACGACTTCTTCCCGATCGACGGCTACGTCAATCCCGTCGATAAGCCGGCCGAGCTAGCCCTGGAGCCTACAACACAGCGGGTGCTGACGGACCAAAGCTTCGAATTTTTCGTCGAGGCCGATGACCCGACGTACTTCATCAACTTCTTCGATCCAGCGCTTAGAAGGCTCGATACCGCAAGCTTCACGGGCACGTTCGATTCCAAAGCTCGAGCGCTCGACGCGCAGCTTTACGTGCCCAATCTCGACTACGACGGCACGCGTATCGACACCATCCTCGTCGATATCGGCGGTGACATCACCGAGATGCTCGTCGACCTGCGGACAGTCGGTATTGACCTGAACGGTCAAAAATTTGCCCTCGTCACCTCGGGCCTGAGGTTGGCCGACGATTCGATCCACCTCGGGTTGAGTGGCTTTTTGGAAGGGGACAGTCTGTTGGTGCGCACAGGACTGACGGCCACGATGAATGAATCGAATCGTTACGTGGCCCGGCTCGATCCCCAGCTGGACATTGTTGGTCAGCGGTGGACGATCGAGCCCGGAAACGAGATCGAATACTTCACCAATTATCTGCGAATCCGTGGCCTCACCCTGGAGAAGGACAATCAGCGCATTTCCATTGAAAGTGACGAGGCAAGCGACGAGGTAGCCTACGCGCCACTCACGTTGACGATTGACAAATTTAAACTCAGCGAGGTGACGCGCCTCGTGCAGTTGACGGGCTTCACGCTCGCGGGCGAAATTAATGGTACGGTCGCCATTAAGGATCCAACTGGCGAGCTCTACTACTTAGCCGATCTCACAATCGACAGCTTGGCCCTCAACGGCGCAATCGTCGGAGATGTCGATATCGACCTGGAGAGCGACACGCGTAACGATCTGGTCGACGTCAATATCTCCCTT
>JBBQGJ010000844.1:0-1546 GCA_038322925.1 Mycobacteriales bacterium
TCGAGGTGCACGGGAGCAAGCGCATCGCGCAGCGCGGCTTCGATCGTGGTGTGTCTCGACATGCGACGAAGCTAGCATTGAACCGAGAAGCCGACGCTTTAAAGGGGCTTCGTGTCGTCGCTCCGCATCCCGGGTGTCTTGCCATTCGTCGTCGGTCGGCTGGTCAGCGTGCTCGGCCGCAGCATGCTGTCCATCGCGCTCGGCTGGCAGCTCTACGAGCGCACCGGGTCGGCCATCGCGCTCGGCCTGGTCGGGCTCGTGCAGGTCGTCCCCGTCGTCGGGCTCGTGCTCGCGGCCGGTGACGCCGCCGATCGCTACTCGCGCAAGAAGATCGGCGCCATCACCAGCCTCGTCCACGCCGCCGTCGCCATCGGCATCACGGTCGTCTCGTACACGCACGCGCCCGTCCCGATCATCTACGCGCTCCTCTTCGTCTCCGGCATCGCGACCGCGTACGCGTCGCCCGCCGTCTCCGCGCTCTTGCCGGAGATCGTGCCAAAGGATCGCCTCACCGAGGTCAACGCTTGGTCGTCGACGGCGTGGCAGCTCTCCGCCACCGTCGGCCCCGGGGTCGCGGGACTGCTCCTCGCCTGGCTCGGCGACGCGACCTGGCTCTACCTCGCCGAGGCCGTCGCTGCGTCCGTCTTCGCGATCATCCTGTGGCGCCTCCCGACCAGCGACAAGCCGCCGCCGAGCGTGCGCCCGCGCTCGCCACAGGATCTCCTCGCCGGGCTGAAGTTCGTCTTCCGCTGCAAGGAGCTGCTCGGCGCCATCACGCTCGACCTCTTCGCCGTGCTGCTCGGCGGCGTGAGCGCCCTCATGCCCATCTTCGCGAAGGACGTCCTCCACGTCGGGCCGCGCGGGCTCGGGCTGTTGCAGGCGTCGGCGTCCGTCGGTGCGCTGCTCACCGCGCTCGTCCAGACGCGCCTCCCGCCGTGGAAGAAGTCGGGCCGTGTGCTCCTCGTCTCCGTCGCTGGCTACGGCGCGGCCACGCTCGGCTTCGCGTTCTCGCGCTCGATCGAGCTCTCGCTCGCGCTGCTCTTCCTCACCGGCGTGTTCGACTCGCTCTCCGTCGTCATCCGCCGCACGCTCGAGCAGGTCGTCACGCCCGATCGCTTGCGCGGCCGAGTCGGCGCGGTCCACTTCGTGTTCCTCGGCCTGTCGAACGAGCTCGGCGAGTTCGAGTCGGGCGTCAGCGCCGCGCTGCTCGGCGCGATCGGCTCCGTGCTCCTCGGTGGCATCGGGACGCTCGCGGTCGTGGGCATCGCCGCGATCGCGTGGCCCGTGCTGTGGTCGATGGGTCAGCTCGACCACATGAAGCCGCGCGAGGACCTCGCCCACGAGGTCCTCGGCGAATAGGGTCAGCAGAACCCAGCAAACGTTCGACGTCACTTGTACTCCGTTGAAATATCTGGAAGAGCTGGGCGATGCGCCGGCCATCCGCATTGCAAGGATCGTTTGCATGCGCAGCCTCGTGCTCCTCCTCGCCCTGTTTGCCCCGCTCACCGCCTCCGCCTACGGGGAGACCACGCGAACCGAGCTTCCC
>JBBQGJ010000845.1:0-1567 GCA_038322925.1 Mycobacteriales bacterium
GTAGAAGCGTGCCTGGAGCACGCGCGCGAGCTCGTCGCCCTCGAGGTAGTTCGAGAGGCCATCGGAGCAGATGACGAAGCAATCGCCGGGCTGCACGGGGATCGCTGCGCCATCGACCTGCACCTCGCGCTCGAAGCCGACGGAGCGCGTGATGATGTGCCGGAACTTCGACTCCTTCGCTTCTTCCTCGGTCATCATGCCGGCGCGCACCTGCTCCGACACCCACGAGTGATCGTCGGAGAGCTGCTGCGCGCGTCCGTCGCGGAACAAATACGCGCGCGAGTCGCCGACGTGCGCCAGGTACGCGCGCCCGCGCTGGAACCACAGCGAGGTCAGCGTCGTGCCCATGCCGTTCAGCGTCTCGTCGGCCTGCGCAGCGTCGAAGATCGCGGCGCCCGCGGCCTGGGCAGCCTCGCGCAGGGCCTGCAGCGCATCCGGTCGCTCGGCATTTGTAGCGCCGAGGCCGAACAGGAGGTGCTCGAGCGCCAGCTTGCTGGCGCGCTCACCGGCCTGGTGACCCCCCATGCCATCGGCGACGGCGTAGAGGTTCAGCGCATCGTCGACGAGGAAGCTGTCCTCGTTGTGGTCACGCTTCCGGCCGACGTCACTGAGGGAGTACGAGAGGAGGCGCACGAGCGGACGATACTACCAGCTAGCCGGTCGGGAACGACGTGAGCGCGCCTTCGACGTAGTCGACCGCCTTCTCGGAGTGGTCGCGACCGTCGTAGCAGAGGAGCTTGCCCTTGCCCTCCTGGCGCGTGACGAGGCTGACCGGTCGCTTCCACACACGCGCCATCGCCTCGAGCGTGTCCTTCGCGTGATCGACGCGGAGATCGACGCCCTCGTGCCGGTGGCGGAGGAGCAGCTCCGACCGGTTCTCGAAGTTGCCGTCCTCCACGAGCACGACGGGCTGGCCGAAGTTGGTCAGGCGCGCGAGCAGCTTGTCCTTCACCTTCTTGAACTCGCGGCTCTCGATCTCCCAGTTGCCGCTGCGCTCGTTGAAGCCGAACGAGAAGAACTTCTCCTCGCGGCAGAACTCCTCGGTGAAGAACTCGTCGATGAAGGTCACGTCGTTGTAGAGCTTGCGGACCTCGAAGATCTTCTTCCGTCCGAGGCCGAGCCGGCGATCCCAGGAGCGCTGCGCTGCGAAGTCGTCGCAGTCGTCCCACTCCTTGCCGAAGCGGCCCTTGTCCCAGCGCTCCTCGATGTGGCGGTACAGCTCGACACCGAGCTTGTATGGGTTGAGCTGGCCTTGCGACGACGACATGACGCCGGCGTTGTTCTCCGCGTAGTCGATGATCTCGGACGCCTTGAGGGCCTTCTCGGTGAGGATCTTCGAGTGCCAGTAGGAGGCCCAGCCTTCATTCATGACCTTGGTCATCCCCTGCGGCGCGAAGTAGTAGGCCTCGTCGCGGACGATCTCGAGGATGTCGCGCTCCCAGCTCTCGAGCGGTGCGTTCTCGATGAGGAACAGGAGGACGTCGCGCTCCATGCGCTCGGGGTGGCGGCGCTCCTTGTCGCGCTCCGTCTCGAGCTTCTTGCGCTGCGCATCCATGAAGTCCGGCGG
>JBBQGJ010000846.1:0-1611 GCA_038322925.1 Mycobacteriales bacterium
GATCAGGTCGGCGGCTGTGCCGCCTTGCTGCGCCCGCTCCACGACCTGATCCGGGCCCATGTCCTGGCCGGCGACCGCGTGCACGGCGACGACACGACAATACCGGTTCTGGCCAAAGGACAGACGACGACTGGTCGAGCCTGGGTTTATGTGCGCGACGACCGGCCGTTCGGCGGACCTGATCCGCCGGCCGCGGTGTTCCACTACTCGCGCGATCGAACCGGCGATCATCCCGAGCGCCACCTCGAGGGATATGGTGGGATCCTACAGGCCGACGCTTATGCCGGGTTCAACCGGCTCTATGCGGCGAACCGAAGACCGAAGCCGCTCGTCGAGGCCGCGTGCTGGGGCCATGCCAGGCGTAAGTTCTTCGTGCTGGCCGACATCGCCGCCAAGGCGCGCGGCAAACTGCCCGTCATCGCTCCGCTGGCGCTCGAGGCGGTCAAGCGCATCGACCTGATCTTCGCCATTGAGCGCGAGATCAACGGGATCGCAGCGGCGCAGCGCCTTGCCATCCGCCAGGAGCGGTCCGTTCCGCTCGCGCGCGATCTCGAGGATTGGATGCGCACCGAACGTGCCCGCCTGTCGCGCCATACCGATGTCGCCAAGGCCATGGACTACATGCTGAAGCGCTGGGCCGCCTTCACACGCTTCGTCGACGATGGCCGTATCTGCCTGACCAACAACGCCGCAGAACGCGCACTCCGCGGCATCGCCCTCGGCCGCAAGGCCTGGCTGTTCGCTGGCTCCGATGGCGGCGGTGACCGCGCCGCCCTCATGTACACGCTGATCCAGACCGCCCGTCTCAACGACGTCGACCCGCAGGCGTGGCTCGCCGACGTGCTCGCCCGCATCAACGATCACAAGATCACCGACCTTGGTGCACTGTTGCCGTGGTGCTGGGCCGCGGAGAGGGAGCGTCGTAAGCTGGCGGCATGAGCGCCGACAGCATCGCCCGCCTCAAGATCACCCTCGACGACGTCGAGCCCGCGGTTCTGCGCCGTATCGAGGTGCCGCTCGGAATCCAGCTCGACGAGCTGCATCTGGTCATCCAGGCGGCCATGGGCTGGACCAACAGCCATCTCTACGAGATTCGCGCCGGCGACGTCGGATGGGGCATCCCCGACCCCGATTGGGGCGATGGTCCGCTCGACGCGCGCAAGGCCCGCCTCAGCGACGTGGTCGAGGATATCGGTATGAAGACGATGCGATACCTCTATGACTTCGGCGATGCCTGGGAGCACACGATCAAGATCGAGCGCATCGGCCCGGCTGATGCCAGCGCGACATACCCCCTCCTGATAGAGGCCATAGGCCGGTGCCCGCCCGAGGACGTCGGCGGACCGCCCGGCTACGCGGAGCTCCTCGCAGCGATCGCCGACCCACAGCATGAGCGGCACGCCGAAATACGGGAATGGCTCGACGAGGACTTCGACCCCACCGCCGTCGATGTCGCTGCCATCGATCAGGCGCTCACCGCGCTGGCTACCAAGCGGACCAGAAAGATCACTGCGAAGGCAAAATCCCAGACACGGTGACCCCGGGCAGGCTAATAGCCCTATCACCCAACATCAGCGTAACCCGCGGTCCTCACCGGATGAATACGCTAAA
>JBBQGJ010000847.1:0-4529 GCA_038322925.1 Mycobacteriales bacterium
CTCAGTGGTCGATCAGGCCGCGTTACATGGATTGCTTAGGAAAGTGCGTGATTTAGGAATGCCCTTAATCTCGGTCAAGAGAATTGAACCCGGACAGACAAATTCGTCAGAGATCAAGTCTTAACCGAATCGTTACCGTCAAAAAAGGAAGCCGACAAATGAATACCATCCATCAGACCGCATTTAAAGAAGGAAACCAGCAAATGAATACCAACCGTCAGACAACGATCAAGGAGAGCAAAATGACCATAACAAGCCAGAAACTTATCCGTTGGGCAGGCTTATTTGCAATGATAGCTGGGATCATTTACACGGTCATTCAGCCTATCCACCCGCCTGACGCTCTTTCGTCAGTCACGACCAGCGCATGGGCCATCATCACCCCTGTGAAAACCGCTATGGCAATGCTCTTCCTGCTCGGCATTACGGGGATCTACGCAAGGCAAGTGAGAGAGACTGGTTGGCTTGGTCTGGTCGGTTTCCTCCTGCTTATCGTCAGTTGGGCGCTCAATTTGGCCTATATATTCGCCGAAACCTTTATCATTCCGCTGTTGACGACCACATCACCGACATTCATTGATGGCTTTTTCGGGATCGTCAATGGTCACCCTGTCGAGACTAACCTCGGAGCTCTCCCCGGTATATTTGCGCTTGTGGGGATCACATACATGCTTGGAGGACTGCTGTTTGGCGTCGCTACGTTCCGCGCTGGCATCCTGCCGCGCCGGGCCGCCGGCTTGCTTGCTGCCGCTTCCGCGTTGACCCCTTTGGCTGCGCTGGTCCCTCACGAACTCCAGCGGTTAGCAGGAATGCCGGTGGGAATCGCTCTGGCTTGGTTGGGATATGCGCTCTGGTCGGAATGGCGAGAGAAAGCATCAGAAACCTTGCCGGGCAAGGTGAGCCCCCAGTTCAGCCAAGCCGGAGCCGAATAGTTTCGTTGGAAACTGCAATGAGTGGACAAGCGGCTATCCGCCCGCTTGTCTCACTATGTACACATTTGCCATCCTATCAATCACTACATTAAAAGGAAAATTACATGACTTCAAATGCACCACATCGTAGAACGGAAATATTGGTGGCTTCCCTGTGGCTGCTCACAGCCTTTGGCGCAATAGCCGGCACTTTTCTTATGGAGAGTGTTCTAAATGCTCCAGATTATCTGACCACGACTTCCCCCAAGAGCACAACCGTAATCGGCGGCATGCTCCTCTGGTTGATCAACGATTTTGGCATTGTATTTATCGGGCTGCTGATGTTTCCGATTTTGAAGAAGAAGAGCGAAAGCATGGCTCTAGCATATCTGAGCATGAGAATATTTGAGGCCATATTTCTGATTGTTGGCGTAATCGTCGCCATGATGCTCATACCATTAAGTCAGGCATTCATCAAGGCAGGGGCAACGGATGCCAGCACTTATCAAGCTTTAGGCTCGGTGCTTAAACAGGCAGAGTATTGGTTCATGACACCCATGCAGTTAATTCCGCTTGGTTTGGGGGGTATGATTCTTACCTCGATGCTGTATCAAACAAAACTCGTTCCGAGGATTATTTCGGTAGTCGGTTTTATTGGCTACGGCTTACTGGTGCCAAGCGGCGTACTTATCCTGCTGGGTGTATTGGATACCTTGCCCGGCGCTCCGGGATCGCTTTTGGTTATTCCGGTTGCAGTTTTTGAAATCATCCTGATGCCGATATGGTTGTATACAAAAGGATTCAATGGTTATGCAAGCGCTTCCGAACCGGCGCAAACAGCAACAACCCCTCTTCTGAGCGTGGCATAGATACCTGTTTTAGTGCGGGAAGGCTGGCAATACCCTATCAAGCTTGTCAAGAGTAACATGCCTCGTCCGATATTAAGCATCTCGTAAAACAATCCACCGTGAGGATGATGAGAAATCATTCTCCGGGTGGACGGTTTCTGCGGCATTCAGCGGGAAAATGATAGTTAGGGTGTATTTGTTTGTACATTATTGCTTTAGTTATGTATTAGTTGGATTGAAGGAAGAGAGGACGCTATGAAAAAAGCCCGACGAATGGCTAGTGTGGGCGTCCTGTTATTGATAGCAGGCTTCTCGCTGCTGCTGCAATCACAGGTACTTGCGCAAGATGCTGCTCCTGAGGCTACGCCAGAGCCTTATATGGGAATGGCGGGTCCTATAGATGGGGATCCGCAATATCTGGCAGATATTTACCATGCGTGGTCGGGATCTGCTCATGCGGACACTAGTGCCGAAGCGTTTATGCATTGGGATAGTGAAGGGGCGATACCCGAAACCTGTGCCCGCTGTCATTCTACACCCGGCTACATTGACTTTGTTGGTGGTGATGGATCTACCGCTTTCAAGGTTGATGCTCCAGCGCCAATTGGTACGGTAGTCACCTGTGACGCGTGTCATAATGGTGCGGCGGCTCAGTTAACGAGTGTTACTTTCCCGTCCGGCGTGACAATTGATGATGTCGGTAAATCAGCACGATGTATGCAATGTCATCAAGGGCGTGCATCCACCGAATCGGTGAATGCTGCTATCGAGAAGGCTGGATTGATGGAAGACGGTAATCAGGTCAGTGCTGATCTTGGCTTCATCAATATCCATTACTTCGCAGCCGCAGCCACATTGTATGGTGGTGAGGCTCGTGGTGGTTATCAATATCCAGACAAGTATTACCAACAGCGGAATATGCATGCTGAAGGTTTGAATACGTGCGCGGATTGCCATGACCAGCATACGCTTGAAGTGCGGGTGGCTGTATGTGCCGACTGCCATGAAGATGTCGAGACAAAAGATGATCTGCGTTACATTCGAATGAATGGTTCGGGTGCAGATTATGACGGTGACGGTGATACGCTTGAAGGTATCGCCGATGAGATCGCCGGTATGCAAGAGTTGGCTCTTCAGGCTATCCAAAGCTATGCGAGGGATGTGTCCGGGACACCGATTGCTTATTCACCAGATGCGTATCCGTACTTCTTCGTTGACACGAATGATAACGGTGAGGTCGATGCTGATGAAGCGACAGGTGCCAATGGTTATAAGGCGTTTACGGCGAATTTGCTGGAAGCTGCCTACAACTATCAGGTGTCGGTGAAAGATCCGGGCGGGTTTGCTCACAATCCGAAATACCTCATTGAGCTGCTCTACGATTCGACTGAATCGTTGAACGCAAGTCTTAAAGAGCCAGTTGACCTGACAACCGCGAGCCGTGACGATGTAGGTCACTTCTCGGTTGTTTCAGAACCGTTCCGTCATTGGGACGCAGAAGGCGAAGTACCCGCGACTTGTACGCGCTGCCACACAGCGGGTGGGCTGCCTTTCTATCTAGAAAACAATGTAACTATCAAGTCTGAACCTTCGCAGTCGTTGACGTGCTCGACGTGCCATGAGGTAAAGAACGACTTTGAGGTTTATGCAGTTGATCAGGTTACATTCCCAAGTGGTGCGAAGGTATCGTTTGGTGAAGGTAATGAAAACAATCTGTGTATCTCATGTCATCAAGGGCGCGAGTCAACCGTGAGCGTGAACGCGGCAATAACGAAGTCGAAGGCAGGGGCAGATGATGTTACACCTGATTTGGCTTTCAGAAACGTTCATTACTTCGCTGCGGGTGCCACTCTGTTTGGCACAGAAGTGAAGGGTGCTTACGAGTATGAGGGCAAGGAGTACAACGGACGTTACATGCACGTTGAGGATTTCCAAGCGTGTACGGAATGCCATGAAACACATACGGGCGAGCTGAAGGTTGATGCTTGTGCGGACTGCCATGATGGTGTGGAAGTACAGGAAGACCTGAAGACGATCCGTACAGAGCCGGATGGCGTGGATGCGATTGACTATAACGGTAATGGTGATAGCACTGAGCCGGTAGCCGATGAGATTGCATCATTCCAAGATGCTCTGATGGCGAGTATTCAGAAGTATGCAGTTGATACGGCGGGATCACCCATAGCGTATTCATCGGCTGCCTACCCGTACTTCTTCATCGATACCAATAACAATGGTACGGTGGATGCGGATGAGGCGGATGCCAAGAATGGTTATGCGTCGTGGACACCGAACCTGTTACGGGCAGCGTATGATTACCAGTATGCTGCAAAGGATCCGGGCGTGTTTGCCCACAATGCAGATTACATCCTACAGGTGTTGTACGATAGCATCGAAGCGGTTGGCGGTAAGGACGCGGTTGCGAATTTCACCCGTCCGCCGGTAGTTCCACCTGCTAGTTCGTAAGTCGTAAAGCAATTCAGAATTGTAAAATCGGTCGGGTTCACACCTGACCGATTTTATTTTGGGTTGTAATCGAGATTCGGAAAATGCAGATGTTGCAAATATTGAATCCGTTGGTCATGCTTTTGTCGGTGGTTCTGAGGGAGTAAGCCGCCGAATATGCGCAAAATTCGTAACTACTCAGGTGGTATTTGAGGGAGAATTGTGTAATCAAGACTAATTCATCTCAAGCATCTGAGGGAGACTTCATCGCTCTTCGTTCCAAATTCGATACTCATATTTTGGAAAATGAGGGAGAAAAGGGTAC
>JBBQGJ010000848.1:0-2326 GCA_038322925.1 Mycobacteriales bacterium
AGCAGCCCGACGGACCCGCCGTCCTGGAGAGCATCGCCCAGGTACTTGCCGGCGTTGTAGCCGGCCATCTCAGAGTCCTCGCCGCGCTTCAGAACCTTGTCGGACGCGGGGAACACGCCGTCGCCGACGACGAGGACCCCCTGGTCGATAGCAGCCTCGAGCGCCGGCACGGTCGCCGTGCTGCTAGTCACCGCGATCGCGATAGCATCGAAGCCCTGCTGTGTCGCGTCCTCGATCTGGGCGATCTGCTTGTCGATGTTGGCGTAGCCGCCGGCATCAAAGAACGTGAGCTCGACGCCGGTCTTCGCCGCCTCGTCCTCGTAGCCGTACCGCTTCTGCTGGAAGTACGGATCACCCGCGTTGGGGAACAGGACGGCGACGCGATAGGGTTCGTTAGCCACGAGATCCGGGACCGTGGTCGCGCCCGGGACCTCGTCCGCGGCCATTGCCGCTCCTGAACCCACAGCGAGCAGGATCGCGGCCGTCCCACAGGCGGCCAGTGATCGTGCCCGAGATTGAACGTAGCTTCTCATTGCTTTGCTCCTCTCTCTGAAATGCTTGCCACTGGAACTCCAGTCCCGAGCTCCGACTTCGGGCTACTGCACTGCGATGGCCGGGCGTTGGGCGGCGGCTGATCACCCTCCGACCGGCTACTTGTTGACGGCGGGCCACTGCCGGAGGCAGAGCCTGCTGGAGTGCTCAGGGCCGATCCCTCCACACGGTGAGGAGGACGGCCGCGATGATGCTCGCCCCGATCACGACCTGCTGGACGAAGGTCGAGATGCCGAGCAGATTGAGTCCGTTCTGCAGGATTCCGATGAACATCACGCCGAACAGCGTCCCCACCAACCGGCCCCGACCCCCAAAGAGGTAGGTGCCGCCGATGACGACGGCCGCGACCGACTGGAGCTCGAGGCCTTCGCCCAGGAGCGGCTGGCCGGAGTTGACGCGTCCGGTGAGGATGACCCCACCAAGCGCCGCAACGAACCCGGATAGCATGTAGATGAGGATCTTCGTGCGAGGCGTCGGGATGCCGGCCAGGATCGCGGCCTGCTCGTTGCCGCCGATCGCGTACACGGCGGTTCCAAAGCGTGTCCGGGTCAGCAGTATCTGCATGACGACGAAGGTCGCCGCCATGAACAGGACCGGAACCGGAACCGGGCCTACGTACCCTTGACCGAACCAACTGAAGCCCGTCTCGGGCAGCCCAAAGATCGGCACGCCGTTGGTGATCGTCAGCGCCAAGCCCCTGGCGACCGACAGCATGCCCAACGTGACGATGAATGGTGGAAGGTTGGTCTTGCCGATCAGGACTCCGTTCATGAGGCCGAACGCAAGGCCGGAGCCGAGTGCCATCACCAGTCCAAGCGGGATGCTCCCTTGAGCCAGACCCATGGCCATCAGCACGTTCGCCACCGCCAGCACCGAGCCGACCGAAAGATCGATCCCACCCGAGATGATCACCACTGTCTGGACCGCCCCGACCATGCCGAGGACGGCGACCTGCCGGGCCACGTTCCCCGCGTTGGAGACAGCGAAGAAGTTCGGGGCAAGCACAGCGAAGGCGAGTGTCATCACGAGGACGATGATCGGCAGCCCCAGCGTTTCCCAGGAAGGATGGAAGCGGCGATCGCGCGACGGGCTGAACGCGGGCTTGTCGATCGTCGTCATGCTGCGTCTTCGAGCGGCAGCGCCGCCGCCATGATCGCCTCTTGTGTAGCTTCAGCGCGCTCGAACACCCGGGCGACATGGCCCTCGCGCATCACCATGATCCGGTCAGCCAAGCCAAGGATCTCCGGCAGTTCGGACGAGACCAGGACGATGGCCTTGCCCTCAGCTGCGAGCTCGGCGACCAGCTCGTAGATCTCGGCTTTCGCACCGACGTCGATCCCGCGTGTGGGTTCGTCCAGGAGGACGATGTCCGAGCCCGCTGCCAATGCGCGGGCGATGACGACCTTCTGCTGGTTTCCGCCCGAGAGTGTGCCGACGCTGACGGATGGCCCTCTGACCTTGATACGAAGGCGATCGATGTAGCGCGCGGCGATATCGCGTAATAGACCGAACGCGAGGAAGCCGTGGCGCACGCACGCATCAAGCGACGCCAGCGTGATGTTCTGCTGAACACTCATCGGAAGTACGAGCCCCTGACCGTGGCGATCCTCGGGCACGAGCCCGATCCGGGCCCCCAGCGCGTCACGTGGCGTGCTGATCTTGACCAGTTGCCCGCGGACGAACGTGCGCCCGCTGGACCTTGGGTCAAGGCCGATGATCGCACGGAGCGTTTCGGTACGTCCTGCTCCAATGAGGCCCGCGATCCCGAACACCT
>JBBQGJ010000849.1:0-1621 GCA_038322925.1 Mycobacteriales bacterium
GCATTGCGGCCAGCGATCAAATCAAACTTGTGGTCGCCGACCATAACGGCATCGGTGGGAGTGGCTGACCAGGCAGATAAGAGCTTGAGAATGCCGTCGGGTTTAGGCTTGGGTAGACAGCAGGTGCGGCCCAGAATATGGTCTGGATGGAAGAAGTCGGCGAGGCCACAGGCGGCTAGGGTGGTGTGAGCGATCGCCTTGGTATTCCGCGTCAAAATCCCCACCTGTTTACCCTGCTCACGCAAATCCCGCAGCAGCTCAACCGCGCCCGGCTGAGGAGTTGCCTGGCGAGCAATCTCTATTTCAATTTCAGCGAGCTGTTCGTGGCACTTGGCAGCTTCGCTCGGTGCTAGGCGATCTAACGCCTCTAATATCGGTTCATCTTCTGGCAGACCCAGCGCGCGGCTGATAGCGGGGAAGTCGTGGAGGCTTTCTGTGAGGGTGCCGTCCATGTCAAAAATCCAGCATGTTCGTTGATGCAGAGCAGTCATGGGCGATATCGAATGAGCCGATAGATGATTTAGATGATGGCTTCAGGATAATCTACATCGGACGCCTGATAAGATCTGTACGACTCGCCAATGTGCTACAACCCGCAAGCATTAAGAACCTATGACTACGATTAACGACAACTATCTCAAACTCAAAGCAGGCTATTTATTTCCCGAAATTGGCCGCCGGGTAAAAGCCTACACCGAGGCTAACCCTGATGCACCAGTGATTAAGCTGGGGATTGGCGATGTGACTGAGCCGCTGCCAGAAGCCTGTCGCTCAGCGATGATTAAGGCAGTTGAGGAAATGGGCGATCGCGCTTCTTTCCGAGGCTACGGCCCTGAGCAGGGCTACCCCTGGCTGCGCGAAAAAATTGCCCAGCAAGACTTTCAGGCCAGAGGCTGTGATATTGACGCCTCAGAAATTTTCATCTCCGATGGCTCTAAATGTGACTGTGGCAATATCCTCGACATTTTCGGCAACGACAACAGCATTGCCGTGACCGACCCGGTTTATCCGGTGTATGTCGATACCAACGTGATGGCTGGTCATACGGGCGATGCCGATGAAAACGGTAAGTACGAGGGCATTGTCTATTTGCCCATCAGCGCTGATAACGACTTTGCTGCCGACATTCCGACAGAAAAAGTCGATCTGATCTACCTGTGCTCGCCCAACAACCCGACCGGTGCGACTATGACCCAAGATCAGCTCACAGCCTGGGTAGACTACGCCCGCGCTAACGGCTCGATTATCCTATTCGACGCCGCCTACGAGTCGTTCATCACCGATAAATCCATCCCTCACTCCATCTATGAAATTGAAGGAGCCCGAGAATGCGCCATTGAGTTTCGTTCATTTTCTAAAAACGCGGGCTTTACAGGCACGCGCTGCGCGCTGACCGTGGTGCCCAAATCGCTCACAGGCAAAGCCGCCGATGGGTCAGATGTAGAGATTTGGCAGCTGTGGAACCGTCGCCAGTCAACCAAGTTCAACGGCGTCTCTTATGTAGTGCAGCGGGCGGCTGAGGCGGTCTATTCTGAAGCAGGCAAGCAGCAGGCCCAAGAACTGGTGAGCTTTTACATGGAGAATGCGCGAATTATTCGAGAAAAGCTAACGGCGGCGGGCA
>JBBQGJ010000850.1:0-5831 GCA_038322925.1 Mycobacteriales bacterium
CCATGAATCCGGTGCGCACAATTCTCGTTTGCCTTGCGATACTCGCGCCCAGTGTGGCGCAAGCGCACAAGTACGAGCTTGGCGTGCAAATTCAGCTTTCGTTCACCGGGCTACCGGCGCAGGCGGCGGAGAACGGGACGAATGTTTTGGGACTGGCTCTCGGTGGTGGGCTCGGTGTCGAGTACCACTTTGCAGACGACTTCGCGCTCGTGACCCGCGTGGCTTACAACCACGCGCTCGGCGACACGTTTGTGGGCCGCGCCACGTTCAATACGATTACCGGGCGCTACATTTTCCAGCAGCATCTCGGGCTCGCCCTCTTGGGAGTTCGTGCGGAAACACCACCCTACTGGATGCCACTCACGCTCTGCATCGCCGCTTACGGCGGCGTGGGGCTGTTCATTCACACCGCGCGGGAGTTGCGCAGTGAGAAAGAAGACCTCGCCTATGACATCACACTGGGCGACACATTCACGCCTCTTCCGGTTGTGGCGGTCTCTGGGTTCATCGGTAAGCGAGTGGCGAAGCTCGTACGCCTTGGCATCGAGCCGACCCTCTACCTGACACCCATTCCTCCTGTGCGCATCGGCTTCGGCCTCGCCGCGGAGCTCACGTTCTTGTTCTTTCCATGAGGTTTGTGATGCGACCCTTGATTGCGTTCGTCATGATCGTTTGCGCCTGTGCATCGAAAAAAGAGGCGCCACCGCCCGACTCACGAGAAAGCCGAAGCCAGGTGGAGGCCAACAATGACGCAGCGTCAGACAGGGCCACTTCGACGAACAGCTCGGCAGGCGTTGGGCCGACTGCGACACCCGCGCCGACCGACTCGAACACTGGCACGCCCGGTCAAGAGACGACCGATACTCCGCAGACGCCCCCTTCACAGGTCGTCGATCTGGCGTTGTCTTACCTCTTGCCCGAAAAGAACCTCGTCGTCGCTGACGGCGTTGACTCAACCCTGATCACGGTCTCTCTCCTCGACTCGACGGGTATCCCCGTCGCTGCTCGGTCAGTCTCACTCAACGTGAATGGCACGAGCAACGCGCTCGACTTCGTCGCGTTGCAGACCAACAACGCCGGTGAGGCCCAATTTCATCTCTCCTCGACCAAAGCCGAGGCTAAATCGGTGACGGTGTTCGTCGACGGCAAGATGCTCGTCGAGGAGGCGAACATCACGTTCGTTGCCGGTGCTCTCGATCCCGCTCATACACAGCTTGTCGCAAGCGTTCCTGACGTGATCGCCGACGACGTCGACGCTACCACGATCACCGTCACGGCACTCGACGCCTTCGACAATCCCGTTTCAGGCACGCTGATCGATCTGGCAGTGAGCGGCGCGGCGAACACGATTGATACGACGCCCGCTGCAACCGCGACCAACGGTACGGTACAATTTTCAGTACGCTCGCAACGTTCCGAAGACAAAGTCATCTCCGCCGCTTTTGGCACTACCAATATTCTGCAAACCCAATCCTTGCAGTTTCACGCGGGTAACGTCGATGCGCCGAACTCGACTTTCACCCTCGATCGCTCGGTCGCGGTCGCCAACAACACCAACGTCGTCACTGCGAGCGTCTCGTTGCGCGACAAGTTCGACAACATCGTGGTCGGACAGGGTGTTTCACTCACAAGCTCAGGGGGCGGCAACACCATCGCGCCCGGCCTAACGGTGACCGATGTCGCGGGCGCAGCGACCTTCACGCTGAAATCCAGCCAGGTTGGGAACAAGACGATCACCGCCAACTACGGAAGCGGGACCTTCTCGGCCAACGTTGCGTTCGTCAACGCGTGGCAAAAGCGTTCAAAACCAAGTGGTGTCTCCTACTACACCGTCGATCGGCGGGCCTTGGGGTTCGACCCCACTTCGAACGCACTCTACGTGCTGACCGCGTCGGGTGTTTATAAGTCGGCCGACCGTGGGGTGAGCTGGGTCGACGCGAGCGCCGGACTACCGGCAAACCCCAACGCCAACGGCTCGCCCTATCTTTACAGCTTGGTCCTCGACCGCTTTGATCCCAATCGGCTGTTTGTCACAGTCTCCGCGGCGAACACCGCAACTTCGGGCCTCTACCGTTCGACCAATGGCGGCACAACCTGGGCGCGAACCCAAAATGGAGTCGCGGCCGACTGCGCACTCTCTGATGTCTTCCCGAGCGTTGCGCAAAACGCCTTCTACGCCGTCCGCACAAGCTCCTATCAATGCGGGCCAGGTGAGGCTGGCATCTATAAGACGACTAACGGCGGCGACAGCTGGACGCGTATCGTCAACACCGAATTGATCGGCCTCATCGCCGTCCATCCGACCACCGGACGCTTTTTTGCTGGCAGCGACAATCTGGTTTCGGGCGCGTATCGCCAAAGCGACAGCGAAGGAGCTAGCTGGAGCTACGGCGGTGCCGGCATCCCGAGACGCAACGTTCAAGTTGGATGTTGCACCATCGAAAGCCGCTACTACTACGTGTCTGAGCTGTTCTTCGATCCGTTCAACGGCAACAACATGCTCGCGAACGTCGTCTCAGGCTATAGCAACCTCGACCATCCCTTCGCCACCGCCAATACTGGCATGACCTGGCAAATGCTCGGCTACGGAACGGGCTGGGGCCTGAACGCTCGAACGGCTGGCTACAATTCAACGATTAAAAATCGCGTCTACGGGCACGGTGGCTACCCCTCGTATGCACTCTCTGCGAGCGACGCTGGGCAGTCGTCTACCGGCCCAAGCTGGTACACCATCACCGATGGCCTACCGAGCATCTCGAACTCGTCAAGCGCGCCCATGCACTTCAACCGCCTCAATGGTGAGGAAGCCTGGGTCTTTGCCAACGACGAGCTCTACTACACCTTCACGGGTGGCAAGTGAGGGGATTGGCCACTATTGCGCTTGGACTCGCCGTCATCGCGAGCGGATGCCGCGGCGAGAGTAAGAAGTCGAGCGTCCGAATCGCGGGCGTCGCCGTCACCGTGGCGCCTATCAAGCAAGCGCACATCGTGGCGCTCGCGATAGAGGGCGGAGACAGGGTCGTTGGCGACGGACGCACCGACGACGAAGGCAAGTTCGACCTGCAGCTTGCGCCATTCTCGGGCGCTTTGCGCATTGAAGTACGCGGCGACCGCGGCGGGACGACCGAAGAACCGATTCTGAAGCGCCCGATCGAGCTTTCCGTCTCGGACTGCCTCACACTCCTCGTGCCAAACACGGAGCTTGGTCGCCCGATTGAGGGCTTGGTCATCTCGCCGTGGACAACGTTTCTCGCCACTCGCGCGACGTTGGACGCGAAGCTCAACGACAAGCCGCTCATTGAGACCCTCGCCCACAATGTCGAACTCTTCACCAACCACTTTGCCGGACGCTCCTTCATGGAGTCGACTCCCCTGCCCCTCGATGCACCGACCAACGGCCTGTCATCGGGCGCTCTACATGGGCTTGCGGTGAGTGGTATCGCGCTCGTTGGGCATGAGCTCGGCCGAACGCTCGGGATCACGCCCGGCGGCTTACTCAACGTCGTTTCTCTGACGTCAATGCTCACCGACGACCTGCAAGACCTCGTCTTCGATGGCACACGCACGGGTGCTTCGATTATGCTGTTCAACGATAAGGTGCTTTCGCGCGATTTTCTGCGCACGGATATGGCCTCGGCGCTCGGCTCCTTCCTGGTCAGCAGCGCCAACCTCTCGGGCCTCACCACGAATGATGTCGGCGTGATCCTCTCAACCATCGCACTCGATCAGTCCCTGCTCTTCTCGCCGTTTGACAACAGCCTGGTGTCGACGGGGGATGGGCCAACGATCACTTTGACGAGCCCGCTGCTGAACGCGACCGTGGGCACGAAGACAAAGCTCTCGGGCCAGGCTGAATCTGTGCGCGGCGTGCTCGCTGTCGAAATCACGCTCGATGACAAGACTATCTCTGATGCCGCCCAGCGCGTGAACAACCAAAAGCTCGTCTGGAACCAAGAGCTCGAGTTCAACGACGGCTTCCATCGCCTGGTGGTCAAGGCCACCGATTCCACCAACGTCACGAGCTCGTTGGTGGTCACCTTCGCGAGCGACAAGACCGCTCCGACCATCGACTTCAGTTTCTGCCACGCGTTTGACGATGAAAAACGGCGGCCGACCGTGAGCTTTGACGCTGGCGCCGTGACCAATTGGGCAGGCCCTGTACCCGATTTTGGTTGCACAGACGCCGCGCTCGCGCATGTCGACAGCGCGGCGCCAACCTTTGCGTTTCGCTCCTATGCCGAACTCGCAAAGCGCAATGACACCGCATCGCTGTTTGCTGTCGTCGTGAAAGACCCAGGCGACATCGCGACCAAGCCTGAGGCGTTGGTGGTCACTGCTCAGCTCTTTGATGGAGTCAACGCCATTGGCAATCCGGTCCCGCTGAAACAAACGAGCGCGACCGACTCTACCCGTCGGGTCTACCTGTCGGCCGAGATGTTCGGTGATGCGTTTCTCTCTCTCCACGGCGACAAGGGCGTTGAGCTGCGCGTGCGGGCCGAAGATTCCCAAAAGAACGTGACCGAGCGCGCGTTCTTCTTCACCTTCAACGCCCGAGCGACACCGCTCCCAACGAAGGGTGAAACGCTCGTCGCAGGCAGCTCGGATCTGATCTCGACCTACCGCTTCGTCGACAACAACATCCAAAGACTCGTCGACCCGACGATCGTGTTGCCCCAAGGTGTCTTCGTGCATCGGCGCTTCTTGGTGCGCAACGTGTCGGACCGAGAGGTGCGCTTCGGTGTGCAGATCAATAATGCCGAAGCGAAGTTCCTTCGCCGACGATGGCAAGGTCTCGTCGCGGGTGAAGAAGTCAATCCGGTGAATCTTGGCATCACCGCACCGCCTGATGGCGAGTGCGAGATCGCTTCACCGAGCAGAACTCAAAGCTCGTTCCCGGCGAACCCTCCTATCTGGGTCATCGCCGCAGGGACTGCGCCGTATTGCGCGCACGCCGAGGATTTTCTGGGCGAAGGCGTACCCGCGTCGTCAACTGTTCCCTTTCGCATGTTGGTGAACGGGCTCGATGGCGCACCGATCGCTGTTGATGCGGCCAAGCAAGAGTGGGCGATCCCTCCCGGTGCCACCTACAGACTCACCTTCGGGTTCGAGCAGCCATCGTTTGGCGACGAGCAAAACGTCGAATGCCTGCCGACCTACGGCCCTGGCGCATCGAACATCCTTGGCGATGTCACCAACTGGAACAACGGTAGCCCGATCTTCTACCGCGCGCTCAGCTATAGCCGCACGCCCGTAGTTGCCGTCGGTGGCATCGTGTCACGCCGCGAGATGTACACGCTCTACACGCCGACGACCGACAACATGCACACGAAGACGACGGCCACCGGTTACGGCTTCGTCGATTGTACGGGCATCTCGTGCACGGGTGCCGGCTGCCTCGGACCGAGCAACGCGCTGTTGCTGCGCGTGAAGTACGGCAACTACGCAACGCACCTGGCGATGTCGCGGATGTTTTGGGAGCGGTCGATCGATCGAAGCGGCCACTCGCTCCTTCGCACGACGAGCCACATTGTGGGCAACCCGGTTGCCACTGACGCGACTTTCACTTTGCCCGAAGAAGACTTTGACCTTGCGAGAAACCACCCAAATACGGCGCCGCCAGCGGACGTCGTGCGGTACACCATCGGAGATCTGCTGCCATGAGATGCCTCACTTTGCTCCTCACAATCAGTGCAATCGCCTGCTCACCTGGCAAGGTCGTCACGGGCCCGCAGGGCGATGCAGGACCAGCGGGTTCGAGCGGAGCACAAGGACAGCAGGGTCAAGCCGGCATCTGTGACGCCAACAGCTGCCCCAAAGTAACGAGTATAGAC
>JBBQGJ010000851.1:0-2503 GCA_038322925.1 Mycobacteriales bacterium
CCTTCAAGCTGTTCGTCTATCTGGCCGCATTGCGCAGCGGCATGACGCCAGATTCGATGGTTGACGATTCTCCCGTCACGATCGGCGATTGGAGCCCGAAGAATATCGATGGCCGCTACAAGGGAATGATCACGCTGCGCCAGGCGTTTGCCCGGTCGAGTAATGTCGTCGCGGCGCGCCTTACGCAGAAAGTGGGGGTGCGCGCCGTGATCAAGGCAGCGCGTGATCTGGGTATTTCAACGGCGCTTCCCAACGAAGCGACGATTGCGCTGGGTACGGCGAACAGTTCGCTGCTCGAGCTGACAGCGGCCTATGCCGCGATGGCCGCCAATGGCTATCCGGTACGCCCCCACGGTCTGACCGAACCGACCGAAAAGAGCTGGATCGAGGCGCTCGGGGATCGGTCACGTTCGCTGGGCGGGCGGGTACGCGAAGATATGCTGGATTTGCTCAATGCATCGATCACCAGTGGCACTGGCCGGCAGGCCGCCCTGCCGATCGATGCTTATGGAAAGACAGGTACCAGCCAGGATAACCGCGACGCGTTGTTCGTTGGCTTTGCCGAGGATCTGGTGGTCGGCGTGTGGGTGGGGAATGACGACAACTCTCCCAACCCCGGGCTTTCGGGGGGCGGCATTCCGGCGCGGATCTGGCGCAACTTTATGCAAAGTGCGCTGGGGCTCGACGCGGTCGTGCAGGCGGCGAGCGACGAGGACATCTACACCAGTGAAGGTGATAATGGCGCTGATCCGCTCATCGAGTTGGAAAGTGACGGCGCGCCGGGCGTAGAGGGCAATGTCAGCGGCTTTGGCTTGAACCTGCGCTTTGGCCGCGATGGCAGCATCGCGATCGATCGGCGGCCTGAACGCGGCAATCCGGATCAAAACGTGCCCGAGGATGATCCGCCCGAACCGCCCGTCGACGAACAGCCGTAACGAGTCCGGTTGACGGACGCCGCCGGATATCGCCAAGGCAAACGATGCGTTTCTTCTCAGATAATGCCGCCCCGGCTTGCCCGCAGGTGATGGCGGCCCTTACCGATGCCAATGTACTCGACACCGCCTATGACGGCGATGGCTGGAGCAAGGCGCTCGATGAGCGGGTGTCCGCCCTGTTCGAGGCGCCCGTTCGCGCCTTCTGGTTGCCATCGGGAACGGCGGCCAATTGCCTCGCGCTCGCGGCGATGTGCCCTCCCTATGGCGGCATCGTCTGTCACCGTGACGCGCATATCCAGAATGACGAATGCGGCGCGCCCGAGTTCTTCACCCATGGTGCCAAATTGCTGATCGCAGAGGGAGACGGCGCGAAGCTGACGCCCGCCAGCATAACCGCGTTGCTCGATCTGATACCGAACGACGTCCACCGCACCCAGCCGCACGCAATTTCCATCACCAATGCCACCGAATATGGCCGGGTTTATACGCCAACCGACGTGGCTGCGATTGGGGATCTGGCGCGCGCAATGGGCCTGAGGCTGCACATGGACGGCGCACGTTTCGCCAATGCCGTCGCGCATCTCGGTTGCAGCCCGGCCGATGTCACCTGGCGTGCGGGGGTCGATGCGCTAAGCTTTGGTTTCATCAAAAATGGCGGCATGACGGCGGAGTTACTCGTCTTCTTCGATGCCGAGCTGGCCGCAGGCACGCTTCAGCGCCGCAAACGCGCCGGCATGTTGCTGTCTAAGGGTCGCTATCTGGCGGCACAGATCCTGGCGATGATTGACGATGATCTTTGGCTGGCGAACGCCCAGGCCGCCAACGCCGCCGCGACCCTGCTGGCCAAAGCAGCTGGCGAGCGGCTGATCCATCCGGTCGAGGCGAATGAGGTATTCCTGCGCGTTTCGCCGGACGAGGCCGCCATGTTGCGTGCCAAGGGATTCGATTTCTACGACTGGGGCCCGGGAGAAGCGCGGCTGGTGACGTCATGGAACCATCGCGCCGCGGACATCGGCCCGCTTGCCGACGCGATTGCCGCGCTTTGAGCGAGCCTGCGATACCTTTGCCCAACCGGCTGTCGGTACTAGTCCCGTTCGCGATCGTCACGCTGATCTGGGGTTCCACCTGGATCGTGATTCGCGACCAGCTCGGCACGGTGCCGCCCAGCTGGTCAGTCAGCTACCGTTTCCTGATCGCGGGAATCGGCATGCTTGCCTATGCGGCGTGGCGCGGAGAGCGGCTTACGCTCGATGCGCGCGGCTGGGCATTTGCCGCGGCGCTGGCGGTGCTGCAATTCTGCTTGAATTTCAACTTCGTCTACCGCGCCGAGGAACACATCACGTCAGGACTGGTCGCTGTGGTATTCGCGCTGTTGCTGGTACCCAATGCGATCCTTGGGCGGATTTTCCTGGGTCAGCAGCTTGGACCGCGACTGTTGGTTGGATCCATGGTTGCGATGGCCGGGGTGGCCTTGCTGTTTGTGCATGAAGCGCGGGTCGACCCGAATGGTCCGGTCGAATCGATGATCGGGATCGGCATTACGATGATGGGCGTTCTCGCAGCATCCG
>JBBQGJ010000852.1:0-3986 GCA_038322925.1 Mycobacteriales bacterium
GGAGCGCAGTGACATCCCGGTTTTCATCGGGAAGGCAAATGGAGCAAAGCGACATCCCGGTTTTTTATCGGGATAGGCAATGATAATCAGCCAGTTATGACAAAAATAACCTCGATTAATTTTGCCTGCCTACTTAAGTAAAAAAATGGAGGACATACTGAAGTGCTTCCGTATGTCCTCCCCAAAAAATTGGACGATCAAAATTTGCGGTTAATGCGCGGCGACCACCCCGTGTTCTTTGGCTAAGTATTCTTTCACCCAGGCCGTGGTCACTGATTTTGGACGCTCCAATGGCAGGCCCAATGCCCGGCTCCAGCACTGTGCGGCCAACACGCCCAAAGCGCGACTGACCCCGAAAATGACCGTGTAATAATTATATTCTTTCAAGCCATAGTGCAGCAGAATGGAACCGGAATGCGCGTCCACGTTGGGCCAGGGATTTTTCACTTTACCCAAACCAGTGAGGATCGGCGGCACTACGTCAAATATTTTCCAGACGATTTGCACCAGATCGCTATCGGGCGTATTGGCCTCCGCAAACTGACGCTGGGCAATGAAGCGCGGATCGGGTTTGCGCAACACGGCGTGGCCGTAGCCGGGAATTACCCGCCCGCTGGCCAGTGTGCTTTTTACGTAATCGGCGATCTGTTCGCGGCTGGGTTTGGATGTGCCGAGGGTATCCACCATTTTGAGGATCCAGCGGAGTACTTCCTGATTGGCCAGGCCATGCAGTGGGCCAGATAACGCATTCATGCCCGCACTCAAAGAAAGGTAAGGATCACTGAGCATGGAGCCGACCAAATGCGTCGTATGCGCCGAACCATTACCGCCTTCGTGATCGGCGTGGATGGTCAGGAACAGGCGCATATATTCTCTAAAGCCTTCATCCTCAAAGCCGAGCATGTGCGCGAAATTGCCACCCCAATCCAGCGAAATATCGGGCAACACCTGTTCGCCCTTATGATATACCCGACGGAAAATATACGCCGCTACCCGGGGCAGCCGGGCGATCAGGTTCATCGTATCCTCGTAGGTAGCATCCCAATACTCCGATTTGTTCATGCCCGTGTTGTAGCGTTGGGCAAACACGCTGGTATTTTGCATGGCCATAATACCCACCGAAAACTGGGTCATCGGATGCGTTTCTATGGGCAGGGCATCTATGGCGCGGAACACGTGTTCCGGCACATTGGCCCGGCGTACCCAATTTTCAGTGAGCCATTTCACCTGTTCCTGCGTGGGAATTTCCCCGACGAGCATCAGCCAGAAAAGGCCTTCCGGCAATGGTTCCTGGCCGTTGGGCGCACGGGGCAGTTTTTCGCGCAATTCCGGAATAGAATAGCCGCGAAAGCGAATGCCTTCTTCGGCATCGAGCAGCGAGGGCTCCCATAGCATGGAGGTAACGTCGCGCATACCGCCGTACACCTGGTCCAGCACCACGTCGTCCACTTTCTTGTCACCGTGTTCTTTGAGCAGCTCTTTCACCTCTTTGGCGAGTGCTTGCGATTTTTCGTAAAATTGTTGTTTGAGCGGATCCATGAACTTGTGTGGAATGAGAAGGTGCCGAGGGTTATTCGGCGTTTTTGATAATTTTTGGTTCGATTTGCCTAGCTTCCCTTACGTTCGGCTGGCAGCGACAAAGGTATGGTTTACTTGTTTTTAAAAGCACAAAAAGGAATTTCGTTTGTAAAAACCTATTTTGGCTTGGGTAAACGTGGTCTAATGGCAGTTTATGTTTTAAAAACGAAAAATGATATTTTTCGCGGCTACACCTACTGTTATGGCTGCTGATATTTTCGGCGGCTAAACCCGCCGGTATCTGGTACGGCGGCTAAACCCGCCGGTACGGCTGCCGAAGGTGCAGCAACATATCGGTGGTCATTCGGTTCAGATCGAATTCCGGTTTCCAGCCCCAGTCCAGGCGCGCCTTCGAGTCATCCGTGCTGGCCGGCCACGAGTCGGCAATGGCCTGCCGGAAATCGGGTTTGTATTTGATCTTAAAATCCGGCACTTCGCGGCGAATACTTTGGGCCACCTCATCGGGCGTAAAACTCATGCCCGCCAGATTATAACTCGTCCGCACCGACAGGCGGTTGGCCGATGCTTCCATCACTTCGATGGTGGCCCGGATGGCATCGGGCATATACAGCATGGGCAGGCGGGTATTGGCACTCAGAAAACACTCGTATGCCTCGCCCCGCACGGCATAGTGATAGATATCCACGGCATAGTCGGTAGTGCCGCCGCCGGGCATACTCTGGTAGCCAATGATGCCCGGATAACGCAACGAGCGCACGTCCAGCCCGTAGCGGCGATAGTAGTAGTTGCACCAGTTCTCGCCGGCCACCTTGCTGATGCCATACACCGTCTCCGGGATGAGTACCTCGTACTGCGGCGTGTCACGATGGGCGGCCTCGCGGCCAAAAACCGCAATAGACGACGGGAAATATACTTTTTTCAAACTGCGCTGGCGGGCAATTTCCAGCACGTTGAACAGGCCTTTCATATTAATGTCCCAGGCCCCTATCGGGTCTTTTTCGCCGGTGGCACTGAGGATGGCGGCCAGGTGATAAATATGATTGATTCGCCATTTTCGGCATAATTCTTCCAGCGCGACGGGGTCGAGTACGTTGAGCAGGGCGGTGGGGCCGGCTTGTTCGCCCAATTCGCGGAGATCGGTGGCGAGCACATGGTCGGCACCATGCACTTCGCGGAGGGTTTCGGTAAGCACGGCACCGATCTGTCCGCCAGCCCCGGTGACCAGGATATTGTCTTGTTTCATGCCAAATGTGGTGAGGGCAATTTTATTTAAAGGGCAAATTAGAAAAAGGGCAAGAAGCAAAAGGGCAAATTAGCAAAAAGCAAAAAAGCAAAAAGCAAAAAGCAAATTAGCAAAAAGCAAAAAAGCAAAAAGCAAAAAGCAAAAAGCAAAAAGCAAATTAGAAAAAAAGCAAAAGGGCAAAAAAGCAAATTAGCAAGAAGCAACTGGAACATAGTGACATCCCGATTTTCAGCGGAAAAAGCACAAAGCTATAATTCCGCTTGATGTACTTTCCCCTTTTTTTCTCTCCCCATTAAGGGGGAGATGGAGGGGGCGGGGAGTAGGAGGGGGCTGCAAAGATGGTTCTGAAAAAGGCGCATTACAAACTTTCGCCGCCACTTTGATTGCAAAGAATTTTTGCGGGCCGGTACTGGATTTATAGGAAGCGGGCCTGCAAGACCGTGGTGGTTGCAGACCCGCTTGGGGATGGATGTTGTGCATTACGCGCGTACCGTGCTCAAAATTTAATCTCGCCCCGACTACCTGTTTTCCGCCACAAAGCTCGACTTTTGCATGCTCCACCTGAAAACGCCAGCCGCCCCCGTCGTGACTGGCCTTTTTTTTGGGCGTTCAGCGGTATTCGTTAACACAACTTTCCGTCTGAAGGCAGGTTAAGTAAAAGCAAAATGCAGCCCAATACCTATCTAAACCCCTCCCTAAACATCTTTTTTTGCTAAACCCCTTTCCTAAACCAACCAAGTATCATTTTTTTAACACTTATTTCTTCCATGGGAAATCTGAAATCGAAATACGACCCGGCGGTATTGCAGCAGTTACCGGCCCTCGTGAAAGCCTACCAACTCCCCGACACCCGGAAGGCGGTCATCCAAATGTTCAATTCCTTCCTGCCTTTCGTGGCGATCTGGGTGGCGATGTACTTGTTGCTCGACGTGTCTATCTGGCTGACGCTGGCCCTGGCCGTGGTGAATGGCTTCTTTCTGGTGCGTATTTTCATCATTCAGCATGATTGCGGCCACCAGTCGTTTACCAAAAACAAGCGAGCCAACGACATTATCGGCGAAATATGTGGCCTGGTGAGTTTCATGCCTTACCGCTACTGGGCCAAGAGCCACAACTATCACCACGGCCACAACGGCCTGCTGCACGAGCATCGCGACATTGGGGATATTGAGCTGCTGACCGTGGTGGAATTCAAGGCATTGAG
>JBBQGJ010000853.1:0-1663 GCA_038322925.1 Mycobacteriales bacterium
TCTTGCGGACAAGCTGTCCACCGACGTTAAAAACTATGGCTCCCCTGATCGAGGCAATCGATTTCCCGATCTGCTGGAGATGATTAGACGGGGAACACAAGATGTCGATGTAAACTTAGACCAGGCATCGGAAGAGGACAATTTCTACCAATTGTCATGCCAGGTTCTGAAGTCGTTGCTTGCCAATGCAACACCAGACAAGCAGAATCCAGCGTTATTAGCTTTTGAAGTGCTGCTGAAGGCCGCTCTGGCCTCAAAGAAGTCACCTTCGTGACGATTGGCCGAGGTACGCGAACGAACATAGCATCTACTTGCTCAGGCTAGTTCACTTCCACCGCCTTTGTTCGCTCGCTCGCATTGGTCGGCGGACTGGACGAAGGAATCGGGTTCAAACCGAGCCATCGAGCAAAGTTCCCCTGTTCCGGCTAACCGGGAGCCTTTGTTCGTTCGCTCGCTTTGCCCGCAGCGGCCGCCAGAGCAGTGCCGAGGGATGTCGGCATAGGGACGAGCAGTGGCAGGCATGTCGCGGGGGGGCGGCGGCGAGTGGTTGACGCTGACTGCCTCGGCATGACGCCACGCCTTGCATGCACACCGCACCAACTTCGCCACTTGCACCCGTCGCACCACGCAGCACAGCATCAGCAAGGCACAGCGACGGCAAGGCTTGGCCCACGGCGTTGACGGAAGCGTGAACCACGTCCCCCGCCGCCGCCCCCGCTTGCAGGCAGGCTTCGCCTGTCAAAGCCTTGCTGCTGCTATCGCCACGCCTTGACTCGCTTCAGCCTCATCACCGCGTTCGCTTCGGCTGCTGCGGCAGCCGTCGCTATTACCTGCCGAGCCATGAGCAACGCCGGGTTATTACCTCGGCGACGACTTCAGCTTCGATCCCGCCGAGCGAAGCGTGCGAACGAACAAAGCCACTGCCCATCCCGTCCAAGCTGTATCCTGCCCGATCCGACTCGCCGACGCCCTGCGAGCGAACGAACAAAGCCCCTGCACAAGGGCGTTGGCGACGACGAGCAATGCGTGCGAACGAACAAAGTGGACAGGGACTGGGAGGACTTTGTTCGTTCGGCCAAGTCCGTTCCTTCCAGCCCGTGCAACAAAAGCCGATACCCAACAATTCGGCTGCGAAAAATCCTGGCGGGACTCCTGCCCCGCACCACATCCCGCAGCCTTTGCTCGTTCGTTCTTGTGCGTGCGACCGGACTTCGCGGAAACTACCGTCCACGAAATTCAACGCCGCGTTGATGCCCGATTTGGCGTCCAGAACGTTTACAGACTCGCCCAACTTCGAGACGCACATCGACAAGGAGAAATGCTCGACGCCTACATACGGGCATGGAGAGCTTTCGCCTGTGGCTGTTCCTGCTGGAGAGTGGTCGCCTCGACCTCGACGGGTTCAACGCCCTGTTCCGCCAGCACCTACGGGCGTTGCTGCCCCGCGTCCGTGATGCACGTCGCCGCTCCAGTTTGGAGCGGGTGCAGGACATGGACTGGATGGGCTACATCCTGTCGGCCCTGCGGAACGCTGGCGTCAGCGACCAGAACGAGCGTGAGCAAGCGGCCCACGACATCGCCGTGTACCTGCTCGTCCAGCCCGGCAAGCTGTTCGTGGGCTATGATCCGAGCGCCAGTGGCCCGATGGAAGCCCGCTTCACCC
>JBBQGJ010000854.1:0-2514 GCA_038322925.1 Mycobacteriales bacterium
GATCCCATTTCGGCATATCGATCTGGATTTCAACTTCGTCTCTGCCGATCTCTTCACTGGTCACTAAAGTCGGATTGACAGCAGTGGTCACCTCGATCGTCACCCAGCTTTGCAGTTCTGGAGGCAGCAAGGTTTTCAAGCGCCGCAGTTCGCTCATGTCGGCTCTGGCAGTCGAAGTTGCGTACGATGTCATGGCTTCAGCCTCGAAGTGATTAAGATATAGTCCTCTCTTTTGATGATAGCGATTCTATCAATTCCTGAGTTGAGGTGCATCTATTGTGCCGGATCGAGAGTAAATCAAGCAAGAATCTTGGGATAGACGCCAGGGCATGCGCGGGTCTTCGACGCTGGCAAAATGGTCGAGTAATTGGGCACAGGGATGAGTTTGAGCAGACATCGCAAGCCATTGATTCTCAAGGACTTCCCTAATATCTCATCTCTGCCTCATTCTTAAATTAGATGCGATTGCCTTGTAGAACAAACTAGGAATGCTGAATAATGACTGAAATTGTGTAAGCGGCAACATTACTGTGGGAGTGTCGCCTAATGGAAGGGCATCGATCTTCTAAATCGATTGATGTAGGTTCGACTCCTACCACTCCTGCTCAAGTTGTCATTCAGCCTTTGTTCTACCAATTTTAATAACCATGACAACAATCAAACTTGGGTCTGTAGCTTAATTGGGAAAGCGTCTGCCTTGCAAGCAGGAAGATATCGGTTCAACTCCGATCAGAATCCACTGTGACTGAACCCGAAGTGGTGGAGGGGCTGGTCTGTGACACCAGTGTTAGCGAGTTCGACTCTCGTCGGTCACCCCAAGGGAGAACACGGCTAAAGGGTTGAAATTAAACCTCGTTTGCACACGTATAGCTGAAACGTTGTGAGTTTTGGGTACTTTAAACATGTAGAGTTGGCTAGAATCGGGCGATGGAGTGGGAAAGAGTTCAACGTGCTTTGATAGTAGAAATAGAGAAAGGTTACTGTGACGTAATTGGACGCAGTAGCAGTTTCAGCCAATTTATGGCTGCTAGTCTTGCCCAAAAACCAGATGAATTATTGAAGGAAGCTATCATGCTCTGGCATGAAATTGCGACTCAGATTTCTGATTATGCAAGCTTAAGCTTATTTCAGCGTCAACAGCTATTGCAACATACGAGGCTCTTTCTTCAACAAGCTAGAACTGATATTGAGGAACTAAGCAGGGAAGAATATTGCTCTACAGAGCGTGAACAGGAAAGCTACTTTGATGAAGAAGATTTTATCGAATCTGAAGAGTGTGTTCTTGAATCTATTGAGCATAACTCTGGACTAACTCTATCTCAAAAAATAGATTTGATTAACGGAAGAAAAACCGAACATTGTGGAAGAAAGTTTAATTTTTTTGAGTACCTAAAGTTTGAGGCTGATCAAGACAAATTTGAAACATTAAGAGAGCGTAATTATGTTTCTTCCCTCAATTGGATCTA
This sequence comes from Mycobacteriales bacterium, assembly GCA_038322925.1. Taxonomy (GTDB): domain Bacteria; phylum Actinomycetota; class Actinomycetes; order Mycobacteriales; family Nakamurellaceae; genus Nakamurella. The sequence goes on from JBBQGJ010000854.1 coordinate 1,467, forward strand.
CTTGAAGCGACTCTTGGAATTTGAGGAGAAGTATGAGTTTCGCAATCTAGTTACGAAGGTGAATTGCTCAGTAAAGTTAAGTTTTCCATACTTCGGAAACATACCATTTTCTCTAGATGGAGAAGCTTCAAATTGCACATATGAAATCCGACTCGGTAAATTCATCTGCTTGAGTATAGGAAACATACCTGATTCATATCCAAGAGAGATAGATTATCGAATACGAAGAATAGCGTTAAAGTTTGCTAGATATTCCAATCTAGCATTATCTAAAAGAAAGCTATTAGTGGAAGAAGCAGCGTCTCTTTTCCCTACGGTTCAAGCTTACGTTGCACTTCTACCAGAAAATCGTCCTCAGTGGGTTGACGACTATAATCCTTATGCCTATTTTGACTTAGCTCCAGGCTCACTTCCCTGTGATGAGTTTGTCGATCATCGATATATGAGAGAAATGAGAAAATATTCTAGTGAATTAACGACCATAGATGTAGTAGCTGGAACTAACTACTTATTGAGAGCATTTTTTCAGGATTATGAGCGACTACCGAAGGATGAACTTGAATTTGATAGATGGCTAAGAACAAGTTTCTTTTGCCTAGAAGAACCAGACGAATAAAATAATAATTATCAATTATTATTTTATTTAATCGACAAGACATATGCTTTTTGCTAATTGAGAATGACTATACTCTACTTTCGTCAGTTCTTTATTTAAACAGGAGATGCTTTAGAAGAAAATGTGTAGTACAATAGTTTTATATTTCTCATTCTATTTCTTGATGGTACTGAAGAAAACTTACAAATGTTGTACCTGTAAAGCAGAGTTGCTTCCTACTGAATTTTGGAGACGAGGTGGTACACGTCGAGATCTGAGCGCAGAATGTAAAGCCTGTATTCGTCAAAGAAGACATAAATATAGAAGAGAAACAAAGGCAAAGGTAATAGATATGCTAGGCGGTTGCTGTGCCAAATGTGGACACACAAGCTTTACAGGCGTTTCTCTAAGCTTAGATCATAAGAAATCAACGGAAAAATCCAATTCAGCAGC
>JBBQGJ010000855.1:0-9979 GCA_038322925.1 Mycobacteriales bacterium
CTTTCGCTCCAGCCGCGCCACCGGATCGAGCGGCTCGTTTCGCGCGGCGTAGAACCACCGCGCGATCGTCGAAACGCCGAATTTTACCGGGTCTCCGGTCGAAGGGTGCTCCCAGCTGCGCGCCGCGAGCGCTTCGAGCTCGGTGCGTAGTTGGCCTGGCTCGGGCGGAGCCGTGAGCAATTGGCCGACAACTGAAAAGCGTAGCCGGGCCCAGCGCAGCCGGGCGGGTGCGTGCGTCTTCGTCAAGATGGACTTCTCCCGTGCGGCGAGCGTGGGCTGCCGCGTGAATGGTCTCGGCGGCGACTCTACGTTGCGACCAAAACCTGGGAAGCTGCCAACCTCTGCGCGAGCCGAGGCGACGCTCGGCGAAGCCGGCTCAGCGCCAGCCAGAAACCGTGATCGGAGTCACGAACTTCAAGACGCCGAGCAGCTGAGCGCAAGGGGCGTCGAACGCGAACCGCTCGACGAGCGAAGCCGGCATGCCGAGCGCCGCGGGCGGCGGCGAGAACGCCCCCTGCGCCGCGCACCAGAAGCGGCTCGCTGGCAGCTCCGCTTGAAAGAATCGCAGCCAACGCGCCACCGTCCGAAGCCGCGCCCCGGTAGCGCGCGCGGCTTCCGTCAGCGCGACGGCGAGCGCGATCAGCGCGCCGACGAGCACGGCCACCGCTACGTACACCCGGCGACCCAGAAACCGCACCGACGGCGGCGTTTGCCGCTTTCGACACCGACCGCAGCAGAAGCTGAATCGCCGCTCGAAGCGCGCCATCACGGCGTCCGCCAGCCCGCGTGCCTTGCGCGGGTAGTCCGCTCGATGCAGCGGCCCCGAGCAGCGCGAACACCCCCGCTCGCGCTCGCCACCCGAAAGCCCTTCGTCTACCTCAAAAAGAATTGCAGAAAACTTCTCATCCGATAGCAGCTCATGCCACACGGGTTACCTCCGTCGCTTAGACAACGCGGAGGAAGCCCCCTCGGAACGGCCCCGGCCAACTTCTCCGAGAGGGCTTTTCTATGCCCGCTCGGTTTCCCTGATCCGCTCGACCCCCGCAGCGATCAGATCACGCGGCCCTGCTGACCGTGAAGCGGTCGATCGCTCGGCATGAGTGCACTGTCCTGCGCTCGGCCGACGCGTTCGAGGAGGGCTGCGACGTCGCGAAGGTCGGCGAGGTCGTCGACTGCGGCAGGTGCCCGGGCACAGCCTGCCACGTGAAGGACGCGACGGTCGTCTTCAACCGCATGGGGGACATGGGCAAGCTGCCCACCTCCGCGTGGCTTCGGCTCTGGAAAGACGGAGGCGTGCGCGAGGCGCTCGCCGAGGTCTGCCGCGACGAGGTCTCGCCAACGAAACGAGCCGCGCTACTCGTGAGGCGCTTCGCGCGCGTCCACCGGGTCGGGCGCAAGCTCGCGACGATGTTCGTGAGCGCGCTCTCGACGCCGGCTCTCGCTCCGGGCCTCACGCCGTGGTTCCCGGACGTCGATGGCAACGACCTGGTCGTGGTCGACACGAACGTCGCGCGTGCAGTGGACGCCCTTCGCGAGCCGGGTGCAGCCAAGACCTACGACGCGCGCGAGCGGTGGGTGCGCGAGCAGGCTGCCCAGCTCGACCTGCGCCACTTCCGGTCGGACCTCCCGAGCTACTCGCCGAGGCTCGTCCAGCAGGCCCTCTACGCGTTCTGCTCGAAGTCCAACCGCGTGGCGCGAGGTCTCCCCGCGGGCCAGAAGAGAGAGCGCGAACGCCGTCCAGAAGGCCCTCGTCACGCCCTACTTCACGCCCGCGGCGCTCTCTGCTCGAACGCTGTCCAGGAGCCCACCGCGCGCGCCGAGCGTCGAAGGTCGCGGAAACGTGGGGGAGAAACGCAACGGCCCCGGAGATCGCTCTCCGAGGCCGCTGTTAAAAAGTGCGGGGTCGCGTTTCCGCGACCCCGCGTGAATGGCTCCGCATGGGCAGCCGTTTGCGAACCACTCTCTGGGGCTGTTTGGCGGACAGAGCGGCGAGAATCGCAGTGGCCAGGCGAGAGCGAAAGGCTGAGATCCCTGGTGCTTGAGCGCGTCCATCCGGGACGGCTCTCTGCGTTCGCGCCGTCCAGTCGCGCATGGGTCCCCCACTCGCGACTCGCGGCGCTGGTCGCGTTCAACGGCGCGAGCACCGTCCGGCCCGACGAAGGCCACGTCGGCGCCCTTTGGCGGCGCCCACGTGCCCGCTGGCGCGCGCCAGCGGGGCTAGCGCGGACCGAAGCGCCAGGCGGTCGGGATCGCTCAGCCTCGGTGGGCGTCGCGTCGGCGAGCTCGAGGTACACGCGGCCGCGTGCGTCGTACAAGCTCTCGGTCTGGACCACCCAGCGCTCGCGCTCGGGCGTGGCCAGCTCGACATCGGCGGCGAGCTTGTGGAGCGCGGCGCTCACCAGGCGGTGGCTGGTGCCCTTCGGGAGCCGGATCTCGATCTGCGGCTCGGCGGTCCCGTACCGGCTCTCGCCGGCTGTAGTGCCGGCTGGGCGAGGCTCGCCAGTGCAACCCAGACTCACTACCGCACCGCTTACGCGTTGGCAGAAGAGATCACCTGAACCACGACAGAACGTGCTCGAGCCAGCGCCTGACCCTGGCCGCGAGTCCGTCCTTCGCCTTGCGAGACTCGTAGTACGCGCGGCGGCGCTCCTCTTCCCCGCGTCGACCGCGCTCGACCTGCTCCGGGCTCCACGCTCGCGACCATTCGACTTTGCCCCCGTCGACCCAGTAGTGAGACGTGCATGGAAGCTGCCAGTTCCCGATCGATGGCCTGAGCGACGGGCCCTTCTCCGACTCATGGAAGGACCACTCGGTCGGGCTCAGAGGCGTCATCACCTTGTTCCCGCAGCCACACGCGCAGAGGTGCCCAGCGACGTCGAACTCCTCCGAGACGTACAAGATGCCGGGCTCCAGCTCCTTCGGCATGTAGTGGACGCGCTGGAGCCTGAGCGTCGTCATCTTCGTCATGATTCGAACGCCTCTCCCAGTACCTTGAGGTCTTGTGTCCCAAAGAGGACGTGAACGAGGTTGCCTTCGTCGAAGTAGAAGCCGCGAATCTGCTTGTACCGCAGCACGGCCAGCGCCGCGTTCAGCGCGTTGAGCTCCGAAATTTGAACGTTCGTGCGGTACTCGTCGCCGGGCGCATCGGCCATTTCCGCGAGGTTCTTGGCCCGCACTTCGGCTCCCCTCTCGGCCGAGTAGTACGTCACGCGAACCATTCCACTCAGCGAGGCCCGCTTTCGGTCGAGCCCCATGCCGACGTCGATGAACGGGATCTTCTTGGCGAGCAGGAGGTCAAAGATCGCTGACCGCGCCGAACCCTTGTCTACGCAAACGAAGGCGAAGGTGACTCCCTCCAACTCAGCGTTGCACGAAGCATCGATGAACTTCGCCTCGACGCGCAGCGCCTCGCGGAAGTTGGCGTAGCGCTGCGCGTAGACGTCGGCCTTGGCCTTACCCAGCTCGCCGTCGTCGAGCAGCCGGCCCGGTGAGCGGTAGGCGTTGTGAACATGGAAGGGGTCGTTGTCGAAGGCGCGGATCTCCTTCACCGGCACCTTGACCATGAAGTCGAGGAGATAGGCTCCGGTGCCTCCAAGCCCGATGATCGCGACCACGTCGTCGCTCAGCTTCTTGGCGAGGTCACCGATCTCCGTCCTGCTCGTGAGCGTGTCGTGGAACTTGAAGACCGACCCCGAAACGGCCTCCTTGTCGACCCGGAACGTATAGGGCGTCGCGTCTCGATGAACCTCCATCGCGGGCGCAGAGATGACGCGGGTGTAGCTCTCGATCTTCTCGAAGAAGTCAGGGAACCCGTTGCCGCCAACAGGCTTGTTCGAGAAGGACCGTTCGACGACGAGGCTCGAGTCCTCCAGCGTGAGCTGCGCAGGCCCACCTCCCAGGTTCGGAATCGGCGACCCGTCCACGCTGTGCGGGTGGGCCCCGCAGAAGAAGACCTGGTGGTCTTGCTGCTTGACCTGAACCTTGTCGACGAACTCGAGCTTCGTGACGAAGGCTCCAGTCCGTAGGCTCTTCTCCTTGTCCAGATAGGGCACGTCGCGAACCACGAGGTGCCCGCTGTCGAACTTGATCGCGTAGCCCGTCTCGACGAGCCGCTTCAGGTCTTCGTTACGACTGACCAGTTCGTGAAACATTGAACACCATGTCCTTCTTGACCATGACGGTTCCCCCCTGCGCGAGAATCCCTTCGTGGTTCACGTTCGGGCCCCGCTTGTAGGTCACCGAGTACGTGATCTCGGGGTGCTGCGGGTAGTCGGGATACGCGAGAGTGACGACCTCCGCGTACGAGATCTTCTCCTTCTCCACCTCGTGCGGCGTGCCATCGACGATGATGGTCACGCTCTTGTCGTTGCCGTGGTTGCCGTTCATGACGTTCTCCTTTTGCGCCCGAGCGCTACTTCACGAGTTCCCGATACGACCTCTTCGGTTTCGGACTCTTTTTCAGGGATGGTGGACATGGCGGACTGCTTCCTTTCCTCGAGAGCTACTTCACGAGCTCTCGAAACGATGTGAACGACACCTTGAACTTGCGGCTCTCCAGCACGAGCTTGTCGGCGTCGGCCTGCTCGACGGTGATGAGGCCCGCCTCGATCGCGAGCACGAACAGCTCAACGGTTCCGAGGATCCGATCGCCTCCCACCCGTGCCTCGGCCTCGCGTCGGAATCGCCGTTTCTCGTCGGAGGCGATGGACCATCCGCGCTTTGCTGCGATCGCGATGCACGCGGACTCTCCGCGGCCGATGTGAGCGATCAGCTCGGTGAAGGTGACCAGAACATCGATGTCGGTGATGGACTCGAGCTTCACCGTGCCGGCGTCGATGGCTGCGTCGAGAGCTGAGCGCTGGTCAGGGTTCGTGACCTCTTCGCGAACGTGGTCGGGGACGACGAACTCGTGGCCTGGGAGACTGCCGAGTAGCCCCAACCTCGCCACGTGCATCAGATTGATGAGCACGTTCGAGTCGGTGACCACGATGCGAAGGACGGGTATGTTCACGGCGTTGGGCTGGAGGCGTCGGCGTCGATGCCGGCGTCCTCGATGAGCTGGTCGAGATCGTCCGCCGCCAGGCCGACCATCGCGACAAGCTCACGCAGCTTGCCGTGGGACACCTCGTCACGTCGGAAGGCCTCGAGCGCCAGGCCAAGGAAGCGGTGCTTGAACTCGCTGCGCATCTCCGTGTGGTCCGGCTCGGGGAGCCCCAGGAGCTCGGCGAGCTGCTTGCCCTTGCCTTGGTCGTCGAGCGCCTTCAGGTGATCGAACTCGGCCGCGGTGACGAGGCGCAGGTTCCGCAGGCGAAACAGTGAGGAGAGCCGGCTGACGCCAAAGTGATGGGCGAGCTGGACGACGTCGTACAGCTGGAGCGCCTGCGTCCCCGGCTCAGTTCGGCCCTCGACGTTCAAGCTGCCGGCTTCGTCGAACACCTCGGCGAACGCTCGGCTCGCCTTCCCTTTTCCGAGGCCAGCGACGAACTGGCGAGCACCGTCCTCGGGCATCAAGAAGTTCGCCGCGAAGGCATTCGCGCGGACCTCGATCAGATCGTCGCGCTCCGATGCGCGGCTAATAAGACCGAAGCGCTCGCGATCGGCAACGACGTGCGCGTACTCGTGGGCGAACGAAAACCGACGACGCAGGTAGTGATGTGCGCGGTTCGCCACGACGAAGAGCCCGACCTTGCGATCGCTCAGCGTCAGGCCGGAGACGTCATCGGGAAGATCAACGAGCCCGGTACGAACGCTCTGCGACTCGAGCAGTTCGCCCATGTCCGGCAGCGGCGCATTTCCGAGTCCAAGGCGCCGACGCTCCTCCTCCGCGAGTCGCTGCCCTTGCTGGACGGCTTCCCACCGGGTCTTCGGCGAGGGCAGCGGGTACGACGCGACGGTCGCGAGGTCGCGGTCGATGCCGACGAGGTGCTCGAGGTTCGTCAGCTCGCGCCCGATGGCCATGCACTCGCGCAGCTTCTCGAGCACGAAGGGCTCACCGACCACCGCGAGCTGCGCACGGAAGAGGGCGGAAAGGGAGTCCTCCTCCTGAAACGAGTCCGCCACGAACTCGCGGATGTCTCGACCGAACAAGTAGGCCAGCTTGTCGAGCTCGATGCTCGAGACGGACCTCTTCCCTGCCTCGAGCTGGACGAACGTCGGGCGTGAGACCCCCAGGTGCTTGGCGGCATCGTCCTGGGTCATCCGGCACGCCTCACGCGCTGCCCGGATTCTCGTGCTTAGTTCTTGCTGGGTGATGGGCATCGTCATCTCACGCGAGTAGTGGGAGGCTGACTGGGGTGAACGCGTCGAGCGCGACGTGGGAGCCGTAACCAGCAAGGAGGCCTGCGAGGGCTCCGGCTCCGAGGCGGCAGAGGACTTCGACGAGGGCTTGCCAGAGCCGCTCCAGGGTGCGATTCGCTTCCGCGCGCAGCTGTACCTGCCAACCATTCAGCGCGTTCACCGCGGCCCGCCCCGCCGCGGCAACGGGAACGATGCCGTGGGCGAGGCTTCGGTGGCCCGGGTGCACGGGTGGATCGAACACGTCCGGGAGCCGCGCGCCGAAGTTCCCGGCGAGCGCACCGCCGAGGATCTCCAGCAGGACATGCTCGGGCGCCTGCTGATTCGCCTTGGCGAGGGCGTAGCCTGCCCCTGCGGCGGTGCCGATAGCTCGATGGGTTCGACCGCTGGACATGGACTCCTCCGTTTGCCCAATTAAGTTAGCTTTCCGAACATGTCCTGTCAAGAGCCGGAGTCAATGTTCATGAACGGGGATAGGCAGCCCATCCCCACCCCGTTTTCCTGATGCTCCGACTTGTCATGTCGACTTCCGTGTGTACGGTATGCATGCTGACAATATGGCGCGTCAAGCGCCGCCCAGGAGCCCCATGAGTGCCGAAGCCGTCCCACCCGAGACTTTCGCGCGTCGCGTCAGGGACCTGCTCGACGCCAAGAAGCAGACGATCGCCGAACTCGCGGATAGAGCCGAACTCGCCGCCTCGCTGGTGAGCAAGCTGCTCACCGAGACCGAGGCCGCGCGCCGCGAACCGAGGCTGGAACACATCCTCGCCATCGCTCGTGCCCTCGAGGTGGCGCCGCGGGAACTCGTCCTCGGCACGACTGCGGAGGCTCTGCTCGGCGAGTGGGTGCCCAGGAGCGAGTTTGACGAGGAATCGAAGGCCAGGGGCGCGGCGCAGACTGAGGCGGCTCAGCTACGAACCGAGCTCGCTGGAGCACGCAGCGAGGCGTCGGCGCTGAAGACCGGCGTCGACCAACTGTCGCAGGAGGTCGCCACAGTCACGCGCCGCCTCGGCGACGTCGAGGCGAACGCGCGTCGCGAGCAGACGACGCTCCGGGTCGCGCGCGACTCCGCTGACGCGAGGCTCGCGTCGGCGCTCGTCGAGCGCGATCGGGCGCTTGCTCTTGCACAGCAGAACTACCAGGCGTGGGCGAACGCGCGGTCGCAGATCCTGCAACTGCAGCGCGAGGTCGCGGACGCGAAGGGGTCCGCGTCAGCCGGATGGGTCGCCGCGCTCGTCGGAACCGTGGGTGGCGCGATCCTGGGCGCCGCCGCTGCCGAGCCGTCGCCCCCGGTGGCTTCGACGTCGCGCAAGCGCGCGAGTCGGCGCACGTAGCGTCTCGACTCACCCCACCAGCTTCTTCAGGAGCGCCATTCCGCGCTCGGCCTCCGCGGGCGTCGCGTCCGCCAGCTCGAGGTACACGCGGCCGCGGGCGTCGTAGAAGCTCTCGGTCTGGACCACCCAGCGCTCGCGCTCGGGCGTGGCCAGCTCGACATCGGCGGCGAGCTTGTGGAGCGCGGCGCTCACCAGGCGGTGGCTGGTGCCCTTCGGGAGCCGGAGCTCGATCTGCGGCTCGGCGGTCCCGTAGCGGCTCTCGCCCTGGCTTACCGTCTTCGTCGTCTGCGTGTTCTGGCTCGTGGTCCGCATCGTCGTCCTCGCGTTCTGCAGGGCGGCTCGTCGCCCGTTGCTGAGGACATACAGGCTTCCGTTTGCGCACCTAGCAAGGCCGAGAGCGTCGGTTTTCGACGTCTTTTCAGGCGGTTGGAATAGCCTCGAGGTTCCGCGACCTTTGGGCCGCGAAGCCGACGGAGGCCGGCCGCCTACATGCGCCGCGTGAGCCCGGTGCGGAGCATCTCGGCGACGAGCGACACGGCCTGCTCCTCGTCGGTCGTGCCCTTCACGTCGAGCTCGACCTCCTCGAACTTGCGCGCGTTCGCGACGACCCACTCGACGTACTTCGGGACCGTGAAGTCCTCGACGCCGAACGCGATGTCCTGCATCGCGCGGACGATCTGCAGGGCGGTGCCTTGGAACACGCGCCCGTCTCTCATGACGATCTTCATGCTCTCCACTCCTTGCTGCGCTCTCGCCAGCTGCCCGAGTCGATGACGGGGCGACCTTCGACCTGCTCGGGCGGCAGGAGGTAGGTCTCGACGACGGCGCCGTCCTCGAGCGCGATGCGCGAGCGCCGGTAGAAGCGCGGGTGCCCTTCGAGGCGGTCGAGCGCCGCGAGTGTCAGCCCGTCGACCTCGTACACCTCGCCGGCGACGGCGTGCTCGCCGCCGCTCACGAGCCCGGGGAACGCCCCGAGGTCGCGCAGCTCGAACGCGGGCTTCGTCCTGGCCTCGGCCACGAGCCGCGCGCCCACGAGCAGCCGATGGTTCGGCTCGCCGGCGAGCAGCGTCCCGTAGACGAAGACGCGCGTGGGCGCGCCACGCTGGCCCTTGGGCGCGTTCATGGCTCCACCCCCGCTGCCGTCGCCAGTGGTGCGACGTCGAAGCCCAGGCGGTCGTACGCGCGCCACAGGACGCGGAAGTAGCCGGGCTGCGGCGCCCAGGGCTCGAACCCGTCCTCGGGCTGCAAGTACGTCGTCGCGCGGCGACGCTGCCCGTGCTCGTCGAGCACCATCTTCACGACGCGCTCGTAGGCGAAGGGGTGGCCCTCGAAGCGGTCGAGCGCGCGGAGGTCCACGTCGTCGAGGCGGTAGAGGAGCCCCTCGACGCGGGCGCCGCGGGCCCGCACGACGCTCGCGACCGCCCCGTCCCAGCGGTGGCTGAAGCCGCCGAACGCGAGCGCGAAGTTGGGCAGCACGGCGCGCGCGACAGCCTGCGCGCTCGCACAGCGCGAGCGCATCTGGTCGTCGTCGAGGTTCGAGCCGTACGCGAAGTAGAGCACCTGTCCCATCTTCTCATCTCGCCGCGGGCCGAGACCCGCCGTAGTCATCCATCGCTTCCGTTCGAGGCCGAGTCCAGGGCCGGCGTCGTGGCCGGCCCGGAGCCCGTGGTCACGCTGCTGCTCGGGCATCGCCCACCTCCTCGCTCGCCGGGGCGCTCTGCGCCGGGCGGCGGTCGCGGCGCTCGCCCTTCCAGGCCGCGGAGCCCGCGAGCTTCTTCGTGAGGTGCAGGCGCGCCGTCTTGAACTCGTCGCCGATGAGCCCGAGGTGCAGGAGCACCACCCGGAAGTCGTACTTCGCGGTGGCGGGGTTGAACTCGCGTCGCTTGCTCGACGCCGCCTTCGAGGAGAGCGCCTTCGCGGCCATCGCGAGCGCCAGCTGCACGTACGCCTTCACCTCACCGGCGTGGAGCGTCCCGTTGAAGTAGCGCAGCTCGATGGTGCCGCGGAAGAAGAGGCTGTTGAGGTTGAGGCCGTGGTAGCGGCTCGAGTCGTAGCGATCGGCGCGAACGTTCGCGCGGCCGTACCAGGCCTCGCTCACTTGCTGCAGCGTGCGCGGCTGGCGAGCCTCGAGGCGCTGGATGAAGGCCGGCTCGATCGGGCGGCAGTAGCGGCCGAGGCGCTGCTCGCTGATCCCGAGCGCGTGCTCGAGCAGGCGCTCCTGCTTGTGGATCGTCTTCACGAGGTTGGTGACCCCCTTCGCCTCGAAGCGGCTCCCGTCGACGTGGATGTGGATGCCGGTCGAGGAGTCCGACCGGGCGCCCGCGGTGCGGACCGCGCGCACCACCGCCTGG
>JBBQGJ010000856.1:0-1783 GCA_038322925.1 Mycobacteriales bacterium
ATGGAGACGCCCTGCCACTCGAGGCGGTACCCGAGCGTCGGGCCGACGTGGCGGATCCAGCGAGACCGCACCTTCGCGGTCGTGGAGAGCGGGAAGTCGTCCTCGCCCACGTCGTGGAACGTGATCTTGCCCTCGAGCTGATCGGGCGTGATCGGGAAGTACGGCGGCTGCATCATCCCGGTGAAGACTTCGCCGAGCGGTCCGCCTTCCTGCTGCGGGCCGTACACGTCGAACGTGTTGCCCGGCCGGTGCAACGGCACGAAGAACGGCAGGCCCTGCACGTGGTCCCAGTGGAGGTGGCTCAGCAGGACGGTGCCGTGGAAGTCCAGGTCCGGGAACGGGGTCTTCTCCAGCAGCGAGAGCCCGAAATTGCGCAGCCCGGTTCCAAGATCGAAGACGATCGGTGCTTGGCCTTCTACCTCGACCGCGACACAGGAGGTGTTCCCGCCGTAGCGGGCCAACTGTGGGCCGTCGCAGGGAGTGGAGCCCCGCACGCCGTGGAAGGTGACTTTCATGCCCCCCGACATTGGACGGGGAGAATACCCACAATCGCGCGGCAAAAACACCCCCCGGGGTTCGGTCACGGGGTCACGAACCTGAAGCGGTCACGACAGGACCCGCTTCTTGAACCCCGCGATCCCGAGCCAGGTGAACAGGATCGAGAAGCCGATCATCACCGGATACACGGCCCACAGGCTCATGTGGGTGCTGGTCGTCAGGGCGGCCCGGAAGCCCTCGCACATGTAGACGAGCGGGTTCACGAGCACGCCGACCTGGAGCCAGCGGATCGGCGCCAGGGACGACCACGAGTAGTAGATGCAACCGAGGAACGTGATCGGGATCACGACGATACCGAACAGCAGCGGCACGGTGCGGGGGTCGAAGCGCGTCCCGAACGTCAGGCCGAGCGCCCCGCACATGTAGCAAGCGAGCGGCGTCAGGGTGAGCAGGACCGGCCAGTTGATGTCGAGGTGCACCGGGGTCGCCGGGACGATCGCGGCGATCGGGAAGACCAGCAGCGCGGCGAACAGGCCGTTGAACGCCCCCGACATCACCTTCTCGATGGCGACGAGCGAGACCGGGAGCGGTGCGAGCACCCGGTCCTCGATCTCCCGGGTGTACCCGAACTCCTGGACCATCGGGAGGGCGACGGACTGAATGCCCTGGAACATGATCGAGAGGCCGATCACGCCGGCGACGAGCCGGGTCGAGAACTCGGCCGCACCGGCGCCCGATCCACCGACGCCCTGCCCGATCTTCGGGAAGACGTACGTGAAGATGAACACCAGGAGGAACGGCTGCAGCAACGTGCGCGGCAGGAATTCCTTGATGGACTTGCGGAGCACCACGAGGTCCCGGATGAACAGCGCCTTGAACGCGCGGCGAGTCGAGACGCGAGCCGAGCGCTCGAGCTGGTCGAGGCTCGGAATGGTGGTCGTCGTCGAAGCGGTGACCGTCATTCGCGGAGGTCCTTTCCGGTGAGGTTGATGAACACGGTTTCGAGCGTGGGCTCCGTGGAGGAGATGTCGGACACGGTGTACCCATGGCGTTCCGCCGCGTCGATGACGGCGGGGAGCACGCCGGAAAGCTCGTTGATCCAGACCCGCACGACGCCTTCGACGGCTTCCACCTTCGTGGCGTGCTTCAGGTCCTCGCGCAGGACGTAGGCGAGCTGCTCGAGATCACCGGTGGACGAGACGGTCACCATCGCGTCGATGCCGACCGAGCGCTTGAGCTCCGTCGGGGTGTCGAGCGCGAGGAGCTGACCGCGGTCGATGATCGC
>JBBQGJ010000857.1:0-1739 GCA_038322925.1 Mycobacteriales bacterium
GGGGCTGATCGATGCACATACGCATTAGACAACCCTCGAAGCCGCAAGACGCGCACTCGAAAGTGGCGTGACCACGGTGCGCAGCGCGAGCACGTCGCAGTTTCAGGACATCGCCATCCGCGAGGCGGTCAAGGCGGGCACCATCCCCGGCCCGGACATGCAGGCGGCGGGCGTATTCGTCACGCCCGACCTCGGCGAAACGGTGCTCGCCGATCCGCGCCTTGGCCCGCTGTTTCGCAGCGGCGTGCGCACCGATGAGCAGTTGCGCGCGCTGGTGCGTGTGAATCTCGATCGTGGGGTCGACGTCATCAAGACCCGCGGCACCGAGCGGGCCGGCCTGCCCAACACCGACCCGCGCAAGCAGGTGTACTCCGAAGCGCAGTTGCGTGTCATCGTGCAGGAGGCGGCGACGCGCAACGTGCCGGTGCAGGCGCATGCGCATGGCGACGAAGGGGCGTACGCTGCAGTCGCCGCAGGCGTGCGCAGCATCGAGCACGGGACGTACGTGTCCGACAGTACGCTGCGACTCATGAAGACCAACGGGACGTATCTCGTGCCCACGCTCTCGACTCTGACCGATCTCGTGGAGCCGGGCGGCGACTACGACGATCCGCTGCTGCATCTGCGCGGGCGTCATATGATTCCGCGTGCGGAGGCCGGCATACGGCGGGCACATGAACTTGGCGTAAAAGTCGTGACCGGAGGCGACACGCAGTACGGTCCCACGAGCCTCACGCGCATCAGTCACGAAGTGGAGCGACTGGTGACGCTCGGCTACACGCCGCTCGAAGCGCTGGCGGCAGCCACCACTGTCGCAGCGGAACTGCTGCGCATCGAGCGTTCCGTCGGTCGCATTGCGCCGGGCTTCGAGGCGGATCTGTTGGTGCTCGAGCGCAACCCGCTCGACGATATCCGGGCCCTGCAGGATGTGCTCGTGGTGATCAGCAACGGCCAGGTCGCCGTCTCGCGGTTTCCCTTTGCGTTGCCCCGCTGAGATGCCGTTGCCGGATTCATCCCAAACCCGCCGCGCGTTTTTGCAACAGGGCGGCTCATGTGTTGCGCACCTCGCGCTCATGTCCGCCTGCGCGCCATTCGCCTCGCGGCAGCGGTGGACGGCTCCGGCGCATCCCACCGTCGCGACCGCTCCCTTCGCGCGGCTGGATGTCGTTGGGCCGGACACATGGGCGCTGGTGTCTACGCCGCAGGGGGGAGACCGCACCACCTTCTCCAACGTTGGCATAATTGCCGGTCGCGCAGGCGTTATCGCGGTCGAGGGTTTTTACCGCCCGGCCGGCGCCACGTGGCTGGCTGAACGCGCGCGTGAGCTCACGGGCCGTTGGCCCACGCATGTCGTGCTGTCGCACTATCACGTCGACCACGCGTCCGGCATTGCGGGGTATCGCAACGCACAGGGAAGCGACCCGCGCCTGTACACCACCGCACGTACGCGTGACGCCGTGCTGGCTGGTGGACCCGTTGCGCCGCCGCGCGACGACGAACTGACCCGCCGGCTGGCCGACGTGGTTCTCGTGGGCGGTCGCGATGCCGATCGCGATCTCGAGATCGACCTCGGCAACCGCACCGTACGACTGCGGCCACTGAGTGGCCACACCAGCAGCGATCTCGCGATCGTCGACGACGATGCGCGCATGGTCTGGATGGGCGACCTGATGTGGAACGGACTGCTCCCCAACTACGTGGACGCAGTCCCGTCGTCGCTCGCGCGATCCGTGCGCGCG
>JBBQGJ010000858.1:0-2291 GCA_038322925.1 Mycobacteriales bacterium
GCCGGCATAGTGACCGCCGGAGTCCAGAATCGGACTCGTCCCGAGCAGCACCCACAGCGCAGTTCCATCCTTCCGCCGGAACCGGACCTCCAGCTGCTGGGTGTGGTGGGCTCTCATCTGCTCGAGGTTCGCGAGGAAGGCCCTGATGCCTTCCTCGTCGAGGACCTCCATCGGCGACTGACCGATCATCTCCCGCACCTCATAGCCGAGCATCATCGCCATCCGAGCGTTCACGAACGTCGTGATGCCCTGGGCGTCGATCTCCCAGACGCCCTCGCCGGCGGTGTCGACGATCCGCCGGTATCGAGCCTGGATGTCGATCAGCTCGAGTGTGCGAGAGCCGACCTCGCTCTCGAGCAGCTGACCGTACTTGTCGTGATAGTCGCCATAGGCCTTGAGGCGCAGGAGATTTCGGACGCGAACGCAGAGCTCGGCGCGGTCGACCGGCTTGCTGAGGAAGTCCTCGGCGCCGGCACGGAGGCCGAGCATCTTGGCCTCGCGGTCGTCGCGCACCGTCACCATGATGATCGGAATGGTCTTGGTGGCGAGGTTGGCCTTGATCGCCGTCGCGACCGTATAGCCGTCCATGCCAGGCATCATGACGTCGAGCAGGATCAGGTCGGGCGGCTCCAGCGCCACCAGGGCCAGCGCGTCCGGACCGTTCGCGGCGATCTGTAGGGCATACCCTTCGGATGCGAGCATGACCTCGAGCAGCCGACAGTTGTTCGGCTCGTCGTCGACGATCAGCACACGCGGTGGGTGACCTGTGATGCGAGAGGTCATGCCTTACCAAGCATCGCGGCGACGGTCGCGAGAAACTCCTGATAGCGAATCGGCTTCGCGATGTATCCGTCGGCCCCTGCCGCGTGAATGCGCTCTTCGTCGCCCTTCATGGCCAGAGCGGTGAGAGCGATGACCGAGATCGAACCTGTCGCATCATCTCTCTTGAGGATCCCGATCGCCTCGAGCCCGTCCATCCCCGGCAACTGGATGTCCATGAGGATGAGGCTCGGCCGCTCGGTGCGCGCCAGGACCAGCCCCGCCTCCGCCGTGGCCGCGGCGAGCACGATATGACCGACCGACTGCAACAGAAAGCTCGCGAGCTCCATGTTGGCGCGGTTGTCTTCCACGACGAGGACGACGGCCACGTCAGGCCACTCGCTTCCGGCCTGGCATCGCGCGCGCGACCTCGCTGATGAAGCGATCGTGCGCGAACTCGCCCTTCTCCATGATGGTCACCACGAAGCGCGTCAGCCTGGCGCGGTCCTCTGTGGTGAGCTTCATGGCGGTGAGAACGATGATCGGGATGCGCGCGGTCTCGGGTCGCGTGTTGAGCGCCTCGACCACGTCGAACCCGTTGACGTCCGGCATCATCAGATCGAGGACGATCAGATCGGGCAGCTCGCTGCGTGCCAGCTCGATCGCCGCACGACCCCCGTGAGCGCGCAGCACCGTGTTCGCGAGCCCGAGGATCCGGACCGCGATGAGCTCCACGGCCTTCGGATCGTCGTCCACCACGAGCACCTTCAGCGCTTGCCCCGTGACGAGCGGCAGCAGACCGAGATCGATGAGGGACGCGTGGAGCTCCTGGCGAGAGATCGGCTTCTGCATCACGGCTGCGGCACCGAGTGCGAACCCCTTGTTGCGCTCGGCGTCGAGCGAAATGATCACGACCGGGACGCGGGCGAACCCGGGCACCAGCCGCAGCCGAGCGATCAGATCCCAGCCGTCCATGTTGGGCAGCATGATATCGACGGTGATCAAGGAGAACGGCTGCTGGCTCGCGAGGACGAGCGCGATCTCCGCGCTCGCGGCCTGCACCACCTTGAATCCGAGCGCCTCGAGCTGGACGCGGATCAACTCCGCGGCCGTGGGATCATCCTCCACGACAAGCGCGGTGAGCTGGACCTGCAGGATATCGAGAGGCTCGGTCGGCGCGATGCTCTGCGGGACGAGATGTGCCTGCGGCGCTCGGACGGGTAGCCAGACGCGGAAGCACGAGCCTTGGCCGACACAGCTCTCGACGGCGACAGCGCCTCCGTGAAGCTCTGCGAGGACCTTCACCATGGCGAGGCCCAGTCCCGAGCCCTCGAACTTGCGCGACAGACCACTGTCGATCTGACTGAACGGCTCGAACAGGCGCTCCAGGCCCTCGCTCGAGATGCCGATGCCCGTGTCGGTGACACTGATCTCCACGAACTCCGTGAACTCGTTGCCCGCGAGCGGCAGGCTGCGTCCGTTCCATGGCCCCGGGAGATGGCCGACGTCGTTGCGCGGAACGCGGCGAGCCC
>JBBQGJ010000859.1:0-2316 GCA_038322925.1 Mycobacteriales bacterium
AGGTCGTCTTCGGCGATGGGGCGGAGGACGTGCATGGCGGGGACGGAGGGCGGAAAGCTGAGAGTTGAGAGCTAAGAGCTGAGAGACCGGAGGGCGGAACGCGGACGTCGGGCGGGGGGTGTCGCGAGCGAGCTCGCTCCTGCATTTTCGGAGTTACGCGGGGAGGGTGATTTCTCCGGTGGCGAGGCGGTGGAGAAAGAGGGCGGAGAGTTGGGAGCGGGTGATCAGGCTCGGGAGATCGACGCACTCGCGGTCGCTGTGCAGGAAATCTCCGAGCGGGCCGAGGCCGTCGAGGTTGGGGAGGCCGGCGGCGTAGAGGAGGTTGCCATCGGAGCCGCCGCCGGTGTCCACCCAAGTGAAGGGCGCGAGGCCGAGGTCGCGGCCGGCGAGCTGAAGCGCGGCGAAGGCGGCGGCCTCGGCGGGGCCGGTGCCTTTGGGCGGGCGATTGAAGGCGGGCTTGAGCTCGAGGCGAAAACCGTCGCGGGCGTTGATCGGAGCGGAAAGTTGATGAAGGCGGGCGAGGAGGGCGGTGACATCGCCCGGGCGGGAGACGCGGACATCGAGTTCGGACTCGGCGAAGTCGGGGACGATGTTGGTGGCGGGGCCGCCGCCGCGGATGTTGCCGACGTTGATCAGAACGCCGGGGAGTTCGGCGGGCAGGCGGTGGGCGGCGGCGAGAAATTCGGCGAGGGCGACGATGGCGTTGCGGCCGTCGGAGGCTTTGGCGGCGTGGGCGGCGCGACCGTGGCAAGTGGCGAGCACGGCACCGGTGCCCATGCGGGTGCGGACGAGGGAGCCGTCGGGGCGGGCGGGCTCGAAGACGAGGCCGAAGCGGTGGCGGGGGGCGGCGGCGGTGAGGACGGGGCCGGTGCCGTGGGTGCCGATTTCCTCGTCAGCGCTCAGGATGATCTCGTAGCCGATCTGCGCGGCGGCGGGGGTTTGCTCGAAGGTCTGGAGCGTCGCGAGCATGACGATGAGGCCGCCCTTCATGTCGGCGACACCGGGGCCGTTGAGGGTGGCGGCGTCGAGTTGCGTGCAGCGTTGGAAAGGATGGTCGGCGCCGTAAACCGTGTCGTAGTGACCGCTGACGAGCAGTTGGAGCGGAGCCTCGGGGCGGACGCGGAGGCGGAGGGCGCGGGCGGGAGTGCCGGCGAGGGGCATGGCCTCGACGGTGCCGGGGAGCGTGGCGAAGGCGGGCCGCAGAAGGGCGAGCATGGCGGCGAGACCGGGAAAATTATCGCTGCCGGAATTTTGTTCGCACCACGAAACGAGGAGGGCGCGCAGTTCGGCGGCGCGGGCGGGCAGGGCGGAAATGGCGGCGGGGAGGCTCATGGTTTCTTGGCGGGAGGCACGACGGCGTCGGTAAGTTTGCCGGCGGCGGCGGCGACGGTGCGATGGGCGGCGGGGCGGTCGACGGAGAGGGTGGCGAGGTTGAACGCGGAGTCGGGGCCGAGGCCGATTACCTCGACGCCGGTGACGACGAGCGGTTTTCCGGAGGCGAGGACGTCGGGCGCGCGGGTGGGCACGACGAGCCAGACGAGGCCGTTCTTCTCGGTGAAGACCTTGGCGGTGGAGTCGGGTTCGACGCAGAGGGCGGTGGCTTCGTCCACGCCGAGACCGACGAGGCGGGACGAGGTGGTGCGGGCTTCGCCGTCGAGGCGGGCGAGGAAAGCGACGAGGCGGCCGAGGCGTTGGCGCGCCATGAAGTGGGAATCGGTGATGACGCCGACGAGGGCGGGGGCGGCGATGAAGTCGTGGCCGAGGGTGACGCTCGCGTCGAAAGGATTGGCGAGGGCGGTGACGCTGGTGATCGAGTCCTTGAAGGCGGCGAAGTAGTGTTGGCCGAGGACAGCGAGGCCGGCGCTCGTGCCGCCGAGAGGTTTGCCGGCGCGGAGGTGGGCGTTGAGCGCGGCGCCGACGGGCGTGTCCTTCCAGTAGGTGACGTATTTGCCCTGGTCACCGCCGGCCATGAAAACGCCGTCGGCCTTGGCGATGAGTTCCAAAACGCGCGGATCGCGGGCGGCGGAGGCGTCGTTGAAGAGGATGGTTTCGACGGAATCGACGCCGCCGATTTTGTTGAAGACGTAGTCGTTGTAGCCGTCTTTGCCGGAGGCGCGGAGGATGACGATGTCGCCGCCGCCGGAGCAGGCGACGAACCACTTCCAGGCGGCGGTGACGTCGCCGCCGCCGCCGGAGAGAAAGAGACCGGCGCGGGTTTTGGCGGGTTGGGCGTCGGCGGGATTGCCGGTGAGGAAATATTCGTAAGCGGGGGCGGCGGCGCGGGCGGGGGCAGAGGCGAGGGCGAGGGTGAAGGTG
>JBBQGJ010000860.1:0-2322 GCA_038322925.1 Mycobacteriales bacterium
CTTAACAACGGTGGCGGCTCGCGGGCCCGCATCAAGGGAAACGAGCACTACTACCTGTTCGATTTCAACGCCGTCCCCGTGGCCGGGTGGGAGATCATCTCCGCGACGCTGCACCTCAAGCAGGTGACGGGGCGAATCCGCCGGGCGGCGATCTGCACCGTGCCGGTGGAGTGGGTCGAGGGGACCGCGGCCAGCAAGCCCCAGGACGGGGCGTGCAGTTTCCTCCACCGCATCGCCCCCGACAAGCCCTGGACACCCGGCGGCGGGAACATCCTCGACGCCACGTTCAATAACCCGCTCATGCTCTGGTCGGCCGGGCCGGCGACGTTCGGGGCGGATGGGTGGCTGTCGATTCCGCTCGACCCCCGGCTGGTGAAGGCGGCAGCGATGGGGCTGTCGCATGGGTTGCTGATGAGCGAGGAGACGGGGCAGACCTTCGTGAACCATGATGTGTTCACCCGTGAGCAGTCCAGCGCCCGCCCGTGGATCGAGGTGACGGGGGCACGGCGGCCAACGACCACCACGATGACCCCGCCGCGCCCGGCCCCGTCCGCGCGGCCCGCCCCCGAGGCGGCCGACTTCGATTCCGGTGCCCTTGAAGTGGACCCCTCATGGAAGGGCGGTACTGCCTGGGCCCACCGTATTACCGTGACGCCGAAGGGGGGCAAGCCGATCGCGCGGGTGACGTACCATGACCGGCCGATCACGATCACCGGGCTGCCTCCGGGGGCGTGCAAGGTGACGGTCGAGAGCTTCGCGACGGGGCGTGCTATTTCCTCATCGCCGGTGGAGGCGGTGATTTCCCCGGCCCAGTCGCGCCCGGCCATCACCGCGGCGCCCAAGGCGACCCCGCTGGGGCCCTGGGAGGTATCGGAGTCGGGGTGGAAGGTTCACTTTGCCTCTCCCGCGACGCTTGACGCTCAGACTCCGCTGGCCGATGCGCCCTGGACGGCTCGCAATGCCTGGGTTGCCGCGCAGGTTGTTATCACCCCGCCCTCCGGCGGCGGCAAGGCGCTGACGATGAAGCTGGGTGAATGCGCGCGAGAGGGAGGCGGCGGCAAGCTGCCCGAGGTGAAGCTCTATCGAGTCTGGTCGGTAATGCACGGCAAGAAGGCGATCCCGGAGGTGGCCGTCCCGCTGGAGGGGGCGTTCGATGTTCCATGGACCGCTAACCGAGCGGCCAGCATGGGCGAGCAATCGCTACTGGTGGAGGTTTGGGTGCCGGCGGATGCCACGCCGGGCGTCTATCACTTGCCGCTGTCGCTTACACAGGACGGCGAACCCGTCGCCGCGGGCAGCTTCAACTTCCACATCGCCCCGGCCGTGCTGAGCGACCGGTTCCACATCGTCGGCGACATGAACACCTACGGTTCCCCGGCCCGGGCGATGGGGCTCACCCCCGACACGCCCCAGCCCTACATGGCGATGGAGCGGGAGTATTACCGCCTCGCCCATGCCCATCGCATGACGCTCAACGTGCTCCCCTACAACCAGGCCGGGCAAACGCAGTGGCGCGGGGCCCCGGTGCTCACCGGCTCGGGCACCGACGCGCGCGCGACTGACTGGACCGACTGGGACCATCGCTGGGGCCCATTGCTCTCGGGGGAGGCGTTCTCGGCCGCCTCGGGCTATGTTGGACCGGGAACGGGCATCGGGCTCCACCATATTTATCTGCCCTTTCACGAAAACTGGCCGGCCCCCCTGGAGCGGCACTTCACCCCCTGGCCGCCGCCGAAGGACTATGGCGCTTTCCTGGCCTGGTCGGCCGAACTGCCCGCGCCCGAAAAGAGTTTCGATATTGACTTTGCGGCCGCCTGGAAGGCCGTCTTGGGCCAGTTCGCCGCGCACCTGACCGAGAAGGGGTGGACTGAAACCCACTACCAAGTGTATCTCAACAACAAGTACTACTTCCGCGACAAGGGGGGGCGGGGGATCAGCCTTTGGCTGCTCGATGAGCCGATGTTCTCCGGCGACTTCGCGGCCCTGGCCTGGTTCGGCCAACTCACTCGCGATGCGCTTGCGGGCCTCCCCGCCGGCGGTGCCCACATCGACTTCCGCATCGACCTCTCGCGCCCGGGCTACCAACGGGACTGGCTTGACGGGCTCGTGCAACTGAACGTCGTCCCCGGGCAACTTCAGGAACAGGGGGCGCTCATGGACCGTCACCGCGCGATGGGCGAGAGCTACTGGAACTACGCCATGCCCGCCTCGTTCGGGCGCGACAACGCCCCGTGGGCCGCTTGGCCGGTGATGAGCCTGGGCTGGGGGGCCGTTGGAACGCTCCCTTGGCAGACGATCGCCTCCGACGGCGACCTCGACACC
>JBBQGJ010000861.1:0-24135 GCA_038322925.1 Mycobacteriales bacterium
GGGACCCCTCCCAAAAAACGGTAGGGGACCCCTCCCAAAAAACGGTAGGGGAAGTATATCCCCGGAAAGTTCTAAAAGAAGGCAATCCCATGAATATCGCTCCCGAGTGCTTTTTTTTCGAGACAGAAGAACCGAAAGACTCACCGGCCACGCAAGCCGAGCAGCTTTACCAGGCATATCCGCGAAGGGTGGGCAAAGCGCCAGCGCTGAAGGCCATTCGTGCAGCCTTGAAGCGAGCGCCGTTTGACAAGCTCCTCGAAGCGGTGAAACAGTATGCTCACGAGCGAGCCGGGAAGCCAGTGGATTACACCCCGCATCCTGCGACATGGTTCAATGCTGACCGGTTCCTCGATATCACCACCACCACAAAATTTCACGGACATGACAACAACAATCACAAGTTTTGGTAAAGTGAAGAAAGTTTGCCCGGAGTGCGGGGATTGCTTTGAGGGCACCCTTCAGGAAATCGCGGGAGTCCGGCTTGCGGTGGGGGCGTGCTCGAAATGCTTTGGAGCGCCGCCGCGGGCGACTCCGGAGGCAGGAAATACGCCGCCGGAGGACGCCTTCCCGCTGGATCTGGTAGACGTCACGAAGCCGTGTGCGGAGTGCGGGACGCTTTACACGACCCAGGCGGTAGTCATGGGCGGCACGCTGAGAGACTTTGGCCGGATCTGTGAAGCATGCACCAATGCGGCCGCGAGTGCAGCCACCAGCGCAAAGCACGAAGCTTTTGTTGCGGCTCGCCGGTCAGAGTGGGAACATATCTGTCCAGAGTACTACCGGACGAAAAGCATTCGGGAAGCGCTCCCGGAAGAGAAGCGGCAAGCGGTCCGCAAGGCGATGGCGGAACACGGCGCGGTCCTCGTCCACGGCCGATCCGGAGCGTTCAAGACGACCGGCGTCTTCAACGGTGCCGTGAAAGGGCTGATATGGGACTCGAAGCGGGTGAAGTTCATCTCCGCGATGGAGTGGAAACCGCGGTGTTCCGCGGCCGCGCGGGAGTGCCGGACCGAGTCCTTTCTGGCCCCGTTTGTCAAGGCGCCGCATCTTTTTGTTGATGACCTGGGCAACATGGGCGGGACGCCGGCCAGCATTGACGCATTGCACTACCTCACGGAAAAGCGCATGCGGGCCAGGCTGCCGATGATGGTCACCACGCAGTTTACCGGCGACGAGCTGGTGGACAAGCTGGCAGGTAAAGAGGGGGATTCCGTGAAAGCGGCCGTGGCCATCGTCCGCCGACTGGCGCTCCTCACGAGAACGTCCATTTGTTTCACATGAAAACGGCCTATGCATTTTTTTCCTGCGGCATCTGGGCATCTGCAACCACCGCGTGCTTTGGTCCATTCAGCCTGGCGCTGGCCGTTTTATTCGTCACGCTTTTTTGCACCCTCAGCGCCATTGGCGCATTCCTGAAATCCAATGAAAAAAATAGATGACATCCTGATACAGCTGGTTCGGCCATGCCTGCAAAACCCCGATGCCCTGTGCGTGGAAGTGCAGCCTGCCGATACGATCAGCATTTATCACCTCCGGGTGGCACAGTGTGACTATGGCCGGATCATCGGGCGGAACGGCATCAACATCGTCGCGCTGAAGACACTTTTTGTGGCGACCGGCATGCGGCGAAAAATGACGGTCCGCATTATTCTGTCAGAAAATCCTGACGACGGCCGGCGCAACCAGCGATGGGACCGGGAGCAGGTCCGCGAAGCTGTAGCGGACCTCGTGGACGCCCTGGGCTATCCCGCGGGCGTGGCCGTCACCGAGCACGCGAAAAACGGGGACCTGACCATGCTGACGGAAGCGGTCCTGCCCGAGCTGCTGCACGAAACGCTGGCGCGATGGTTGTTGGTCATGGGCCACGAAGGGCATGTACGCCTTACCCTCGATGAACCTACAGCCGCATGATTGCCTGACGCGCTGGCTAGTATCTTCCGAATCGCGCCCCGGGGAAGTGCACCTCGTGGACCTCATGGAGGGAGAGGGCGGGGCATGCAGCTGTGAAGATTACCAGTTCCGGAAACGCCGCTGCAAACACGTTTGCGCGGTGCGCGATCATCTCTTAGACCTCATCCTTCACCACCACCACCACCATGGGAAAAAAATCTGAATCGCCGGGCACCGTCTTTGAAGGGGAAATCGCCGCCATGTGCCTGGCCTACCAGGACGCCGGAATTGCCAGCCTGGAAAAAGTAGATCCGCCGATCCGCGTCTTGCACATCCCCGGCGGCGGGAAGCGCGTGGTGTTCCTGGCGAACCCGTTTCTGGATTTCTCCGGCACGTGGACGGCGAGGGGAGGCAAGGCCATTCACATCGAGTGCAAGGCTACATCGCCGCCGATTCTGAATATCAAGTCAGGGACGTCTCGCGGAGGGATCACGGAATCACAATTGATCGCCTCGGAGCGCTGGGAGGCCGCGGGCGCGGCCGTGGCGTTCCTGTGGCGCCATGAGGCCAAGACCCGCATTCTGACGCCTGCGATGGTCCGCGCACAGCTGGCGACCCGCAACAGCCTGCGCTGGTGTGACGCTCACGACATTCCCCAGGGCTCCGGTTTTCTGTTCATCGATTTTTTAGCCGTGCTTGCGCGGCTCAATCCACCCGCAACATAACCAAAAATGAAGACATACCCGATATCTGCACTCTCACTTCTTTTTCCCCCGCTCACGACGGAGAGGATGGAATCTTTGGTGGAGTCCATCAAGCGAGGCGGCCTGAGGGACTCCATTGTCCTGCTGCATGGCGAAGTGCTGGACGGCCGGAACCGGCAGGAAGCATGCCTGGCGGCCAAAGTCACGCCGATCTATCGTGAGTTCGGCAGCCAGCCAACGGACGGCGCGTCCCCCGCGCACTTCGTGGCGGACAAAAATTTGCAGCA
This sequence comes from Mycobacteriales bacterium, assembly GCA_038322925.1. Lineage (GTDB taxonomy): Bacteria > Actinomycetota > Actinomycetes > Mycobacteriales > Nakamurellaceae > Nakamurella. The sequence goes on from JBBQGJ010000861.1 coordinate 2,882, forward strand.
TCGTCACCTGTCCGCAGCTCAATGGGCGGGAGTAGCGGAGGAAATGATTCCGTTCTATCAGGCGGAGGCGATGACAAAGACGGAAGCCACGAAGGCGGCGGCCGCGGCCGTGGGCATTTCTCCGCGGACGGTCCAGCGCGTGTCCGCGAAGAAAAAAGAGGAACAGGCGGCGGTCGCCGCGGCCGCGGCGGTGCCGCAAACGGAAGCACAGGCAGAGCAGGCAGGGAAAGAAGAGGCGCTCATGGAGCAGTTCAGGGCCCAGCACGCTGAGGCGATGACGAAGACGCACGGGGAGGCCTTTGGAATGGCGATGAAGCGGGGGACCATCCTGAAGACTCTGGCGGAACTCGAAGAGTTCTCGAAGCAACCGAAGGAGGATCAAAAAATGGTATCCGAGTTGATCATCCAGGGATGGGGAGTGAAGCGGGCGCTGAAGTTCATGTTGGCTACGCTGGACGGCGACAACAAGCTGAAGGACCTGGCCTTGCAGGCGGCCGGCCTCGGCAAGCCCGTCAAGGTCCTCGTCGATGGCTATGTCATCACGGCGCGGAAAGCGGCGTCCGGCGAGGCTGTCTGAACGTCCCTGACAACGTTTGCGACATTTGTCGCAAAGTATGTTAACCGGGGGAAATCCGGTGCAAATTCCGGATTTCCCCCCTCAACCACCACCATCATGAAATGGTCACTCCGACCCTACCAGAAACGATTTGCGCGAGCCGTCACGGATGCCTTTGACGGCAAAGTGAACGGGACGCCATTCACGGCCGTTCTCGGCACGGCCGCTACAGGGGCCGGGAAAACGATCATCTCCGCCGCGCTCATGTGGTACTGGAGACGCCTGGGCGCCCGCTCCCTGTTCCTCGCAGATTCTGACGAGCTCTGCGACCAGAGCGTGAAAAAGCTATACAGCGCCGCTGAAATCATCGCGGATCTGGAAAAGGCGGGCTCCAGGGCGAGCATGAAGAGTGATGCGGTCGTGGGATCGATCCAGACCATGCAGAGGCCGACCCGACTGGAGCGATTCCGGCCGGATCATTTTCAGTACGTGATTGCTGACGAGGCGCACCTCAGTCTGGCGGATGGCTGGCAGCGCGTGCTCCAGCATTTCCGGTCAGGTGGGGCCCGAATTCTTGGGGTCACGGCGACGCCAGAACGCGGAGACAAAAAAAGCCTCATGCGCTTTTATGAGCATCTGGCCGCGGAAATTTCCCTGACGGACTTGATTGCGGCCCGGCACCTGTCCCCGATCATCGTGGAGACGGTGCCGCTGGAGATCCGGATCAATTCGAAAATCGGGGACGGTGAGATGGAAGACGTCGCGGAAGAGCTGCGGCAGTATTACGCCGCCGTCATTGAGGCGTTTGAGCGGCACGCGGGAGATCGGAAGCGGGTCCTGTGGTTCCATGCCAGCGTGAAGGCGTCCCGGGAATTTGCGTCGATGCTCATGGCGCGGGAGCACTCAGCAGCGCATGTTGACGGGGGGAGTCAAGACCGCGAAGAACTTATCCGCGGGTTTGAAATGGGCCGATTCCAGCACTTGTGCAATTGTCAGATTCTGACAAAGGGATACGACTGCCCGCCCATTGATTGCGTCGTCATCCTGCGCCCTTACAAAAGCCGGACTGCCTACATTCAGGCCGCCGGCCGAGGAACGCGGCTCTACTGTCCGCACGGATGCGTGGAGTGGTGCGAACACCCCGACCGGAAGCAGAATTGCCTGATTTTGGATTTCCTCTGGGAGTTTGAGACCCATGACGTCATGGGCCCGGCCGACCTGATGACGGACGTTCCGGAGCAGCGGGCCGCCCTGCGGGAGACGCTCCGGCAGGGGAAGCCGAAAAACTTGCTGGACACGGATCAATTTGTCACCGGGGAGCGCGAAGCGCACCTGTTAGAACGCCTGAAGAGGCAGGCGGGCAAGCACGGCCGCAGAGTGGATGCAATGACCTTTGCGGCAATGATGCACACGCCGGACCTCCTGGACTATGAACCCGTAGCGCAGTGGCAGGCGCGACCCGTCAGCGCGGCACAGGCGGGGATGCTGGAGCGGGCGGGCGTGGAAGTCTCAACGATCCGCGACCGTGGCATGGCCAGCCGGATCATGGACGTTATCATTGCGCGCCGGGATCGGGACGCGGCGACCGTCAAGCAGCTGATGACGCTCGTAAAAGCCGGTGTGCCTCACTCTCCGGACCTGACGAGGGAAGAAGCCTCGAAACTGATAGACGCCCTATGGAAAAAATCCTGATCGCTCTTCGCCGCATTCCGAACCGGTTCCGCCGTGAATCAGACCTGCAAGACGCCGTGGCCCTGGCGCTCTCGCCATGGAGGAATCAGCCGGAATACGCTTTAGGGCGGTACTCCCGGATCGACTTTGCGACGTTCACCGAGCACGGCTATCTGGACATCGGGATCGAGTGCAAAGTCGCCGGTTCCTCCACCAGCATCCTTCGTCAGCTTTACCGCTACGCTGACCACTTTTCCCGATTGGTGCTTGTGACGGCAACGCCCGTGAGTTTCGCTGAGGGGATTCTCACGGATTCCAACGGCCGCCCGTGTGACCTTCGAATCATTCACATCTGGCAAAACCCAACGGAGCGGGCGGGGCGGAGGTGAGGCGTGATCTCGCGTGAGACGTTACCCGCCGTTCTCTGCACCGTCTGGTTGTGGCCCGTTTCGACACCCGAAATAAATCGCACACTATGCGCAATAAATAATTGACAACATCCGCACAGTGTGCGATACTGTATCCAGATCGAGGGAATAACTCCCGAGACGGAAACGAAAAAACAGGAATCAAAAATGGAAACACTAACTCAAGCAATCGTAGCCGCACTGACCGACTCCCTCAAAAATGATGGACGGCTCACCCCTAGCAACCCCGCAATCGTTCGTGCCGGGGAGGGGTTCTATTACGGGTCGGCTCTTCACGGGCATGCCGGAATGGTTTGGGATCTGCAAGAGGGCCTCGGCCCCTGGACGCCTGAAAATGGCGACGACATCGAATCGCTCGCTGCCGAAGTCGAGGCAATGGTCAACGAGGCAAAAAATCAGGAATGAAATTCACTGACCAACTGAAAACCCTCCGCAAAAGCCTCGGCCTAAATCAGGCCGAGGCAGCGGTTGTTTTGGGGTGCGGAAAACGCACGCTGGAACATTGGGAGGCCGGGACGCGCACACCCCTCGAAATCACGCAGGAGGGTGCCCTGAATCGGCTCCGAGCAACCAAACGACGATGAGGTCAGAGACGGCGGAGGTGAGGCGTGATCTCGCGTCATTCACATCTGGCAAAACCCATGACGCTCTCACTTTCTGACGGAACGTATACCCTGACGACGCCGCCTTACGTGCGCATCGTGGCCGTGCGCCTGTTTCCCGGGGCAATGCCGTTCCCCGGCGGCGTGACGATGCAGCGGACACCGGCGAACACTGAGAACCTGCTGTGGTTCCTCAACCGTTACCCGCACGAGGAAGGCACCCCCGGGCTGTTTGATTCCATGCGCGGCCGGGTGAGTGCCAACAAGGCGGAGCGAATGCAAGCAGAGCTGATTCTGTCCGGAGACGCCGTCGTGAGGCCGCCGCCGTCCTGGAATGAGGGCTACCCCCTCCGGCCCTATCAGGGGCAAGCTGTTGCGCTCTCTGCGCTGAGGGAAGGGCTACTAATTGGCGATGACCTTGGCCTCGGCAAGACGGCAACGGCTATCGGGATCATGGCGCAGCGGGGAGGGCGGGCGCTGGTCGTCTGTGATAAACACTTGCAATCCCAGTGGGCAGCACAGGTTAAGCAATTCTGCCCCGGCCTCCGAACTCACGTTATCACATCCCGCAAGGAATATGAACTGCCACCCCATGAAGTGACGCTTTGCACCTATAGCAAATTTCCGGAATGGGCACGCCGTCATGCGTGGGACGTGGCCGTTTACGATGAAGTGCAGTCATTCCGGCATTCCGGCACCGCGAAGTATGCGGCCGCGGAGCACATCGCAAAGACGGCCAGCTGCCGCATTGGCCTCAGTGCGACGCCGGTTTATAATTTCGCATCCGAAATCTTCAGCGTCATGGAAATCCTGACACCAGGCGCGCTCGGGAGCAGGGCGGAATTTTTCCGCGAATGGGCAAACGGAAAGGAGAGCATCGCCGACCCGGAAGCGCTGGGCAGCTACCTGCGGAGCCTGGGAATCTTTCTGCGCCGCCGACGTGTGGACGTTGGCCGCGAGCTGCCCCCGGTGAACTGGATCAATCACACGGTGGACCACTCCCAAGTGTTGATCGACCGGCTCCGCGGGCAGGCGAACGAGCTGGCGGAACGCGTGCTGACGGCCGGCTTTGCCGAGCGCGGGGTGAGCGCGCGGCAGCTTGACATCATGCTCCGGCAAGTGACGGGCATCGCCAAAGCCTGCTTCGTCGCGGACTTTGTGCGGGAACTGACGGACAACGGCGAACAGGTGCTGCTGACCGGATGGCACCGGGAAGTCTATACGATCTGGCAAAGGGAGCTGACAAAACACCGCATTCCCTGGGCGATGTTTACCGGCTCTGAGAGTGCCACGGCGAAAAACAGGGCGGCGCAAGATTTCATCAGCGGCACCGCCCGTGTCCTGATTATGAGCCTGCGGGCCGGAGCGGGGCTGGACGGCCTGCAAGCGGCATCCAGGACGGTGGTCGTGGGCGAATTGGACTGGAGCCCGCAAGTCATCCGCCAGCTGGTCGGGCGGCTGAACCGGGATGGCCAGAAAGACCCCGTAACCGTCTTCACCATGATTTCCGAGGCGGGCGCGGACCCGATCATGGCCCGCGTGCTCGGGGCCAAGCTCTGGGATTCCACCGCCCTGACGGACCCTGATATGTTGTCCCCTGAATTCGACAACCAAGTGCCTGACAATCGGGTGGCAGAGATGGCCCGGGAATGGCTCAAATCGCAATAGCAAACAGGACTTGATCAAACGGGCCAGGCCATCTAGTTTCACCGCTCCACCCTCTCACCACTCCACCCTCTCACCACTTACCACCATGCCCACACGCAAAAAGTTACCCCCGCCCCCGCCTTCCCCCGCTTCCACGAACGGAGGTATCCGCATCCTTTGCAAATACGACCAGCTCATGACCTCGGCCGAACTACAGGCCAACCCGCAGAACTACCGGCGACACCCGGTCAGCCAGCTGGAGCGGATCAAATCAGCGATCATCGCAAACGGCTGGCGGCGCGCCGTGGTGGTATCCCGCCAGTCAGGCATGATCGTCACTGGCCACGGTGCGGCAAATGCGGCCGGGTTGATGGATGACAACATCCCGGTCGAATTCCAGGACTTTGCGACGCCAGTTGAGGAAACCCGCCACATGGTGGCAGACAACAAAGCTAGTGACGGCGGGGAAAACGACGATGCTGTCCTGTCCGCTCTCATGAAGGAACTGGCGGAGATGGAACCGCTGGCACCGGAATCGCTGGCGATGGACGCCCGAGAGCTGGAGCTGCTGCTCAAATCCGCGGAAGACCTGGCCAATCCCAAAGAGAAAACACCGCCGAAAGCGAGCACTGGGAATTCATCCCCCGTCTATGAGCTAGTGTTTGATGACAAAGAGCAGCAGGCGACTTTTCACGCGTGGTTGCGCCGGTTGAAATCAGAGCTGCCGGACATCCGGACCATCGCCGCCCGTGTCATCTTTGCCATCACGCGCCCATGAGGCACGAGAAGCGGTTTTTGGATCTGGACGTTCTCACGGCCGCCCGTGAGCGCATCCGATATGTCTGGGATCAATTTGACCACGTGGTTGTCGCGTTCTCCGGAGGGAAGGATTCCGCGGCCGTGCTGGCCCTGGCCAAAGAGGAAGCGGATCGCCGCGGGCAACGGGTGAAAGCGATCTTCAGGGATGAGGAGTTGATTCCGGAATCCGTTATCAACTTCGTCGACCACTTCAGAAAACAGCCGTGGCTGGACCTCCGCTGGTATTGTGTGCCGATCATGAATGAGCGCGTGATTCTCAACCAGCGGCTGGACTACATCCAATGGGACTGGCGCGGCCGCGAACACGCGAGGCCGCGGCCTGAATGGGCGGAACCGATCGCGCCGGAGCATGCAGAGAAGATATTCCTGCAACACGAGATGGATGATTTCACCGCATCGCCATGGCCCGGCAAGGTCGCCGTCCTGACCGGCATCAGGGCCGCGGAGTCACTGCCCCGCCTGCGGTCCGTGCTCAACAGGATCACGGACAATTACATCAGCTCGAACCGCACGAAGGGGAGCCGGGTGAAGCTGGTTAAGCCCATTTACGACTGGCAAGAAAAAGACGTCTTCAAATGGCTCGGAGAGATGGCCGGCGGGGCTGGCTGGTGTTCGATCTATGACGCACAGAATCTAGTGCCAGGGCAGCAGTTCCGCGTTTCCACTCCGCTGCACGGGGAGAGCAGCAAGGCACAGTTCGGGAAGGGGTTCCTGCGGACAACGTCACCTGACCTCTATGCCGCCATTTTGCGGATTTGGCCGGACATGGCAGTGCAAGAGCGCTATTTCTCGCAATATGACAACAAATCGCAAATCTTTGATATCAGCCGCACCCCTGAAACGCTGGCCGCATTCATCAGGCAAAACCTGAAAGGCCTCGCGAAACAACGCGCCATGATCCGTCTCGGGGAATCCGTGAAGCTGCGGAATAAAAGCCCGGACGCATACCCGCTGGAGCTGCTCGGCCGCGCGCTGCTGCAAGGCGTCATCGATGCGACGATTCTGCCGCTGGAAAAAACGGCACAAGCCAGACTGAAAAAAGAGAGGGAAAAATATGGAAGATCCGATTGATTCTATCACCTGGGTGCATCACTCCACCCTGACGGCAAATGACTACAACCCGAACCGCGTCTTTGACGCGGAGCTGAAGCTCCTGGAGTTCTCCATTCTGCGCACCGGATGGATTCAACCAGTGCTGGCCTGCCGCGGGGAAATCGTGGACGGCTGTCACCGATGGTGGCTGACGGCAAACAGTCCGCAGCTTGATCGCCGCTACGGGGGAACGCTGCCGGTCGCCATGCTGGACCTGCCCGAGGCAGAACGGATGCTCCTCACGATCCGGATCAACCGGGCAAAGGGCAGTCACGTCGCTGTGAAAATGGCGGAAATCATCCGCCGCCTGAAGGATGATCACGACATGGCCGATGCGGACATTGCTCAAGGCATCGGTGCCACTCTCGCAGAAGTGCATCTGCTTTACACGAATGACCTGTGGAAGCGTCTGGACCTCGACTCCCACAAATACTCCCAAGCCTGGATTCCCGAAAAACGATGAACCTGACAATTACAAAGTTCGCTATTGATCACGCGTGGGAATGGCCGTCCACCTCCGCGGCGCGAAAAGTCCACAAGCGGCAAACAGCGTCAGAAATTGGCAAGCCCGGCAACGGGGCATTCCGGGATTACGAAATCATCCATGATCGGGACCTCCGAGATGGCCTGGCCCGCATCGCCCGGGATCTGTTGCACACGGTTCATGAGATGCTGGAAGGCGTGATTCTGCCGCAGCATTCGAGAGTGTGCGCCAAGCGCTACACGAGCGGTGGCGGGCAGGGCTGGCATGTGGACGGGAATGACGTCACCGCGCTCCTTTACCTCGACTCGCCGACGCAGGGGGGGCAAACGATCATCCAGACGCATGACGGCTGCGCTCCGGAAGAAATTGCCCCGGAGGCGGGGAAACTAATCATCTTCCCGGGGCGGGAGATGCTCCACATGGCCGCCCGCTGCCCTACCACAAAAACAATCATCATCCTGAACCTTTACCGGCCCGGCACCTATGAATGCAGACCCCCCGAACTCGACGCCATCGTTTACGGCGGCCGCGTGGATTGACGTCGCGCCGCTGGTGCCGCATGCGCGCCGGGCAGGCACCATCGTGGCGAATACCCGCGATACCCATTGGATCACCGCCAGCGTGCTCGGGGAAGTCGTAGCGTGCGCAGGCGTGATCCGTCTGCCCCGCGAGGAATACCGGCTGAAAAATCATTTTGTGCTGCCAACGCATCGCCGCTGCGGGCTGGCCGGTCAGATGATTGCCCTGTCTCTCGACTGGTGCCGGGAACAGAATGGCCGAGTCGTCCACGTGTTGTCCCGGCATTCATGGATGACACCACTTTACAACCGTCACGGATTTGTTACGTTGAAGGCCCGCGCGAATGGCGGGCTCCACCTCCACCTCTCACTGGAAAATGTCTAGTTTTTACAAGGGATTCACGCCGTCACAACGTGCCGCCGCCGGACGGTGGCTCAAAAAAGAGATCGCTGAAGACCGCCGTCCGAAGGCTTCCGAATGCATGGCCTGCGGCCAAAAGGCCGGAGTGCTGGACTACCATTCGGAGGACTACAGTCAGCCGTTTGGTGCCAACATCGGCGAGTTTCAGTTCTGCTATCTTTGCCATCTCCTGTGGCACGGCCGCCGCCGCCGCCCGGCAGGATGGGAAGAATATCTGAGGCAGCTACGAGCCGGCGCCGTCTTCGGGCCAGTGCTGAAACGGGACCTCGGGGCACTGGCATTCGCTGACCGGCCGGAAACCGTCAGCCGACACGTTCTGCACTTTGGCCCGGCCCGGCCGGAACTCATTTTTGACCGGGCCCCATTCGCGTGAAAAAAGGAAAGCTAGGAAAGAACGGGACGCGCAAACGCACGGACCCGCAGAAGCTATGGGACCGCATGTTTATCGCCGAGAAGCGAATGCAGGGCTGGACGCTGGAGCGCATCACCGCCGGCCTGAACGAAACCAGGGCAGGGCTCTACACGCTCAACCAGGCGAGCGTCCATCTGGACCTTCAGGGCATTGAGCAGCAATGGAAGGCATCCATTTTGCGTGACATCGATACCGCCAAGGGGCGTGAGCTGGCGGAGCTGGACCGCCTCGGCGACGAAGCCTGGCAGGCGTGGGAAAGGAGCAAAGCACAATACCGGCAGGCCACCGTCATCGTCGATGGCGTGGCGGAGGGGGACGGCGCACCACCGAAGAAGCGGAAGAGCAAGATCGTGACGGAGGATCAACACGGAGATCCTCGCTTCATGGATACCATTTTGCGCATCCAGGATCGCCGTGCCAAAATTCTGGGACTCAACGCCCCGATCACCGTGGCGAACCCTGACGGATCGCCGCTGGCGGCCGGGCAGTCGCTGGCCCCGATTGTCACGGTGGTCATTGCCCCGCCGCCTGCGACATGAGCGCCAGAAAGAACGTGTTGCCCGGCGTAGAAGCGCCAAAGCTGGAGTTCCATCTGCATCACCGGCAAGGGCAGGCCATCACTTCGCCAGCGCAGGAAATCCTTTATGGTGGGGCGGCCGGGGGAGGCAAGTCTCACCTGATGCGCGTCGCGGCGATCCTTTGGGCAATGCAGATTCCGGGGCTGCAAATCTATCTGTTCCGGCGCACAACGGCCGACCTTTACAAAAATCACTTCACCGGCCCGACGTCATTCTATGCACTGACAAAGCCGCTGAGGGACGTGGGGTTGTGCCGCATCGTGAAGAGCGAAATTCGATTCTGGCAGGGTAGCAGGGTCTACCTCCAACATTGCCAGTACGAAAAGGACGTGGAGGACTTCAGAGGATATGAATTTCACGTTTTGATGATAGACGAAATGACTACCTTTACCGAGCGCATGCTGCGGTTCCTGCAAAGCCGAATGCGGATTCCCAAGGCGTTGGCGATCCCGCCAGAGCTGCAAGGACAGTTCCCCCGACTGCTCGGCAGCACGAACCCCGGCGGCGTGGGGCATCACTACGTCAAATCCCAGTACGTGGACAACGGCCCCTTCAACATCGTCAGGGCGGATAAGGAGAACGGAGGTCGCACCAGAGTGTTTATTCCGGCGCGAGTGTCTGACAATCCGTCTCTGGACCGGGCAGAGTATGAGGCGACCCTGCACGGCCTGGGCGACCATCTGCTTGTGCGCGCCATGCTGGATGGGGACTGGGCTGTTGTCGTCGGCTCCATGTTCGGGGATGCGTGGCGGCACCACCTGCACACCGTCCCCCCGTTTTCGATCCCGGTGGAATGGCCGCTTTGGCGCGGAGGCGATGACGGATTTGCTGCCCCGGCCGCCATCCTGTGGCTGACGGAGGACCCGGACACAAAAACGGTCTATGTGATAGACACATTTTACAAGTCGGGCATGCTGCCGGACCCGCTGGCGGACGTCGTATTGAGGCACGACACGGATATCACTCTCTGCTATGACAACGGGGACGAAGAGAAGAATGCCCGCCCGCTGTCTGGGATCTATGACAGCGCCGCCTTCGCGGACACCGGGCAGCAAAGACCAAACGCCCGGGCAAATCCCGGGCCGCCGCAGAAGCAGATTTCCCGCGGGGCGGCGATGAATGTGCGCGGGTGCCGCTGGCGGCCCTGCGAAAAGTTTCCGGGGTCTCGCGTGTCCGGCATCAAGCACATCCATCAGCTCATGGGCACGAACCCCAAAACGGGCAAGCCCTTCCTCCGGATTTTCACCACCTGCCTGGACCTCGTCCGCGTCATGCCGACAATTCAGCGATGCAAAAAGGAGCCTGAAGACATCGACCGGGACGACCCGGACGATCACTTGATCGATGCGCTCAGATACTCTTTGCAATACCGTGTCGGGAGCGGGTTCCGGCGAATGCATTTGGCCGGGACTTGACGGCCGGCAGTCGTGGCGGATATTGGCGCACCACCACCACCACCACGACATGACCACTCGATGGAAGCTGCCGGGGAGAACCCGGAAACCTGAACGCCCCCGCCCTATGCCTGCCAAGCCTGCCAATATTTCCCTGGGAGGAATCAAAACCGCCCTGGCCCTGACGATCCAAGGAATGGAGAATGCGCAGCGGCCGGACCCTGACCGTATCGCCGCGCTGAAGGAGGGGCACCGCATAATCGCACAGCTCGCCGGTCTGAAGGCGCGCCTGAAGGACTCCCCCGGCGTGGCCATCATCGCGCAAATAGTCCAGGAGGGAGGCTGGCCGGGGAACCCGCTGGAAGCACGCTACGCGCCGGACGGCGCGCCCTGGACGAAGAAGGAAATCACAGACGCCATCGTGGCTGAAGTGCTCGCCGCAATGAAGGGCTAAAAAGTCTTTGACATGAGGGCAGGAATGCGATACTTTTCCACTTCACCACCCACCACCACCATGACCCAAAGAGAAATCAGAGAACAAAACGCGGAGCAGGCCACCGGCCCGGAGCGGAACGAACACGGCGGCTGGAAAGCCAGCATCCGCCGCCTTACGCCGAGATTCCACAAGGCTGACAAGCCTGTCATGATCATCACCTGCGGAGAGTGGACGTCAAAAGCCCCTGCGGATGCAGGCGGGGACAACGTCATAGCACAGGCCAGACAGGGCGTGAGTGGCTCCGGCGGTCAGTTCCATTTCACCACCACCACCGCCCGTCATGATTGAATTGATATGGAAACAGGAACCCGGGCAGCCTGACCAATGGCGCGGCTACCTCCCGCAGTCCCCGGCCTGCTGCCTGGCCGTCATCCAGGCGGCTCCGGGCGGGGGCTGGCTTGCGTACAGCCCGGGGCATGATGACGACGAGGACAATATGCCCATTGAGCAGCTGGACGCCGCCAAGCGCTCCGCTGCCGCCGCGTTGATGCGCCTGCGGGAACGATTGGGAAGGGAGTGCGTGAAGGAGGAGGGCGGCCGTGAAAGCTGACCTTCGCCGATGCCTGTCCATCTGGAAGCCGTGGGCATCCCTGATTGTCCGTCCGGACCTACCCCCCGGTCCGGAGCGGGACGCGTGGATCATTTCCCCGGCCCGGAAAGACATGCTGGCGGAACCGGAACCCGTGCCGTTTGAGGCGCTGCGCGGGATGCAGGGGCTTTTCCGTGCCGGTGACACCTCCGAGAAAGCGCATTGCGCCGAAACAGTTATGAAGACAAAAAATATCAATTGGGACGCGGTCCCCGAAGAGGACTTCGCGCAAGGCGTGGCCTTCGTGGCCACGAAATATGGATGCACTCCCAGTGCCGTTTACTACCAGCTTACGGCACGCCGGAAGCGCAACGGACAACCGGCCCGGCTCGGACGGCCGAGAAAGGTGGCACCATGAGCGTGACGCTTTTTATCCCGGATCCGAAAGGTGAATACCCGCCATGCATCCCGGACGGCCGCAGTGAAATCGCGGCCGTGCGGTGCGTGCGCTGCGGCTGCTTGCTGGCCGTGGGAACCGCGTGCCCGGCATCAGACCCGAGGGAGCGCTACACCTTGCGGACGGTGCCCGTGGCGGTGTCCGTGGTGCCGGTACCGCGGCCGCGCCCGAGGCATGGGCTCCGCCAGTGGCTCCAGAACGAATGCGGGTATCTGATGCGTGCCGTGTTTCTGGGATTGCTATTAACCGCGGTCGCCATTGGGCTGACTATCCTGATTTGCTCAAATTGGACCCATGAACCCTGATACCACGAAACCGGAGGCCGATTGCAATCCGCGCCTTGTTCGCATTTCGGCGGATCATCTCGACCCTCAATCGATCTGCGGACTTCCCGCGCACTTCGGGTCACAGGATAAATGTGGCGGGAAACTTATGGTCAAGGACTGGCACCCGCAGGGACTGAGAGCTGGAAGGTACGAACTCTACTGTGAAAAATGCCACACCTGCGACCCAAACGGACACTCGCGCCAAGACATCTTGATGAGTGAGGGGCTGGAATATTTTGATGCGAACAAGGCGCTGGACCCAACTGCATGGGCCTTGTTCGCAGGTTCGCCGTTGGCGTTGGGCGCGGCGAGAGCGTGACATCTGAGGGCATTTCTCGCCTTTTCCTGAAAATTTGGACTGAGATTTCCCCGTAGAAACGGCGGTTAACAACGTTTGCGACATTTGTCGCAAAATATTGCCAGTCCTGACGGAACGCCCAAAAAACGACGACGGCCGAGGATATGAGCGGCCACCACAAGTGACCGGCGATCTGTCCGGCGAGGTGGCGACGGCCGATCATCCGGGGTTGCCACGGCGGCGCCCGAGGGTAAGATCGGCGATGCCTATAGACACGCCTCACCCTGAATACGCCCTCCGAGTGGCGACCTGGCAGCGCATCAAGGATTGCCTGGACGGGTCGGACACAGTGCACGCGGCCCGGGAGCGCTATCTTCCGCGCCTTTCGAAGCAGAGCGACGAGGATTATGCGAAATACAATTCTGCCGCGAACTTCTTCAACGGGACCGCCCGCACACACGAGGCCGTGCTCGGGTTCATCTTTCGAAAGCCGCCGACCGAAGAAAAGGTGGACTCATTGAAGAACGCGATGAATGACGTGGACCTGACCGGCTCGCCGATGGGGGCCTATGCACGGCAGGTGGTTTACGCTGCGGCGTCCACGGGACGGGCGGGAACGCTGGTGGACTGGAGCAGCGAAGAGGGCCGGCCCTATCTGGCATTTTATCCGGAGAACTCCATTGTGAACTGGGCAGAAGCCCGCATCGGCGGCCGCTGCATGCTGACAATGCTCATCCTGAAGGAATCCACCCTGGAGGCTGGCATGGACGGGTTCAAGCAAGAGGTGGTCGTCCGGTATCGCGAGATCAGGCTTATCGAAGACGTGGTCGTGGTGCAAATGTGGAAGGGTGCAGCAACCTCTGCGGCCGCACCCGGACGCGTCAGCGGCGCCGCAGGCACAGGCAGCAACGGTGAGTCGGCAGGGGTTGAGCGTCAGGGGGACCCGTTGTTCCTGATGCGCCGAGGGGAGCCGCTGACAGAAATCCCGTTTGTTTTCCACGGTTCGGAGACGACCGGCGTGTGCGTGGACAAGCCACCGCTGGCGGACATTTCCGCAGTGAACATCTCGCACTACCGCACGTCAGCGGACCTCGAAAATGGCCGCCATATCTGCGGCATCCCTACCGCTTACGCGGTCGGCTTTGACGCGGAGGAAAAGCTATATCTCGGCCCGAATTACGCCTGGACCACGGACAACATCGGCGCCACGTGCGGCTTCCTCGAATTCACCGGTCAGGGCCTGAGCGCCCTCGAAAAAGGCCTTCAGGAAAAACAGGACCAAATGGCCGCACTCGGAGCCCGGCTGATTGAGACACAGAAAGCGGATGCGGAGGCATACGACACCGTGCAGCTGAGGGCGAGCGCGGAGACGTCAACGCTGCATCGCCTCACCATGCTTACGAGCGAAAGCCTTTCCGAGGTCCTGCAAATCATGGCCTGGTGGATCGGCACCGAGAAGGACCGGAATGCGGAAATCCGTTATTCGCTGAACACGGACTTCGCGTCGGCGGGCATCAAGCCGGAGATGCTGACCGCCCTGACGTCAGCCTATCAGCAGAGCATCATTTCCCGGGAGACGCTGTTCTATCAGCTGTTGCGCGGGGAAATGTATGTCCCGGGCCGGACGCTCGAAGAGGAAAAGGCATCCATCGAGGCGGACCCGCCGATGCCGGTTATGCCCCCGCCTATAATCGGAAACCCCGGGCCGCCCGGAAACCCCGGGAATGCAAAATAGTCTTTGATATCTTGGCAGGTGCGTGGTATATTACCACCACCACCATGAAAAAGCACCCTGCCAAAAAGACCCGCCGCGCAGAAGTAGACCGCGGCACGTGGATTTGCTCTGGCGACGACCGCCGGCCGCTTTATCCCATGCTAGCTGGAATTGAGCGCCGGGAGCCGATCCGGTATGGTCAATTCCGTTTCAATGAAGACCTGTGCGGCATGTATGCTGAAGCGCCGGTTCTCCGGTTCCGCAAGGCATGCGTGGAGGCCTGGAATGCAGGGCAACGATGGGTAACTCCTCACGGACAGCCACCGGAATTTTCCGGCTATACTCCGGACGACATGGAGCAGCTTCCCGGATGACAGCCGCCGCCGCCGACCATGAAAAGTCTTTGACATGCGGACGGAATGCGATACTTTTCCACCACTACCACCGACCACCACCACCTATGGACTTCCCGATTTATCCGACTGACCATGAATCCGCGCTGACCTATGCGGAGGCCATGACGCGCGCGACCAGCAAGGCGCACACTGCCGTTTTTCTACCGGCCGCGGCCAACTGGGCCGCGATCACTGATGATGACGTGACAGCCTACGGCCTGGACGGCGTGAGAATGCAGTCTATCCGCCGATTTACCACTGACGTCTTGAACATGGCCGATTATGGTATGCCAGAATTGGACCCGACCAGCCTGGAGGAAACCGGCGAGCTGATATACTGCTTCACTTTTGACGCCCCCGGCGAGCCTTGGCACGGTGCCACATTTGGCATGGTGACGGTTTCCGGGATGGTTGACCCTGCAGGGCTGGCCGTGAAGGCGCAGGCGGTGAGGAACAGCTTCAAACCTACCACCACGGCATGCCCCGAGAACTGATAAATCCACCCTGCATTCACTGCCGCCGCGTCCGCGCTTTGCACCGGGTTTCTGACCACGCCTGCCCGATGGGCCGTCCGCATAGGGTTTTGGGATTCATGAGCTACAGTGCGCAAACCAGATTCACCCCGCCCCGCCCGCTGTTCACGATTGCACAAATGCAAGAAAAGCTGAAGGCCGTCGAAGACCTGCTGAGAAAGCTATCCGCTGGCAGCTACGCGGAAAACGTGGCAGGCTATCCGGACGGAATCCGGCAACTGCGAGTCGAGATGAAGGACTTGGACGACATGCTGGCGCACGGCACCCAGGGCCTTCAAAAAAATCAGCAGATTTCCGGGCGGGTAGCGGACATTCAGCACACCAGCGCCCGCTATGGCGCCATGTTCGGACCTGCCCGGCCGCCGGAGCAGATGCCCGGAAATAATCCACCAACCTGACCGACCATGCCTGCGCCGGGACCTGAAATCGTTTGTCCGCCACTCCCTCCCGAAGTATGGGGAATCCATGGATTCCCTGCCGGACACTTACGCCACGCACACGATCAACATTCTTCGCGTCGCCGCTGGCCTCCGTGAAGAGGCAATCAGCGTGCTCACCGATCTTGAGGGCGAACTGATTTCCAAGGCGGCAAACGCCACCACGACCAGCCAGAAAGCTCGGCTCAATGCCCTGCTCACGCAGACGCAAGGTTCCATCTCGGCCGCTTATACCGTCATGCAGAAGAACCACCTCACCGGCCTGCGGGGGCTGGCCAGGCTGGAAGGTATCCACACGAAGCAGGCACTGGGCAAAGCCATCGGTGCCGACGTCTTCACCGTAGCCACTTCCGCCAACCAGCTGGCCGCCGTGGCCGATGCCGCCGTGGTCATGGGGCACAGCTCCGCCGCATGGTGGGGACAACAGGCCAACGCAATGCAATTCTCCTTCGCCGGTCAGATGCGCCGGGGCATTCTCTCCGGAGAGGACACAGACACCATCATCAGCCGCATCCGAGGCACCAAAGCAAACGGCTACACGGACGGCCTCATGAACGTCCCTCGCAGGCAGGCTGAAGCCCTCGTCCGTAGCTCTGCCATCAGCACCACCAACGCCGCCCGCATCAAAACGCTGGAAGGCATGGACGACGTCGTTAAGGGCATCCAATGGCTCTCCACGCTGGACGGCCGCACGACGCAAATTTGCATGGGCCTCAGCGGGAAAATCTGGCGCCTGCCGGACTATGCCCCGATCGGCCACGACAAGGCATGGCCAGGAGTGACCGCGCATTGGCAATGTGTTAGCGAAGGGCAGGAAGCCGACACCCATGGCCAGCCGATTCTAAGAGGATACAGCCGGGACTACGTGGGAGCGTTCGTAACCATCGAAACCGCGAGCGGTCATAAGCTGACAGTCACCCCGAACCATCCAATACTTACCGCGCAAGGATTCGTCCCGGCTGGCGACATCCGTGAAGGAGGCAATGTAGTCAGTGATTTTGTCCCATGTGAAAAGGCCATTGCGGGGACGGGAGAATTCGACGCAAAGCAACGCCCAGCCCTGATCGAGGAAATAACGGGTTCGCTTCAGGAATCGGGGCAATTCATCACTGTATCGGTAGTAGTCGCTGGAGTAGATTTCCACGGCGACGGGATGGATGGAGAGGTCGCAATTGTATCTTCCCACCGCAACCTGCTGACGAAAATCCAAGCCTCTTTCCAAGAGCAGGCCATGAATCCTGGTTTCCTGCGGACTAATGAAATCGACACGGGAGGCACGATTCTTGGTGGTTGCCCGCCACTTGGCCTTAGTGCTTTCGGGAGCGGTCTTCCAGGCGTAGCCCATGGCCTCGCTCTTCCCACGGACCGGATGCCCCGCCGCCCGGACCCAAGCGTAGAGGCCATGGGCATCGCATTCGATACTTGCGCTGATATCACTCCACCTTTCCCCGGCCACATATCGAGCCACAGCAGCAGCCCGCACCTCGGCGGAGTAGCGGGGACGCCGACAGGGAGCCACCCCGGCAGCTTTAATGCGTTGCCATACCCCGTGCTTAGTCAGGCTGAACTGGCTCATCAAATCCTTGATGGGAGCCTTGGACAGATACATTTTGATCAAATCATCAGCATCAGAAAGTGGGAGGGAAGAAGGAGAGTCCATAATCTGGAAACAACGCGCAACTTTTACAGTGCGCAAGGAATCGTTACCGGGAACTGCCGAAGCACGCAAATCCCCGTGCTCAACAGATGGGAGGAAATGTCCGGCAAAAAACTGCCGAGTCTCGCGAATGAGGATATCGAGGAGCGGATGAAGAAGAAGCTGGCCGCCATGGGCATGGACCCGGCACAGATCGCCAAAGCAAAGACGAACGCCAAGGCCTTCATGGACGGACAGGTTCCGGCCACCATGCACTTCGAGGACTGGCTCAAAACAAAATCGGATGACTTCATTGACCGCACCCTAGGCCCGGGTCGCGCAAAACTCTGGAACAGGGGGAACGGCGCAATCTCAATCAGCGACCTGACCAATCAGGACAATCGCCCGCTCACTCTGGCGCAGCTCGCTGACCTCATTGAGAACGGGACCCCGGCGCCCGAGACGCAGGGAATCCCATACCGACCGATGGCGCGGCCGGAAAAAGCCCGGTCTGTCTCCCTACCGACCACGCCCCGCGAAACGCAGATTGAGGAACTTGCTCAGATTTTCGGGAGGGGCAAGCTCCCGTCGGACAAAAAGCTGAAAATGGTCAACGCCACGCTGACGCCCGCCGAACAAGGCCGACTAAAAGAGCGCATCACCGAAGTCAAAAACCAAGCTACTCCAGCCATGACGCCGGATCAGATGATAGAGGCGGCCTTAACTGACATTATCCCCGCCCGCCGAGCTCCAGTAAGCGCCAGCCTGCAAATCACCTTGGATGGACGTCAGGCGACGCAGGCTAATCACGCCGTGCGCCAGATAGACAAAGTCATGGACGATGGAGGATTAAGCCCCATCAAAATCGAAGCTTTGGAAAAACCGAAAGACTACGACTCCGGCGAATACAATTTTGATTCCAAAACATTCACCGCACGAAACATAGCCGTCAATACAGCCCGATCCGACACCGCACTGACTACAGTCCATGAGATTGGCCATTGGCTGGACAACATTGCCCTCGGGTCGCACGGTGTTGGATTTGCCTCCGAGCAGGAAGCGGCCTTTGCTGGATTGCGCAAAGCCTTTGACGATTCCTCCGCCGTCAAGGTATTGAGAGCCCGGCTGAAAACAGCCATCCCAGGAAAGGTTAAAAACCATCTAAAATATATGGAAGAAGGCAGAGAGATTTTCGCACGGGCTTTCACGCAATACATCGTTGAAAAATCAGGCGATCCCCTTCTTGCTATGCAGCTTGCAGCCGATTTCACCGGCGACATTAGTCAATATTCCTACTGGAAAAATGACGATTTCCGCGCTATAGTTGCTTCCTTTGATGGGATTTTCAAATCCAAAAATTTCCTTTAGATTATGAGCGACGAAACCATTGAATACATAGAGTTCAGCCTGGAAAACGCTCGCGACTACGAGCACGCCAAAGCCATGTTGGATCTTGCCAACCTTGGTGGAGACCATGCCGCCAGGATCGCAGCAAGGCATTTCGGGCTTTGGAAAACGGACTGCAAGGACTCAGCGGAATCCGGACAATCGCCCGCTCACTCTGGCGCAGCTCGCTGACCTCATTGAGAACGGCACGCCACCGCCGGAGACGCTCGGCGTGTCCTTCCCGCCCGTGGACCCGGCAAAATACAAAGTGGGCCCGACGCCGGCCGAACTGGCCGCACAGAAAGCCGCACAGGCGGCCGCACAGGCGGCCGCGGATGCTGCGGCCGCACAGAAAGCCGCGGAAGCAGCCGCGGCCGCAGCGAAGGCGGCGCAGGACGCGAAGGACGCGGAAGCACAGCGGAAGCTCACCACCGGAAAGAAGAACGTCATGGAGGCCGCCATCGTGAAGCAGCTCGCCAAGGAAGGGCCGCTCAATGAAGCCGCCCTGCAAAAATATGAAACCATCCTCGCCGAGAAGAAAGCGGCCGCCGCAAAGACCAAAGCACTCGATGCGGGAAAAAAGGCCGTGCTGGCCGATCAGCCGGTCAGCACGAACACCGCTGACATCTTAAACGGATTTGACCCAGAGGAAAAAAAGGCGCTCCTCAGCGGAGCGGCAAAGCGCAAAGCGCAATCCACGCTTCCCGCGAAACTGGCACGTCTCCGGCCTCGCGGCGTTGCCCCGCCAAAAAACGCACGAAAAACCCCGCCAACTCCAACAACGGAGCGGGCGGGGTTGTGTGCGGCGTCTTCTTGCGGGTCTTTTGTTAGTGCGCGGCCAGTGCCTCGGCGATTGCGTAGGCGCTCTTGACGGGCAGCGGAGCCTTGCCGGATCGCCACGCCTCAACAGTGCGGGCGGAGACGCCGAGCCTGTCAGCGGTCGCCGCAGCGGTGCCGCCGAGCTGCGCAATGACAGCCTCCATAACGGCTCGCTGCGTCTCTGGAGGGCGGGAGGCTATCACGCCCCCCAGCCACTGGATCCATCGACCCGTGGGCATCAGGCAAATGATCCCAAACGTTTCCGCCGCCAGCGGCACCGCCCCTGCGGGGAGTGGAGCGGCGCCTTGTATCCAACGGTCAAATCCACTGATTGGTTTAAGTGTCATGGCCGTGGATTACTTGGAGGCTTTGGATGCGGATTGAAGCTCAGCGAGCGAGTAACCGCGAGCAAGGCAAGCCTTGTTGGCGGCTTGAAGGTCGCGGCCCGTGAAACCTTGACCGTTAAACCAAGCGCGCTCTCCAGCGAGGTCGGTGTTGAGAGGGCAGACAGATTGGCGGGCAGCGTGAAGCTCCTCGCTGAGGGCCTCGATCTCGGACTCGTCAACGTAGCCGCCTTGGCCCTCGTTGATCAAGCTCCGGAAGGTGTCGCGCTTGATCCCTGCGGCTTTGAGGTCGGATTCGATTTCGGAAACGGTGCGGTGTGTGGTGTTGGACATGCGCAAATATACGTTACTTTTTCGTAGGTGTCGAGAACTATTTACGAAAAACTTTCGTATCCTCACGAAAAGAAATACGCACGCTTGCGTAAATAGTTCTTGCGTTTTACGCATCGTTGCGTAAGTTGATCTCGTCAGCGGCAATAAAGCCTCCGACGAACTCCTAAGAAAATGACCACTACCGACACCGTAACCGACAAGCAAATCCGCAAATACCTCCTCGAAGATTCCGACCACAACAAGGTCGTCATCAAACGCAATGGAGAAGTCCACGTCCATACCGACCGCCAACGCGGCGACGGAGGACGCAGCCCATGGTGGATGTTCGCAGGCTTCCGCAGCGATTTCGTCCGCGATATTCCTTCCCGCAACTGATCCATCCATGAGAGTCACCACTGATCACAGTGCCAGCTCCTACGGCCAACCCGTCATCCTCTCGGATGACGGCGAGGTTATGGACTACGCCCCAGGCATCAAGGCGATCCGCGCCAAGGCTGGCATCTCCACTCAGGGCCTTGCTGACCAGTGCGGAGTTTCGCGCCGGACGGTCGAGGGCTGGGAGATGGGCCGTATGCCCACAGCCGCAGCCCTCAACGTCATGGCCGGGCTCGCCTAACCGAAGACCCGGAACAAGACGCCGCAGACCAACCCCACCCCGCCAGCATCGGCGCGGTGGGGTTTTTCGTGGGCGTGTAGTGGTGGCGATCGGCCGTCTACACTCTGACCGCGCCTTCGAAGTGGGGGGACCCCTCCCAAAAAGCGGCAGGGGACCCCTCCCAAAAAGCGGCAGGGGACCCCTCCCAAAAAACGGTAGGGGACCCCTCCCAAAAAACGGTAGGGGAAGTATATCCCCGGAAAGTTCTAAAAGAAGGCAATCCCATGAATATCGCTCCCGAGTGCTTTTTTTTCGAGACAGAAGAACCGAAAGA
>JBBQGJ010000862.1:0-1684 GCA_038322925.1 Mycobacteriales bacterium
GAACTGCGCCTGCGCGGGTTCTGCCGAGGCAGGGGGCGGCTGGGCTGACTGCGCCTGGGCCACCGGGTGCGCCACCACGATGAACTGGTAGGTCAGCGCGTCGGGCGTGCCCAGCAGGTGCCGCGCCACGGCGGGCGGCAGGCTGTCAAAGGCAACCTGGAACTCGGACTCTGGCAGCTGGCGCGTGATGGTGTCGAGGGTGTCGAGCGCCCAGCGCTGCTCGCCGAGAAAGCGCGCCAACGAGCGGCGCGTGAAAAAGCGCAGGTGCGTGCGGTCGAGCAGGCCTTCCTCGCGGTAGCGGAACTCGCCCTGCAGCAGTTCGGCTACCAGGCCCACATAGCCCGTATTGGGCACGGAAATGAGCAGTCGGCCTTCGGTGGTCAGCAGCTCGCGGCACGCGGCCAGTACGCGCTCGGGGCGGCTCAGATGCTCCAGCACGTCGGCGCAAACGATGGCGTCGTAGCATTGGCCGGCAAAAGTGGCGAGCAGGTCGCAGGATTCGAGGTTGTCCACCACCACGCGGTGGTAGTGGGGACGGGCGTGGGCAGCCTCGGCTTCGCTCAGGGTCACGCCATCGACACTACAGCCCTTGGTTTCGAGCAAATATTGGCCCAGTGCGCCGCTGCCGCAGCCCAGGTCGAGCACGCGGCCCCCTTGGGGAACGAGTTGGGCCAGCACCAACAGGGAGGTGCGTTCATCGGGGGTGATGCTGCGCAGGTAAACATGCAAATCTTCTAGGGGAGGCGTCATCCGCGAATTATGCCGGCGGGCCTGCGGCTACAGATTGAGCGAGCCGCTGTCAGAGGCGGGGACAATGGCGGCTTCATGAATTCTTCTCTTTCTTCTTCTGCTGGCTTGGTGGTCTCGGTGGTGAGCCACGGCCATGGCGCGTTGGTGCAGTGCTTGCTGCACGACTTGGCGCGCCTGAGCGGCACCAGCGTGGAGCGTGTTGTGCTCACCCTGAACCTGCCCGAGCCCGAGCCTGAGCCCTCGCCACCGCTTGGTGGCTGGCCCTTTGTGTTGCAAACCATTCACAACACCGAACCCGCCGGTTTTGGTACTAACCACAACCGCGCCCTGGCTGGGGCGGTGGAGCCTTTTGTGTGTGTGCTGAACCCTGATGTGGAACTGGCCGGTGGTGACCCTTTTGCCGCGCTGGTGCAGGTCGCCGCCTTGCCGGGCACCGGCTGCGCCTACCCCATGCAGATCGATGCGCAGGGCCGCCCGCAAGACAGCGAGCGTGAATTGCCCACGCCCGGGGCGCTGTGGCGACGCCGTGCCTTGGGGCAGCGCGAGGCGCGGGTGGACTGGGTCAATGCAGCCTGTCTGGTACTGCCACAACCCGTGTGGCAGGCGTTGAAAGGTTTTGACGAGTCTTACTTTATGTATTGCGAAGACGTGGACTTTTGCCTGCGCGTGCGGCTGGCCGGGTTGGCGCTGGTGCGCGCGCCGGTGCAGATCGAGCACGGTGGCCAGCGCGCCAGCCATCGGCATTGGTTGCATTTGCAATGGCATGTGCGCAGCCTGCTGAGGCTCTGGCGCTCGCCGGTTTATCGCCAGGCACGCCAATTGTTACGCGCCCCGGCGCAGGGCCCGGATAACATCAGCGCCTCATGATCTGGTTGTCCGTGGTGGCTTTTTTGGTGGCAGCGCTGGCTGCCGGGTGCGTTGTGCGCTGGCTGGG
>JBBQGJ010000863.1:0-2391 GCA_038322925.1 Mycobacteriales bacterium
TCAGCTTTATTGAAGACTGCGCCGTGCCGCTGGCGCATCTGGCCGAATACACCAGCGCGCTGACCGAGGTGTTTAAAAAATACGGCAGCAAAGGCACTTGGTATGCCCACGCATCGGTCGGTACATTGCATGTGCGGCCGATTTTAGATATGCGGCGGGAAGGCGCCGCCAAAATGCGCGCCATTGCTGAAGAAGCATCAGTACTGGTGCGCCAATACAAAGGGGCCTACAGCGGCGAACACGGCGACGGGCTGTGCAGGGGCGAGTGGATTGAATGGCAGTTTGGACCCAGAATCAACGAAGCCTTTGTCAAAATTAAAAACTACCTCGACCCAATTAATCTGCTCAGCCCGCAACGCATCATCAATCCACCGCGTATGGACGACACGCGCCTGATGCGCTTTGCGCCACGTTACAAAGTCATACCGATCAACACCGCGTTGGACTGGCAAGCGTGGAACGTACAAAACGACCCAGTGACGGAACTTACCAGCGCACCCGGCACTGGCGGCGACCCAGCACAGGGCCTAGCGAAAGCGGTAGAAATGTGCAACAACAACGGCCACTGCCGCAAGTTTGACGCAGGTACGATGTGCCCCAGCTACCGCGTGACAAGAGATGAAAAAGATTCGACACGCGGGCGGGCCAACACGCTGCGGCTGGCGTTGTCGGGGCAACTGGAGAGCGAGGCTGATGAGGCTGTTAAAGACGCGCTGGACCTGTGCGTAGGCTGCAAAGGGTGCAAACGGGACTGCCCTACGGGCGTGGACATGGCCAAAATAAAGGTCGAGTTTTTGCATCAGTATAAAGCCAAACACGGCTACACAATCCAAGACAAGCTGGTGGCCTACCTGCCCGACTATGCACCTTGGGCCAGCCGCTTTGCGCCGCTTCTGAATTTGCGTGACAAGATTCCGGGCTTGGCAGCCTTGACCGAAAGGCTGCTGGGCTTGTCAGCCAAGCGCAGCTTGCCGCAGTGGCAGACTCAGACTTTTTTCAATGCGGGGATACACACTGCGAGCCGAATTGAAGTGCTGCAAGCCACCAAACCTGTGGTGCTGTTCGTGGATACCTTCAACGGTTATTTTGAGTCGGACAACGCGTTTGCAGCCCTGCAAGTGCTACAAGCTGCCGGTTATACCGTCCACGTGGCCAGCAAGGTTCAGCCAGACGGCAAAAGTCTGTGCTGTGGCCGCACCTACTTGGCCAGCGGTATGGTTGCCAAGGCCAAAGCCAAAGCACGCGAAACCGTCAGCGCCTTGCTGCCCTTTGCCGAAAAAGGTATCGCCATCGTGGGTCTAGAGCCATCATGCTTGCTCACGCTGCGGGACGAAGCGCTGGTCATGGGCTTGGGCGACGCAGCACAAACCGTTAGTCAGCATGCCCTGCTACTGGAAGAGTTTTTAGCGCGTGAAGCAGCGGTGGGCCAACTGGAAGCATTGAAACAAAAACTCAAACCTATCGTACAGCCTATCCTGCTGCACGGCCACTGCCACCAGAAAGCCTTTGAAGCGGTCAGCCCGATCATTGACGTTCTGAAACTCATCCCTGGCGCGCAGCCTGAGCTGATTGAATCCAGTTGCTGCGGCATGGCCGGTAGCTTTGGCTACGAGGCCTCGCATTACGACATGTCAATGCAAATGGCTGAGCTGAGCTTGCTACCTGCAGTACGAAAGCAGCCAGACGCCGTGGTGGTGGCAGACGGCACCAGCTGCCGCCATCAGATCAGGGACGGCGCGGCTCGTGAAGCAGTCCATGTGGCGGTTCTGCTGGCTAGGCAATTGATCTGAATAGAGCGGAATTGCTACTATTTTAGTAGCTGCTCACGCATATATCTATTGCCTTGGAGATCTAAAAGGCACCTAATTAAGGGCTTTTTAGACGGGTTTTGGTCTTTTTGAAGCCCAAATCCACATGGCGATGCCACCAAGGATCATGGGCACACACAGCCACTGGCCCATGCTCATGCCGAACTGCAGTATGCCTAAAAACGCATCGGGTTCGCGAAAGAACTCGGCGATAAACCTGAACACGCCGTAGCCGACTAAAAACGCGCCGGATACCTGTCCTATTTTCCGAGGCTTGCGCGCGTACAGCCACAACAAAATAAAGAGCAGCAGCCCCTCAAGCAAAAACTGATAAATTTGCGACGGATGCCGCGGCAAGTCGCCACCACCTCTGAAAATCATCCCCCAAGGCAGCGATGGGTCGGCCACCCTGCCCCATAGCTCGCCATTCAAGAAGTTGCCCGCCCGGCCTGCTGCCAAACCGGTTGGCACGCACGGCGCGATGAAATCCATCACTTGCAGCCATGGCCGCTGACGGGTGCGGGCAAACCAAACCTGCGACAGCAGCACACCGATCAAGCCTCCATGAAAGCTCATGCCGCCC
>JBBQGJ010000864.1:0-1866 GCA_038322925.1 Mycobacteriales bacterium
CAGCACGATGGCGTCCAGCGACTCGCTTTCCAGTTTTTTCAAACGGGTGTCCAGGTTGCCTCGCAAAGGCACGATGCCGATGTCGGGACGTAAAAAAAGCAGCTGGGCCGCACGGCGCAGGCTGCTGGTGCCCACGCGGGCCCCCTGCTGCAGCCGCTCCAGCGGCAACCCGCTGCGGGTGATCAGGACGTCGCGGGGCTCCTCCCGCTTGGGGATCGCACCGATGCTCAGACCTTCGGGGATGTCGGCGGGCATGTCCTTCATGCTGTGCACCGCCAGGTCGATGCGCCCATCCAGCAGCGCCTCTTCGATCTCCTTGACGAACAGCCCCTTGCCGCCCACCTTGGCCAGCGGCACGTCCAATATCTTATCACCCTTGGTTTTGATGATGACCAGTTCAACGGCAAGATCGGGCGAATGCCTGCGGATGGCATCTTTGACCCAGTTGGCCTGCCACAGGGCCAGCTGGCTGCCACGGGTGCCGATGGTAACGGCTCCGGCGACCATCAATGACCGCAACCGGCGCAGCTGGAGGCGCTGCATCCACTGCATGCCGACGCCGATGCCGACGTGCTCACCGTTTCACCGCCGCTGCCTTTGCTGACAAACCCGCAGGTGGACATGAGGCGGCAGATCGAGGCCGCCTTACAGGCAGGACAATGCTCCGGCTCGCCGGCGCCGAGCTTCAGATATTCGAAATCGTGACCGCATTCGTTGCAGTGATATTCGTATATGGGCATTACACCAGACTCCTTTATAGTCCGAAATCCATCGATCCACCGGATGTGACACCATCTGGGAAACATGCCCTTCGGCGTCGTTCGATGTCGACCCGGCGAAACGGATACATTAAGCACAAAAGCGGCGCTAACAAGTGTCCGTCCAGAAATGGTGGATTGTGGTTCAGATCAAGGCCGCACGGTTTTGGAAACCGCAGGCGTAGCGGCGCTACGTCGAGGATTTTCAAAACGCGAGAACGCAGAGCTGGACCGCAAGATGCCATTTCTGGACGGACACTGACAACCTCTGCCGGTCGTTTTTTTTAGCATGCCTTGGCCGACAGCAGGCGATTGCGCGTCTCTTCGATCTGCGGGCCGCTCTCATGACCCATGGCCGTGGCCAGTTCGAAGGCTGTCAGCGCATGGTCCAGCTTTCCCAGTTCCAGATATACACTGGCCAGGCGATGCCGGTAGAGGCCGTTGTCCGGGCAGAGGCGAACGCTCTGCTCACACAGTACCGAGGCCACATCCAGGCTTTCCTGGCGCAGGGTGTACAGCCGGCCCAGCATCGAGAGCGATTCGGCGTCATCGGGATTGATTTTCACCGCCTGTTTGTAGGCCTGAATCGCCTCTTTGATGTGTCCTGACGGTTCTAGACAGGTGCCTAAACGCTTGAATGCAAGCCCCGAGCGGTTATTGGATCGGGTGGCGGCCTCCAGAAACGGCCGGGCTTTTTCGCCGGCTTCCAGGTCCAGGTATGCCTGGCCGATGTGAAAGAGCACTTCAAAAACCCCCGGTTCTCGGGCGTTGGCCGCGAGAAAACATTCCAGGGCCTGCTGATGTCGGCCTTGGCGCCAAAGGATATAGCCTTTGTTGTACATGGCCATCATGTCCCGCGGCGCCAGCCAGATGGCGTTCTCGAAGGCCGCCAGGGCGTTTTCGTCGTCCGCCAGGACGCCATAACAAACCCCCAGGCTGTTGTGCAGGTTGACGTCCGCCGGATCGAGCAGCAATCCTTGCTTGAACTCGTCGATGGCCGCCCGAACATCGCCTGCCTGGTAGTGGTGATCACCGCTGATGTTCAGGCTGACCGCATCGAACATGATGATGTTTCCGGGGTCTAAAAAAGCGGCATGCGCAAGCGCTT
>JBBQGJ010000865.1:0-2149 GCA_038322925.1 Mycobacteriales bacterium
CTCACGTACCTTGCCGCCTCATGTGTTTTGCTGCCCCAGGCGATCGACCCGGTCGATCACCGTTTCGATCCCCTTCATGCAGCCGGTCAGCAAACCTTCCGGCTCCACGTCTTTGAGCTTCCGCTTCTGTTCGCGCAAATCGAGAAGAGTAATAAAGGGCGCGGGGTCAATTCCGAACTGCTCCGCGGCACGTGCGACGGTCTCGCGCTTCTTCGCGGTCACCGGCACGTCATGAAGCTTCAGGGCGTGGCGGAACAGCACGCAAAAGGTAGAGACCGAATCGACCAGCAGCCGGCACAAAACATCATTATCCGAAAGTATACCGGAGGCTTTCTGGCGCAGTCGCAGTAGTTTGGCCCGCAGATCGTGCTCGACCTGCGCCCGGTAGAAAACATTGCCGATGGCGAGTCCGGAAACCACGTCTTCGCCGTGCAGAATCCGGTGGTGCTCGCGAATGTCGTGGAATTCGATGGCGAAGGAATCGGTGGACGCACGGATCTCCTTCTCGGTGAGCAGCAGCGGCGACGGATTGCCCTGTTCGCGCCACCGCCGGAAGGCCGGCTCGGAGGCACGCAGTTGCCCCGGAGTGATCTGCGTCAGGACGCAGATCACGTTATAGTCGGAGAATTTTTCGTTGTGGTCGCCGCTGGCGGCGGAGCCATGCAGGATGACGGACACCAGGTCTCGCGGAAACGCCTGACGCATTTTTTCGACGAGCTGATCGAGAGGTGCGGGCATGGCTTTGTTATTCTATCGGGCTTTCGACGAATGCTGCGGACAAGGCTTTGCTCTCACCAGTCGGAAGACGCGCCCCCGCCGCCCGAGTCGCCGCCGCCGAAACCGCCGAAGCCGCCGCCGGCCCCCCCGGAATCATATCCCCCGAAGCCGCCGCCATCGCGACCGCCCCCGAAGCCGCCACGGCCGGCGTTCAGTAATTGTCCCAGCAGCAGACCGGACCAGAACCCGCCGCCCCCGCCTCCGCCAGATCTGCCGCCGCCCCCTCCCCCCCGGCGGAGGAGCATGAGCAAGACAAAAATCCCGCCCAGAATCAACGGCCAGGGAATGCTGTCCCGGCGGGTCGGCCGAACTCGCACGGCGGACTTTGGCGCCGGTATTTCCACTCCCTTGGACTTCGCAATCGTGCCGCCGAGGCGCTCGGCGGCGGCCAGCAACGCCGCTCCGTAACTGCCCTGCCGGAGCGCGGGACGCATATCGTCCAGCAGGAGACCCGCCATGCTGTCCGGGATGATGCCGCCCAGACCACCGCCCACCTCCAGCCGGGACTTCCGGTCCGCCACCGACAGCAGCACCATCGCCCCGTCGTCTTCTTTCTTTCGTCCAATTCCCCAGGCGTGGAACAGATCGTTGGCCACATCTTCAATGGGCTCGTTTTCCAGACCGGGAAGCACGACAAAGGCCAACTGCGCGCCCGTGGCCTGCTGAACGCGCCCTGCGTACTCCTCGATTGCCGCCCGGCTGGGCGCATCCACCACGCCCGCGAAATCGCTCACATATCCCTGGGGCTTCAGCCTTTTCCAGTCGGCGGCATTCGCTGCCGGCAGCAGGCACAACAAGGCAGCGCCCAGCGTAAGAGCAAATTTCATCTTTTCGATACCCAGTGTATCGGGCTCGAGACGGTTGTCTCACTCGTGCGGAATTCCGCGCACGCAGCGCACGGTATCCCGGGCGATCAGCAACTCCTCCTGCGTGGGCACCACCCAGACCGGAACCGAAGAGCTTCCGATTTGCCGGGCCTGCTCGCTGCTCTCTTCATTACGCCCGGGATCGATCCCCATTCCGAGGCTGTCCAGACCGTTACAGATGCGCGCGCGAATCTCCGGCGAATTCTCGCCGATGCCGCCCGTGAAGATGAGCGCGTCTGCTCCGTTCATCGCCGCCAGATAGGCGCCCAGATACTTTCGTACGCGATAGCAAAAGACGTCCACCGCCAGCCGCGCCCGCTCATTCCCGCGTTCGGCCGCCTGCAGAACGTCTCTCATATCGTTGGAAACGCCGGACAATCCCTGCAGTCCGCTCGACGTGTTCAGCATTTCGAGCACCTCTTTCGGAGCATGCTTCTCCTGTGTGATCAGGTACAGAATCGCGCCCGCGTCCACATCGCCCGAGCGCGTCCCCATGACGAGGCCCT
>JBBQGJ010000866.1:0-1523 GCA_038322925.1 Mycobacteriales bacterium
CTACGGTCTCAACGACGGCAGCGCCAGCAACCACGCCAATTTCTTCGATTACGACGGCGACGGCGATCTCGATGTCTACATCCTCAACAATCCCGTCGAATGGGGTCGCACCACGGCGATTACCGCCAAGCCCAAACCCGGCGGCGGCTACGAGCGCGGCACCGAAGCCTGGTCCGTCTTTGACACCGACCGACTGTTCGAAAATCGCGATGGCCGTTTTGTCGATGTCACCGCCGAGCGCGGCCTGATTAACCGCGCCTGGGGCCTGAGCGTCACCGCTTCAGACCTCAACGCCGACGGCCACGACGACCTCTACATCGGCAACGACTACATCGAGCCTGATCAACTCTTGATTGGAGACGGACGTGGGGGTTTTGCCGACAAGGCGAAAACACTCCTCCGGCACACCTCCGAGCACACCATGGGCGTGGATATCGCCGATGTCGACGGCGACGGGAGCCCGGATATCGTCTCCGCCGATATGCTCGCACCCGATCTAAGTCGGCGCAAGCAACTCATGAGCACGATGGTGCAGACGCGCTACAAAAATCTCGAGGACTACGGCTACGGCCGTCAACTCATGCGCAACAACCTGCAGCTCAACCGCGGCGAGCACTTCTCCGAGGTCGCCGAGCAGAGTGGCGTTCACGCCACCGACTGGAGTTGGGCGCCGCTGCTGGCCGATTTTGATCTCGACGGGCAACGCGACCTGTTCATCACCAACGGCTACCGCCGTGACATCACCAATCTCGACTACCTCAACTACACCGTCGACAGCGTCAAGCGCAACGGCGGCATCACGGACAAGAATTTCAAAGCCTTCAACGACTACGCGCAGCTGATCCCGACCGCGCCGCTGCCCAACGCGCTGTACACGCGCGATGAGGCCGGTGCTTTTGTCGACCGTACCCGCGACAGCGGCCTCGGCGAGCCTAGCTACAGTTCTGGCTGCGCCTACGCCGACCTCGACCACGATGGCGACCTCGACCTGATCGTCAACAACACCGATGAGCCCGCAGGGCTCTTCCGCAATTTGGCGCAGCAGCTACGCCCCTGTCCTTTTCTCACGGTGGATCTGCGGGGTGACGCCAAAAACATCGACGCCATCGGAGCCGTCGTGCGCGTTGTCGCCGGCGGGCGCACTCAAGTTGCCGAAGTCAGGCGTACGCGCGGATTTCTCAGCGCCGTTACGCCCCGACTCCTGTTTGGCTTTGATCCCGGTCTCGGGCAAATCGACTCTGTCCTCGTCAGGTTCCCGAACGGACGCGGATTCATTCGCACGGGAGTTAAAGTCTCGGAGACACTTACGCTTACGCTCGCCGACGCCGACCTCAGCTTGACACCGAGCCAAGTGTGGGGACGCAGTGGCACGTTGCTTTCAAACGCCATCACGCTTTTAGACGCGCAGGCAGCCGGGCTGGACTTCCGGCATCGGGAGGACGATTTCGACGATTTCTCGCGTGAGCCGCTCCTACCCTACCGCCTCAGTCATGAAGGGCCTTGTCTGGCCATCGGCGATGTTG
>JBBQGJ010000867.1:0-5565 GCA_038322925.1 Mycobacteriales bacterium
CGTCCGCTCAATCGCCGTTTTGTACCCCTCAGGAGTCTTGTAATTGAGAGGATTGGATGGATCGTCAAAGGTCAAGCGATAAGTGTCGGCGACGTCGGGACGGTTGGCCGTGTGCCCCCAACCGAGGTTCTCGTTGCGCCCCAAGCTGGGGAGCGGAAAACAGTAAAAGGCTGCGCCGCTGAAGTTCAATCCCTCGTCACTCTTTAAGTGAGCCTCATACCAGGAGCCGGGGCCAAACCACGGTTGGTGCGGATTGATAAACAGCATGGTGCTGCCATTCCGGGTCTTGCTTGGCCCAATCGCCCAGCCATTGGAGGCCGTGGCAGTCGACAACGCATACGCTGTCTGTTCTGCCTGCGGTACGTGCGCCTTACTAAACGTCCAGTCAAGAAGTGCTTGCCGCCGGTGAGCCAAAATATGCCAAGGCTCAAACCGCTGAACAATGCGCGGTTTCACATCAGGATGGGTTTCCAGGAAATAGTTGATTCCGTCGGCGAACGCGGTACACACTTGCCGATCGATGGAACCGAGCTTTTCGAAGTCAGCTCTGGCCATAGCCGGTATATTGAAATTGCGCGACAGCAAATCGGAATCAAGCATCTTCGCTCCAACCGATTCTGCGCAGCGACCCAGGGCACGAAGTAAGTTCTCTTCGACCTGCCAAAAATAGTCTTCGGCTTGACAATAGCCGAAACCGAAAATGACGCTCGCGTCCGTCGGACCGGAAATATGCGCCACGCCCCACTGGTCCCGGTGGATGGTGACCTGCTTGGCCATCTCAGCGGGCTCAACTCGCGACTCAGCGATTGAGTTGGTCGTGAGCAGGCAACCAATCAGGACAGCGCAAAAGAAGCGGGTTTGCAGGGCGTTCATTGCCGATACCTATCTGGTTAAAGCTTGGTGTCTCTCTTCGGTAGGTTGTGCCAATGTGAACGGCGGGTTAAATTGCCTGCGCTGGGCGGTTCAAAAAGCCAGCGCCGAGTTGGTTGTGTATGTTAACCCGCCGCAGACGAGTTGTCTTCGTGTGTGTTGCGGCCTGCGAGACCATCCCCAGATCTCGGCTGGCCGTCGAAGCATGCTCCAATCTCCTGAATTCGCCTTCCAAAGCTCGCTATCTGAAGGGGTGCATGACGCCCTAGAATAACTCCGGTCGATCGCTTTTCGCTAGCGTCGGGCGGACAAACTGCGGTCCCCAACGCGTCGCTCAGCCTGAGGGCGGTGTAAACGACCTCTGAGAAAATACTATGGTCCTCCTGACGGCCCTGGCGGAGCGGCACCGAGGGCTTCCCGCTAAGTTCGCTTACGAGATTGCGGGCTCTAAAATGTCGTGCCCGTCCACATTTCGCTGCCGCCATGAGCCTCCGATCGTGACCAAGGTCGAACCGTCCTGAGCGAATTTGGCGGGGTGCAAAAATGCTTCGGTCACATCGACGAATGGCACGTAGTTCTTCGGCAAGTCTTTGGTGCAGATCGACATAGCCAAAAAGGCCTCGCTTGCGTAGATGGTGTTTGGCAACACATCCATCAACGGCAAGGAGGCCACGGATGCGATATTCTAGCGACGGACGCTTTCGGCAACAGGCGAGATTTCTTCGACAGCAGTTTCTTCAAGACGGCGACCTGCCGTTCAGCGATGTGCTGTCAGAAGGGATTGTCGCGCAAGCACTGACATCGGTTGGTGCGTGTTGGACTGACCGGATCTACTCGCCGCTGGTCACGTTGTGGGTCTTCTTGGGCCAAGTCTTGAGCGCCGACGCGTCGTGCCGCGCGGCGGTTGCCCGATTGATTGCTCATCGTCTATCACAAGGACAGGGTCCGTGCTCGGCCGAAACGGGTGCATACTGCCAGGCAAGAAAGCGGTTACCGGAAAAGTTCTTCTCGACGGTGGCTTGCTTGGTGGGGCGAGCATTAGAGGCCAAGGTCGATTGCCGCTGGCTGTGGAAAGGTCGGCGCGTCTACATGTTCGATGGCACGACGGTCACCATGCCGGATACACCGAAGAATCAGGAGGCATATCCACAGGTCTACAACCAGCAGCCTGGTCTCGGCTTCCCAATCGCGCGGATCGGAGCCATTACGTCCTTGTCATGCGGGGCGATTATCAGTCTGGGGTTCTGCCGGTACGCTGGCAAAGGAGAGGGCGAAGTCAGCTTGCTCCGCCGATTGTGGGACGTACTTCGTCCCGGAGATGTTCTGCTGGCCGACCGTCTAATTGTTAATTGGACCAACGTATTATTGCTCCAAGAACGCGGCGTCGAATTCGTCAGTCGCCTCAACAAAGCCAACCGCAAACCCGACTTTCGACGTGAAAAGCGCCTTGGCGAAAGCGACCACCTTGTCCGCTGGTTCAAGCCGACGTCGATTCGTTCGCTGGATTGGCAGACATACAAGTTGTTGCCCGAATACATCACGGTTCGAGAAGCGAGAATTCGGGTTGCGCAGCCTGGATTCCGGACCAAGTCAATTGTGGTGGTAACGACGTTGCTGGACCCGCAGCAAAACACCAAGGAAGATCTGGCGATTCCGTACCGCGAACGTTGGAACAACGAACTCGATCTACGTTCCATCAAGTCGACGATGCAGATGCGTGACTTGCGCTGTAAGACACCCGAGCTGGTGCACAAAGAGGTATGGACGCATGTCTTGGCCTACAACCTCATTCGCACGATCATTGCGCGGACAGCGAGCAGGCACGACATCCAGCCGCGGTCGATCAGCTTTAAGGGGGCGATCCAGACGTTGGAAGCCTTCCAGCCGTTGATCGCCTTGCAAGCCGAACGAAGTGCGTCGCACCGCAGAACACTTTACGAGCAGTTGCTAGACGCTGTCGCCACGCATCAAGTCGCTGATCGGCCTGACCGTTTCGAGCCCCGCGTGAAAAAACACCGACGCAACCACTAAGTCAGGCTGACCAAACCACGCGCCGAGGTCAAACGCATGATGGCGAAAGGGCTTATCTAAAACTACGTGCCATTCGTCACATCGACCGCCGCGTCCCCAGCACCGGTATTCGTACCCAACGGCTTTTCGGCAACGGGCACGTGGGAATTCACGATTCGCGCATTACCGGCGCCAGGGCTAGGCGAATGCGCCGCGTCGAATAAACTGGTCTCCTAGCGGCAGCCGTCGCCAGCGCGCCGGAGCGCATTTGATGCACTGCCAGACGCCCGTGATATTCAACCTACCGACCAGGAGTTCGCATGTCGTTCCATTTGTTCACGGGAACGGACACTTATCTTGTCACGCCCGAGTTGCGCGATGCGGTGAACGTTGCCTGCGCGCTGGAGAAGCCGCTGTTGATTCGTGGCGAGCCTGGCACGGGCAAGACGGTTCTGGCCGAAGCGATTGCCGAGAATCTTGGCAAGCAACTGCTGACGTGGAACATCAAGTCGACCACCAAGGCGCAAGACGGGCTTTACGTCTACGACACCGTGCAGCGGCTCAACGATGCTCGCTTTGGCGACCGCGATATCAGCGATATTCGCCAGTACATCAAATTCGGCCCCATGGGGCTGGCGCTGCGGGCGCACGAGCGCGTCGTGCTCTTGATCGACGAGATCGACAAGGCCGACATGGAATTCCCCAACGATTTGCTGCACGAGCTCGATCGCATGAGCTTCACCGTTGCCGAGACGGGGGATCAGATCAAGGCCGAGCACCGGCCCATCGTGGTGATCACGTCGAATAATGAAAAGGAGCTGCCCGACGCCTTTCTGCGGCGGTGCGTGTTCCACTACATCGAGTTTCCCGGCAAGGAGACGATGGTCGATATCATACGGGTGCATCACCCCGACGTCGAAGCCGAGCTGTTGCAGCAGGTGCTGTTGCGTTTCTATTGGTTGCGCGAACTGCCTGAGGTTCGTAAACGTCCATCGACGAGCGAACTGATCGACTGGATCGCGGCGCTGCGGCGCGGCGGAATCACTGCCGAGGCGATCGTCAAGGAGCTGCCGTTTATGGGCGTGCTGCTGAAGCGAGAGAACGACATCGAAACGGTGCTGGCCAATCGACGCTTCGGCCGCGTGAGCTAGAGCGCTCGTGCATACGGCTGGACGTCGCTCGGTCGCGCGAAACCGGACACCTGGAACCAGGCCACGCATGTTCGTCGACTTCTTTTACCACCTCCGCCAGTTCGGCCTGAAGGCGTCGAGCACCGAATGGCTGGCGCTGATGGAAGCGCTGGCGCAAGGTCACGCGCGGGCCGATCTCAACACGTTTTACCACCTGGCCCGGTCGTTGTTGGTGAAGCGCGAGACCGACTTCGACACGTACGACCGGGCATTTGCCTCCTACTTCGCCGGCATCGAGACTTCGGCCGATATCAGCCAACAACTGCTCGAATGGCTCGAGAATCCAACGCTGCCGAAGATCTCCGACGAAGATCGCGAGAAGATGCGGGCCTTCGATCTTGACGAGCTGGCCGAACGCTTTCGCAAGCTGCTCGCAGAGCAAAAAGAGCGCCACGACGGCGGCAATCGATGGATTGGCACCGGCGGCACGTCCGCCTTTGGGCACGGCGGAGAAAACCCCGGGGGCGTACGGCTCGGCGGCGAAGGCGGGAGCCGTTCGGCGGTGCAAGTCGCCGGCGAGCGGCGCTTTCGCAATCTGCGGTCCGACCAGATTCTCGATACGCGACAGATCGGAATCGCGCTACGCCGTTTGAAACGGCTGGATAAAGACCAAGGCCCTGAAGAGCTGCAACTGGACGATACGATCGATCACAGCGCCCGCAACGGGGGAGAGATCGAGCTGGTGTTCGGTCCGCCGCGGCGCAACCGCATCAAGCTGCTGCTCTTGATGGACGTCGGCGGCTCGATGGACCCTTACACGCACCTGTGCGAACGGCTGTTCAGCGCCGCGCACGCCGCCAATCATTTCAAGCAGTTCGAATACCGTTTTTTCCACAATTGCGTCTACGAGCGGCTGTATACCGACATGCGTAATTGGAAGGGAGACCCGACCGTCGAAGTGCTTAGGAACTTGGATCACACCTGGTCAGCAGTGTTTGTCGGCGATGCATGGATGGCCCCGTCGGAGCTGACGCATCTTGGCGGCGCGATTGGTTTCGACCACCGCAATTCCGATACTGGCCTGGCGTGGCTGATGCGCATTCGGCAGCGCGTGCCAAACTCGATCTGGCTCAACCCCGAACCGCGCATACGTTGGAATGCGGCGACCATTCAGATCGTTCGCCGCGTCTTTCCGATGTTCGAACTCTCGATCGACGGTCTAACCGAGGCCGTGGATGTGCTGCGCGGAGTGCGTCCCAATCGGCCGAGCGCGAAAGAGATCAGGCCAGCGAACTGAACGGCTTCCACTTGGAGAGCGGCCTTGAATCGGCGTCGGCGTTGCGTGCGAACGGACCGACGTTTTTTAGCCAGAGTCCGATCCGCACGCTCCGACTTTGCCAGTGGATTGCCGCGAGCGCCGACTGGCGGTACGATTCGGGCCTCTGGAGTCGGCGAAGTACGCAGAGCATAGGGCACAAGGCCCCAAATTCTGTCCGCCGACGAACGACCTTGACCGATGATGGATGGTCGTAAAAAAGAGATACTGAAACACGGC
>JBBQGJ010000868.1:0-1548 GCA_038322925.1 Mycobacteriales bacterium
GCCAGCAGTTCTTCACGACCCCCGACAACTGGCGCCGCGTCGCCCACATCATCGCCGATGCGATCTACGAGCGCCTGACCGGCGAGCGCGGATATTTCGATACCCGCATCGTTTTCGTCGACGAGACCGGGCCCAAGGACAATCGGACGAAGCGCCTTGCGATCATGGATCAGGACGGCGCCAATATCCGCTACCTGACCCGCGGCACCGACATCGAACTGACGCCGCGGTTCAGCCCGACGAGCCAGGAGATCACCTACATGTCGATCCCGGCACCGCAGGCCGGACAGGGCGGCGGACAGGCGCGCGTTTATCTGATGAACATCGAGACGCAGCAGCGCGAACCGGTTGGCGATTTTCCCGGCATGACGTATGCGCCGCGTTTCTCCCCCGATGGCCAGAAGGTCATCATGAGCCTCCAGATGGGCGCCAACGCGAATATCTTCGCGCTCGAATTGCGCTCGCGCCGCACCACGCGCCTGACCGACGACGCGGCCATCGACACCAGCCCGTCCTATTCGCCGGACGGCGCGCAGATCGCGTTCGAGTCCGATCGCGGCGGCCAGCCGCAAATCTACGTGATGAACGCCGACGGCTCCAATCCGCACCGCATCACCTTCGGCGACGGTTCCTATGGCACGCCGGTATGGTCGCCGCGCGGCGACCTGATCGCATTCACGCGCCGGGCAGGCGGCCAGTTCGCGATCGGCGTGATCCGGCCGGATGGTTCCGGCGAGCGCATCCTCACCGAAGGGTTCCACAACGAAGGGCCGACCTGGGCGCCGAATGGCCGCGTCCTGATGTTCTTCCGCAACACGCCCGGCGCCAACGGCGGCCCGCAGTTGTGGACGATCGACCTCAACGGCTTCGCCGAGTATCGCGTGCCGACGCCGGCATTTGCTTCCGACCCGGCGTGGTCGCCCTTGCTCAACTGAATCATGCGGTCTAGCGTCCCGCGCAGGGCAGGGGCATGTCGATTCCGGCAAGGATTTTCGCCGGTTGAGTGGGACGACCTAGCTTCCGGTACCAGCCCGACCACGCATTCTTAACCATTTCCCTGCACCGCCGCTTAACCAACCGCGGCTTACACCATCCCAAACGGTATGGTGGACGAGGAGTTACCCCGAATGGCCAATTTCAACCTTTTCTCGCGCGCCGGTGTCGCGATCGTGCTTGCCGCGGCGCTGATGCTGTCGGCCTGCGCCAAGAACCCGGGCGAGCAGGGCGGCCTCGGCCTTGGCGTCGGCGGTGAGGGAGGGGCGGCAACGGCCGGTTCGCCGCAGGATTTCGTCGTCAATGTCGGCGACCGGGTTTTCTTCGAAACCGACTCCACCGACCTCACGCCGCAGGCCCGCCAGACGCTCGATCGTCAGGCGCAGTGGCTGAACCAGTATCCGCGCTACGCCATCACGATCGAAGGCCACGCCGACGAGCGCGGCACCCGCGAATACAACATCGGCCTCGGCGCGCGCCGCGCCGCGGCTGCCCAGGACTACCTGATCTCGCGCGGCGTCGGCGGTAATCGCCTCCGCACTATCTCCTACGGCA
>JBBQGJ010000869.1:0-4017 GCA_038322925.1 Mycobacteriales bacterium
CGCAACGTGAGTGATGGATCGAGCTCTCGCGGCCAGGAGTCGGGGACGTCTCGACCGGCGTCGACGCTTTCACCGTGACGCGGCGGAACGACCGCCTTTTGCGGATTGAGATGGCGGTACGCCAGTTCGAGCAGCTCGTGCTCTTCGGCTGGTTTACATGCGATGCCGCTCTCGCTCAGCGCCTCGCCGACGACGGACGCTGTATCGAGCAGCATCTTTGTTGCACGCTCGTAGGCGTCTTTCGACATGCGCGGTCGCAACACGGGCATCGCACCCGCCCGAACGAGCATCGCATTTTGAAACGCGTAGGGGACGCAGACAAAGAGAAACGCTCGGGTCGATCGAAAACCAACGTCGGTGATACCCTTGGCGATGTCGGCGGCGAGGTGCGCACGCGCCTCGCTCTTCTCGCGTTCGGCGCGAGCCTGCAAGTCGTGTGCGAAGCGCTCCACGGCGAGGGGGCGCTCGTCGCTCACCAAAAAGAGCATCTGTAGGATGACATTGTCAGGCAAGGACCGAAGCAGAGCGGCGAGCTTGTCGACGGTTTCTTCGAGGCCCGCACTGGAAGAGGCATTGAACGCCAAGGGTTCGAGCGCAAAACCGTACGCCAGTGATCCGTCGACATTAAGTACGACCGAGCCCCGCACCTCGCAAATTGGCACTCGGGTGACGAGCGGCAGCGTGTTCACTGGCGCCCCCGCAAAGCCAGCCACGCCCCGTGCGTGCGTTCGCGACTAAAGGCGTTGAAGCGATTGCCGCAGAGCGCGGCGAACGCGTGGTAGCGGATCAAGCTCAAGAGGAAACGTGGGGGTCGCCTGAAGCGAAGTAGGAAGAGCGCGACCCATGTGATCGTGATGAGAACGCCGGCCCAGAGAATCGTCCACCGAAGCAGGACGAAGGTCGAGAGCCACAGCACCGTATCTGAAAGCTCGAGACCGAAGAGCCTTGCTGGCCGCTCAATCGTTCGGTGGACCGGGGTGACGCGCATTGCAGACCTATTTCGACGTCGAGTCGATGAAGCTGACCAGGTGATCGAGCATGAACAGACCGATGCCACCGGCAAACGCGATCAGCAGGCGACCAATGAACATGCCACCGAAGAAGATGAGCGTGATAAGGGCTCCGGCGAGGCCAAGCGCCACGAGCACTCCAGCGAGTGGTCCAGAGATGAAGCGGATGAGATCTCTGGCCGGCCGCAACACCGACTCGTCTGGGGCTGCATAGGCGAGGCGTGGGAGCAGTGGCATCAGCAGCGATGCGACGATGTGCAGGATGCGAATGAATCGTGGGCGGTTCATGGGGTCACCTCATGAAAAACGGAATCACGCGGGTCGGTGTCGAGCACGACGAAGCGCGGCTCTCGTGCGTGATCAAAACGGATGTTCGCGATGACCGGCTGCGTGACGGCGTCGAACTCGATCGTGCCAACCCGAATATAGCCGGTGTGCATGTGGCCATTTTTTTCGTACTTATGCGTCTGGTAAATGAAGCGTGTCATTGGATGGCTCCCGTCAAGCGGCGTCGTTGGTTTCGGTTTCGTCTCCGCGAAAGACGACGAGCTTTTGCCCGAGCAGTGGAATGTCGATGTAAAACTCGATCTTCCCCGTGTCGGACGCACCTTGGAGGTAGCCGACGGTGTCGAAGCGGCTGCGGCTCTTGCCGTCCTGGTCTTCGAAGTTGCGGACGAGCTTGATGGCTTTGCGGTTTTGCGGCGGCTGCTTGTTGGTCTTCATCGGAACACTCCTGGCAGTTGGCGCCATCCGTCCATTCGGAAGAGCGCGTTGAACACAGTGCTAAAGCTTGGCGCGGCTGCTCGCGTTGGCAGTGCGCCACTGGTGAGCCGAAAGCGGGCTCGCGCATCGAGTACGCACGCGACGTAGCCCTGCGTTTCTTCGATGTTGGGGATCTGAAGGCCGCGGTTGCGTGCGCGAAGCACGGCGGTGGGTCCCGCATTGTAAGACGCGACGACGGCGTCGAGTCCGGCGCCACGAGCGAACCAATAGTTGACGAGAGCCGCGACGTAGACGCCCGCTGATTCGATCGAGTCGGCCGGGTTGTACGGATCGCTTGCGCGGGCAGCACGTGCGACCGCGCTGAAGGTCGTTGGCATGAACTGCATGATCCCGCGAGCTCCAACGGGTGAGGTGGCACAGGGATCGAGGCGCGTTTCGCACCAAGCGATGGCCTTGAGCAGCTCAGGCTCGAGGTTTCGGCTCGACCCGACCGCGACAAACGCTGGATCAAAGGCATGGAAGTACGCACTGCCCGACCTTGGTACGCGGTGCTCGTAGAGGCGCATGCACTCGGCTTGCGTGGATGCGAGGATCCAAAAGAGCGCCATCATGCCGCCCCCAACTTGCGGCGGGTCACGCCTTGGCCGGTAAAACGATCGCGTAGAGCCAAGCCGGCTCGCGCCGGTTGCCGTGGGGCGAGGGGGACCTTCGGTTGGTTGTGGAAGAACGCCCGCGGCATGCAACCGAGGTTCAAGCCAACGAAGGAGTTGCCGTCGACGAGATAGGCCTGCCCACGTTTTGCCAAACCCTTGAGTGAGTTTGGATGCAGGTTGAATTCGTCGACTTCGCGCAGCGATTGCTGACCGGTGTTGACGCGGAGCATGAGCGAGCCGACGACGTGTTGCGTCGTGGTCTTC
The DNA here is from genome assembly GCA_038322925.1 of Mycobacteriales bacterium. Lineage (GTDB taxonomy): Bacteria > Actinomycetota > Actinomycetes > Mycobacteriales > Nakamurellaceae > Nakamurella. The sequence continues at coordinate 2,651 of JBBQGJ010000869.1, forward strand.
AGCGCCTTGTGTGTGCCGAGCGTCTTCGCGAGCTGCTCAGCGAACTCCGCAGAGTGGAGCGCAAGGATTGCCTTGAGGCGCGTGTTGTCCCAAATGCCCGAGGCGTATTCGTCGCTGACCCGCTGCAAGTCGGAAAACGACTGATGGGCGAGTGTGAACTGGAAGTTCGCATCGCGCAGCTTGTTGAGCGCGTCGATGAAGCCAGGAAAGGCGAAGTTGTAGAACTCATCGATGAAGACGGGGAAGTGTCTCTGGCTTCTGCTGCGATCGATCTGGCGCCGCGCGCCCGCTTGCTGCAGCTCTTGCAACACAATCTTTCCGATTGCGGCCGAGAAGCCCGCGTACAGATTGGCTGGCAGCTGAAAGTAGACGATCTGCCCACGTTGGACGATGTCTTCGATGACGATGTCGGGGGAGTAGCTATTGAGGTGCGGGAGCGAAGCAAAGGTCTGCACGGCCACCTGCAAGCCGAGCAAGGTTTTAGCGGCGTCTTTTCCAAGGCTGGCGAGCTGCGAGGTGAGGTCGCGCGCCTCGCGAACAGCGAGCGTGCGTTGCAAGCAATAGTCGAGCGCCTCTCGGTTTTGCAGACACTCGAGCACGTCTTCGAACGAGAAGGGGAAGGAGCGTCCGCTTGGGGCAATGAGGCCGTGCAGCACGGGAATGATGCCGCGCCAAAACGCCAGGGCGGCGCTGCGGTAGAACGGCTCTTCCATGTTGTCAGCGAAGGCCCCGACGAAAACCCGTTCGGCGACGCCGAGCGGATCGCCTCCCGAGCCGACACGCGCAGAGCGTGGTTCGAGCCAGAGGGGATTGTAGGTGTGGCTCCAATCAGCGCCTTGAAGTGAGAAGATGAGCAGCTCGTCGCTTCGCCCAGCCACCTCACAGGCGTTTCGGAAGAACTTGATCTCCTCCTCTGACCCCTTCGAGGTCATCCACAGCGCGCCTTTGCCCGCGAGAATATCCTGATAGCAAAGAGGCGCGAGCAACGATTGTGTCTTGCCTGACCCGGTGGCGCCGGTGACTTGCAAGTGCATCGTGCGCTGTTCGTCGCTGAGTGCGACCGGCTTTCCTGCTTGCCTTTGCGCGTTGTTGCCGGCCACACCGACGAAGACTTGGCCGCCTTGGTGGTCGTGCTCTTGGTGAGCGGCGATGGCTTTGAGCAGATCCACCGACTTGCTGCGAAACGAGGCGGCTCCGTCACCGGCTGTTTCGCGGGCGCCTGAGACCAACGGGCGAATCCGATTCCACCACAAGTGAATGAGCCCGCGCACGGCGAGCATCACCATGGCCAAGAACACCAGGGCGCCGAGTCCGTACATAACCGGGTGAGCGAGTCCCCACAGCCCGAGGGCAAAAACGCTCGTGCC
>JBBQGJ010000870.1:0-7145 GCA_038322925.1 Mycobacteriales bacterium
GACGAGCTCAAAACGCTCTCGGTGGCCGTCGAGGCGTTCGTTGCAGCAAAGGACGGGGCCCGGCGCGAGCGTTTGCGCCGCGTGGTGGTCGAGCTTTCAGGCATCTTGACGGCGATGAAGACGGAGGGCGCCGCGCCTGCAAAGCTCGCTGCGCTCGCGTCGCACCTTGAACAGGCCTCGCGCACTGATGATGCACGCCGCGTCCAGCAAGCGCTCGTCGAGGCGCTGCGATCGATGATCGGCCGACCTGTCCCCCAAGATCAACGACGGGCATATTGGCAGGCGCTGGAAGTCATGGGCCGAGGGATCGATACTTTGAAACCTGATCAACCGCTCATCCTACAACGCACGGCGTTGGTGACGAGCGTTCAAGCGGCGGTGGATGCGGTTTTTCTCGCCAACGACGCAGAACCACCATTTGAATCGGCCGCTGATGCTGAGAATCTTTTCCCGGCGCGCTCGCTCGCCGACAATTTGTCCCAAGCTCGAGCTGACGTGCTCGCACTTGGGCGTGCAGGGTTTGGGACCGTGCGCTTCGCGTTCTCCCGCTCGTTGGGATCGCTGGCGGATTGTTTGGAAAGCGCAGACACGGCGAACGCGCAAGCTGCACACGTCGCAGAGCTTCGCTTTCAGGCCGAGCGGCTCAAGCGCAGTGATTCCCTGGCCTTCGGCCAAGCGGGGTGGTCAAAGGCGGGGCTTCTGGCCGCGCTCGATGCCCTTGATGGAATCGCCCTCGCCAAGGGCTCTGGGTGGAGCCAAGCGGCGCGTACGGTCGTAGAAGGAATTACCGATCGAGATTCCGTCGCGTTTCAGCGCGCGGCCTTACAAGACGGATTTCGAGCGACGGTCGATGCGTTCACCGCGCAGCTGTCACGGACGCATCTGGTGAGGTGAGGACGCACGGCCTGCGAGTCGGGACTTGTGGTGGTCACGTAGCCTGTCGTCGTACTCAGCGTCGACAAATCGCGCCGGCGTCCACTCGGGTGCCGCCTTCACGGCTTCGCGCGTCATCACGATGTTGAAGCTGTGGTCTATCCAATTCAGCTCGGAGCACCACATCGGGGCGATGAGGACTTTCTTTCCGAACCACCACGCACTGGTGTCGACGACGAAATATGAGATCGTGAGGGTTTGGTCATCGACGATGAAATCCACCACGTCGCCCAGCGCTCCGTCCATCGCATGCGCCCGGTAGCCGATGACGACCCGTCCGCTGCGAAGATTGGGATCACCCGTCGCCTCGCTGCGCTCCCACTCTGGCATCAGGGTGAAGGGGCCTTTCATCGGGCCAATGCCCCATTGCTCTAAACCGTTCCAAATGGGGAAGCCGTAGTGGCCGTACAGCTCCACCTCTTCCTGCTTCGAAATGGGCTTGTCGCTGCTGGTGGGTGGCGCTGCGGCCACCTTCTCTTTGTTCAAATCGAGCAGCAGGCGATGTCCGTCGATGTCGATCGAACGCACGGCGCGCGGCGGAATGAGCACCTCTTGGCGGTTGAACAAGCCCCCGGTATTCACGACGAGGTAGCGAACGGTCCAGTAGTCATCATCGAACAGCACATCAGTGACCTTGCCCACTTCGCCGTCAGTCGCGTGCGCTGTCAGATGCCACAGCTCAGAAAGAAGTCTTCGCATGTCGGATTCCTCCTTCGTCTGAAGATGCAAGATGCAGTCCGGCCTGTCGTTGGCGCCCTCCGTCGGTTGTGGCGACGACGCTGCATTTTCGTCATGCAACACCGCCCCAATCAGCAGAAGTATGACCGCCATTTACTTTCCCAACCGGTTGCGTCCACTCTTCGTGCACCCATGAGACACCTGCCCGGCCGGATCGTCACCCTCAAAGTTCTGCGCTGGCTCGACGAAGCGCAGTGGTTAGTGCCGGGCGTTTTCATGTTGGGCGCGGTCGCACTCTCGTTCGGCGCGCAAGCCATTGACGCACAGATGGACGCTCACGCGCCCCACTTCTACCTGTTCCAGGGAGGGCCCGCCGGCGCCACCGCAGTGCTCACGACCATCTCGTCGTCGATGATGACATTCACCGGTGTCGTGTTCTCCATCACGATCCTCGTCCTCCAACTGGCGAGCAACCAATTCTCTCCCGGTCTTCTCCGCACCTTCTTGCGCGACAAAAAAAGCCAAACGGTGCTGGGGATTTTCATCGGGACCTTTATTTACGCCTTGCTGACCTTGCGGGTTGTGTGGGTGTCGAGTGAAGATCGCGCGGCACAGGTACCGCAGCTGTCCGTCTGGGTTGCCGTCATGCTCTCGCTGCTCTGCGTTTCAGCATTCATCTTCTTCATTCACCACGTGTCCCAAGCGATTCGCGCAGTGAACGTGCTCATCCGCATCGGCGACGAAACACGGGACCAACTAGCCCACTTGTTTCCTGGAGAGGTGGGCGCAAGCGACGACCACGTCGTCTCCCTCGCGCTCACTTCTTCGCCCACGCTTGTGGTCGTCTCAGGCAAGCGCTCCGGCGTCATCAACGCCGTGGACGAAGAGGCGCTCTGGGCCGAGAGCTGTAGGGCGAACGTCGTGGTGGTGATGCTGCCGACCATCGGTGATTTCGTGGCCACGACGCGGCCGTTGTTCGAGGTCTACGGCGATCATGCACGGCTGGATGTGGCCCTCTTGTGTGGGGCCGTGAGCATCGGCGCCGAACGCAGCATTACGCAAGACGTTGCCTACGGACTGCGCCGCATCGTCGATATCGCCGAGCGTGCGTTGTCCCCGGGCATCAACGATCCTTCGACCGCGGTGCAAGCGATCGATCAACTGCATGACTTGCTCATGCGTTTGGCGCGCCGCCAGATCCCCTCGACGGCGCGAGCAGACGAAGACGGGGTCGTGCGGCTCGTTCTTCCTCGCCCCAATTGGTTGGCGTACGTGCACCTCTCGGTCGACGAGATTCGCCAGTGTGGCGCTGGATCGGTGCAAATCACTCGCCGCCTGCGCTTCATGCTGCAAGATCTGTTGATCGTCGTGCCGCCGTTTCGTCGGGCGCCATTGCTCGCGCAGCTGGCGCTCCTCGATGCCGGCGATCGGCGGTCCTATCCCGATCTGGCCGAGCTTCTCTGGTCCACGGATGGGAGCCCGCAAGGAAACGGGCCCTCCCACGCTCCTTCGAACGAGGCTTGAGCAGGCGTTACTCGGGGATGGGCTCAGGCTTCGGCTGGTCGAGCAGATCGCCTAGTGTCGCGCGCGCAAACGCGCTCGTTGTTGGGCTGCGCACCTCGGCGAAGAGCGCCTCGAGCTTGCGTGCCAAATCGGAGGAGACCACGTCGACGGGCACCTCGAACGGCTCACGCGTCACGTGCTGCACGATCTGCAACAGCGGGATGGAGTCGGGTGGACGCGCAAGCGTGTAACAAGGCTCGGCGCGGGCGTCGGCGATCTCTAGCAGTACATTCGCGGCGATGAGCGGGCCAATCGCTTGCTTGACGAAGTAGGGCGCAACGTCGAGCCCTTTGGCGATCTCGTCGGCATTGACCGGCGCCGCGCCGAGGATGAAGGCGCGCGCCAGATCCTCGGCAACGCTCAACGCATAGTAGACGCGTGAATGGCCGGTGCGGTCGAGCCGCAAGCTCAACGTCAAGGCGTTCAAATTCGCATGAATGAAAGCGATCTGCGCGCCGATCAAGAGCAGCAACATGCTCAAATAGGCCCATAGGAAGAACGCGGGGATCACGCCGAGCACCCCGTAGATGTTTTCGTAGTGCGCGAAGCGGGCCACGTAGAAGGTGAACAATTCCTTCATGAAATGCCAGGCGATGCCGCTGCTCAGCCCGCCCGCCAACGCGGCCTTCCACGGCACCTTGATGTTCGGCAGCACCTTGGTCGCCATGGTGAAAACGACGCAGGCAGCCAAGAGGCTGGCCGCCTGCGAGAGCAGCGTCTTCACCCATGGGCGTGGTGTGACGGTGAAGGCTTGGGAGAGCTGAGCAACTTCGCTTCGAATGAGCACCAAGGCCGCGACCGACACCGAGCCTAGCAGGAGGAAGACGGCAATGGCTTGGACCCGGCCTCCCCAGGTGCGCCCCACCTCATCCCGCCAGATGCGATCGACCGCGGTTTCGAGCGATTGGAAAAAGAGCATCACGGTGACCAGGAAGAAGAGCGAGCTCAAGGTGCCGGCGGCAGCCGCGAGCTGGGCGAAGTGCGCCAGGTGCTCTCGCACGGAAGAGACGGCGCTCGGCAGCAGCTGGTCGAAGAGAATTCCCGTGAGCCGCTCTCGCTGTGAAGACAGGCCGGGAAACGACGTGAAGAAGGCCATCCCGGTGGTCAGCATCGGGATGATCGCGAGCAACAAGGTGAAGGTGAGAGAGGAGGCGCGGCTCGTCAAATCCGAGAAGTACAACGCGTGCACGAGCAGATACACGCCGGCGACCAGGCGGTTGCGCAGCGGCGTGTCACGGTGGAAGTCCGTCGCGAACAGCGCGTCGCGCCACTGCTCCACTTTGACGAAGGTTGGGTGTCGTGGTGATCTCATTTGATCGTCGTCGTCGCCAACAAGAACGGCTTTGGATCCGGTTCGCAGTCGGTCTGGACATCCCCCACGATGATGGCGTTGGCCTTCAGCGCATAGTGGGCCAGCTGCACTTGCACGTCGCCATCGGCGACCTGTAGCTCGAAGACGACGCTGGGTGCCGTATAGCCTCTGCCATTTTTGACGCGGGCGGGAAGCGAAAGGCGGACCCCATTGCCTTCGACGGAAACGCGCGCACTGGAGCGCGTGTTTCGCGTTCCCGTCAGCGCCACGATCCGCGCGCTCCCCTCGACGTACTTTGCGGTCGGCGAGAACACGAAGTCGGTGACCATGTCGTGGATGTAGTTGAGCCCCGTGTGCGAGATCTTTCCCGAGGCGACGCCGTCAATTCGCACCACGATGGTCGCGCCACTCTTGGCGGTCACCGGCATCTTGATGCGCCCCACGTATTCTACGTCTGAGCCATGGTTGCAGGTGAGAGGGACTCGGCTTTCTGCGAATGCCGGCAGGCTCCATACCAACAGCGAGAGCAGTGAGGTCCAAGGCGCCAACGTCATGAGCTCGCTCGCATGTGGACATCACGTTGGGGGAAAGGAATCTCGATTTTCGCCAGGCGAAAGGCCGCGTCGACGGCAAAGCGCAGATCGGAGAGGATGCGGTTGTCCATGCGCGGATCCATGATCCAAAAGCGGAGCGAGAAATCGAGCGACGATTCGCCAAAGTCTTCGAAGCGCACCTCGGGCTCCGGTGCCTCGAGCACCTCTGCATGGGCCTGTCCGATCTGGAGCAGCGTGCGTTTGACGAGGTCGACGTCACTCCCATAGGCGACGCCAACGTTGAGCGATAGGCGAATTCGAAGCGTCGGCACCGAATGGTTGACGACCTTCGAGGTGACGAATTCTCCATTGGGAATGATGATTGATTCCTCGTTGCGCGTCGTGACCCGGGTGGCCCGAAGGCCAATATCGTCGACGGTGCCGTAGGTATCTCCGATGCGCACGAAGTCACCACGCTTGATCGGTTGCTCGATGAGGACGATGACGCCCGCCACGAAGTTCTCGACGACCTTTTGCAGCCCGAGCCCGATGCCCACCAAGATGACGGTGCTGGCTGCAAACAGCGCGTTCAGGTTCACGCCAATGGAATGGATGGCGACCGCCACGCCAAGCATGAAAATTACATACGACGAGATCTTGGTGGACGCGAACTGGACGCCTGCGGAGACGCCGCGGGCGTGAAGGATGCGGCGGAGCGCCTTGACCGCGATCATCGCGATGACGCGGAAGCCAAGCGCGATCAACAGGGCCGTGGCGATGCCTGCCGGGGTGATCACCCCGCCGGAGAGGGTCACTAAGTGAAAGCGGGCGATGCGAGCGAAGGTTTCTAGGGTCAAGGGGCCTCACAAACGATGGTCGGAGGATCTGCGCATGATTTGCCGCATGCCGCAAACGAGCTCCGACGATCAACCCCTAAAGCGAACGCATAGGCGCAAATGTGGGCGCTCGGCCGCGAATGGATACTCGCGTGAACGGTAGCTGGTGCGATACCCAGGCGAGCGGTGCATGAACGAGATCAGCTTGTCGCCGGCCAGCTCGGTGAGCACCTGGTCGCGCAGTGCGGTGGTGGAGATGACGCCAAGCTGGTTATTGGGTGAGCCATTGTACCAAAGCCACCAGCCGCCAAGTGCCGCGACACTGTTGCTCGGCTTGTTCGACCAATTCAGCGTTGTCTCGGTCCACGTGTCGGTTGAAACGAAGTGGGTGTAGACGCTGCCGTCGCCGCCGAAGGCGTAGCCGGTGTGGGCCAGCATCGACAGGCGCGCGCCCACCACTTCGTAGTCCAACGGCACTTCTCTCAGGTCGAAGCGCGTGAACACTTGCCGCTCCGAGTACAAAGCCGGTTGCAGCAGCAAGGTTTGGCTCGTGCCGTCTACGCTGTTGGGCGACGCCTCGTCCGCCGTGGCGTCGGCCACGCTCTCGAGCTCGAGGCTCGGTGAAGGCACGTAGTCGACGATTAAATTCGGCCCAAGAGCCGCCGAGACTTCGCGTGACTGCAAGTACACTTTGTATCCCGGAGAATGCAGCCGAAGTGACAGAGTGTTGTCGGTGATGAAGGCGGTCTCGAGCGCGTCGATCATGCCGGCGTTGCCGACCGCGGCGCTGGTATGTGCGGGCACCGAGCCGTTGGTCCAAGTGAAATTCGAGTCGAAGGTTGCCACTGGGTTGGGGCCGACACCGGGCTTGTTGGCCCAGGTCAACCCCGTGGGGCCAGCCTCGGCTTCGATCCAAGTGTCGGAGTTGGCGACATAGACGTAAAGGGCTCCGTCGCCGCCCCAGGCAAAGCCGCCGGTGGGGGCCGTGGTCAGTTGCAACGACGCGCCGATGATGCTGCCGCCGCAGATGATGCGCGACAAATCGAAGCGCACGAACGCTTGCTCGAGGCCGCGATCGGCGTGCAGGCGGGTGTCCGCGCCGAAGTTCGAGCCCGAGCTGCCCGACGCCACGTGCGCGTCTGCTTGCGCGGCAATGACGATGCGCACGCAGGCGCGCTCGCCGGTAGAGCCGCCCACGCAGCGGGCGCACGTATCGGTGATCGCAACACCGCCCCAGGTTCCGGCGCAATCCTGCGCGCAATCGTTGCCTGCGTCGCCGTCGCAGACGCC
>JBBQGJ010000871.1:0-2276 GCA_038322925.1 Mycobacteriales bacterium
GTGTCTATCGCAGCGGTGTCGATTTTGCCATATCGGCTGTAGAATACGACCAATAGGATTATTTTCTGTCGAATTCTCGTTAGATGGCACGACGTGCACTCTCGTCGTTGCAAGTTCGGGTGCAAAGCCAGCGTCCGAGCCAATAGTGATGACGTGGCCGACATTCGCTACACCGACTCGACGCTACTTCGCGTGGACTCAACCTCCGCGAAGCGGAATTTGCTTGCCTCGAGGTACTCCTCGACCTCGTCGACAGCGATCCATCGCCGAGCCAGGCCTTCAGCAACCATCCCGGTGGTGTTCGAACCACCAAAAGGGTCTACAACGAGATCGCCCTCGTCCGTCAGCAGTTTCACGAAGAAGTCCGGCATGGCCGCCGGGAATCGCGCAGGGTGGATCTTGAGCCCAGCTTCCTTACAACGAGCGGTATACTGATCGTTGGCCGCGTTGTTTCCGAACTTGAGCAGATCTGACGGAGCCTCTTCTTCGAAGACGTTGCCCGGGATAGATCCGCCAGCACCGACTTGGTCGAAGCTTGACGTAATGTTGTGGCCGGAGGGCCGAACCGTGGCCCGAACTCCTCGCTGGTTCAAGCGAATCATGTCTGCGCTGTATGGCTTTAATACGCGGCGATTATTGGCCTTTGGCCACGGGGTCTTCGAGAACCACCACACGTATTCAACTGCATCTTTAACGCGGATTCGTCGCACTGTGACCCATTCCGCAGGCATTGGCATCTTCGCAGGATTGTACCAAAAGCACTCTTGAGCCAAGTGCAGGCCTAGCTCCTCAACCAGCGCGACCATCAACTTGAAATGATAGACCGACCGCGTCGGGGTGCCCTTGTTGTAGCTCCCCCCAATGTTCAACACGAAGCTGCCGTCGTCAGTCAGAACGCGTTTGATCTCTGTCGCAAAAGTCAGGAACCACTCGACATAGTCGTTCTTGTGTACGTTGCCGTACTCCTTCTTGAAATGAAGCGCGTACGGAGGCGACGTGAATACCAAGTTGACCGAGCTATCCGGAAGTCCGCGCAGGATTTCACGAGAGTCTCCGAGGAAGGCGGCGCCGAGGTCGGTTGTGTAGGCGGGCGCAACTTTCGGAAGCAGAGCACTGGGGTGTTCACGCCCATCGAGTCGAAGTCCGGGCTGCTTCTCCACACGTACCTTTGATTCTTTCACGGATCAGCTCCAATTTGGCGGTCGAATCCACCCCACAAGCCAAGCTAGCGAAGTGTTCCCCACGCTGAGACATCATTTGGATGCAGACGGTATCGCTTCGCTTCACGGCAACATTACAACAATAGGTTGACAATGTCAACCTATTTCTTGGAGCCCTCGGTCATCGAGTGGATATCGCAGGCCGAGGCAGCCCGATTGCGCGGTGTGAGTAGACAGGCAATCGCGCGACTTGTCGCTCGCGGCAGAGTTCGGTCCGAGATCATCGCCGGCCGACGGGTTGTTTGTCGTGCCGATGTAGTTGCCTTTGAACCTCGGCCCGCGGGCCGACCAACCAATCGAAGTCCCGAATGAGCGATGTGAGCGAAGTACTTCGTCTTATTGAAGAACTCCCTGAGTCGGAGCAGAAGCAGGTCTTTAGCGCGCTACGCCAGAAGATTCCGATTCATCAGATGGAAAAGACACTGATGGCGCCTGCTGAGACAATCCTCGAAGCGATCGCCCGGTCGAGCGATCTCACCGTTCGTGGCATTGAGGGAATCATTGCAGAGTCCTCATTCGCCGTTGAGATAGTGCCAACTCTTGCTGGCTTAGCCGCACAGCCGATCTTTGGAGATCAAGCATACGACTTCCTCCTGGCGGACCAAGTGGGGCAAGTTCGCGTGCAGGTGAAAATGCAGCGTAGGAAGACTCGGCTACCGTTACGCGCAAGCGACGTCCAGAAGTCACGCAACTGGCCATCGGATCACTTCGTCGTCGAAACACAACGCACGCGCGCCGGCACAAGTAGTGAAGGCACAAGTACTAGGCCGTATCGTTTCGGTAGTTTTGACATCTTGGCTGTGTCGATGGGCGCTTCGCAGCGTCGCTGGAGCGCGTTCATGTACACGGTCGAGCGATGGCTACTGCCAGCAGCCGATCCGACGTGTCTACTCACATACCAACCAGTTCCAGCCGCGCGCTCAGATTTCTGGACCGACGATTTTGCTGAGTGTCTTCGTTGGTTTCGGAGCGGCATCGATAAGCGAATACCGGGATAGGTTCGACGACCGTCCGACCGCCGCCGAATCGCGGAGTGCCATCTAACTGTGCGCTGCT
>JBBQGJ010000872.1:0-1816 GCA_038322925.1 Mycobacteriales bacterium
ATAAAAAAGTAACAGGGCAGATCATCCGCTGATAAAGGGTACTAAAGAACTGCTGACTGCTGACTGCTGACTGCTGACTGCTGGCTGCTGACTGGTGACTACTGACTTCTGGCTGCTGGCTGCTGACTGCTGAATGCTGAATGCTGACTGCTGAATGCTGACTGCTGACTGCTGGCTGCTGGCTGCTGACTGCTGACTGCTGGCTGCTGACTGCTGGCTGCTGACTGAGGGTTACCAATCATCCGTCGCCAAAGGGTTGCTGATGAACCGCTGGCACGCTGTTTACTTAATAGAAATTTGATGTAAATTTGCAATCAGTGGACGGCAGCAGATACATATCAGGCAGGCTGGGCATAACGACCCTGAGCATGATCTTCCTTTTGTCATGTGCAAAGATAAGCGCACCCTCCGGCGGTCCAAAGGATATCGATCCGCCGGTTATACTCAAGAGCCAGCCTGCAAACGGCTCAGTCATGTTTACAGGCAAATCGTTCAGCGTCACCTTTGACGAGTATGTTGTTCTTGACCGTATAACCGAAAAGTTTATGGTCTCACCACCTCTGGCTGCCAAGCCTGATATAAAACTGAAAGGAAAGAACCTTCAGGTCATCTGGGAGGATAATCTGGCAGACAGCACCACTTATACCTTCTATTTCCAGGATGCTATCCGTGACAATAACGAGGCCAATCCCATCCCCAACTATCAGTATGTCTTTTCAACCGGCCCGGTACTTGACTCCCTTTCTCTTTCAGGCAATGTTTTTAACGCACGTGATCTTGAGGCGGTCGAAGATATGACTGTAATGATGTATTCGAACCTGTCGGATACTGCACCACGAACCATATTGCCTGCCTATATCTCACGACCCGATCCCTCAGGAGGATTCATGATAAACAACATAAAGCCGGGAACTTACAGGCTGTTCGCCCTCAGAGACGTTAACGGGAACAGGTTGTATGATCTTGACGACGAGGCATTCGCATTCTGTGATTCTGTAATTAACATCACGCCGGAGGACAATTATTTGGTTGTACCTGATACGGTAAATTACAGGCCTCTCAACGCTTCCGAGACAACAAAACCTGATAATTTCACTTTCGGGCTTTACAGACTCTATGCCTTTCAGCAGGAATCAAAAAAGCAGTATCTGAAATTTGCTGACAGAAAGAATGCCTGGTCATTGGGCTTCGGGCTGGCAATCCCATCCGACAGCGGGCAGGTAGCACTGACCATTGCTGATGTTGACAGCGCATCATGGTTCATGGAACACAATGTTGCCCGTGACACCTTCGTGGTGTGGATCAGCAATCCGGAAGTATATAATCGTGACTCGATAATAGCTATTCTGACCTATCCTTTTACGGACAGTACCGGCGCGTTAACAGCACGGATCGATACTGTTAATATGAGATATAAGAAACCTCCAACTCCCAGGGGAGGAGCAGGGCGCACACCTCCACTGATACTCTCAACAAACGCCACCGGCAGACTGAAGCCGGGAGACGTCCTCTTCTTCAAGTCAGCCACTCCCCTGGCAGATCCTGACACTTCCCTGATAACCCTAATACATGTGGTTGACACGGTAAAAACCGAACTGATGTATGAATTTCTGAGAGATACAACATCTACACGCCGTCTTATAATGGAGGCCCTCATCGAACCAGGCGGATCATATTACCTTATATGTCTGGCCGGGGCTTTTAAAGATATTTTCGGTTATGCCAGCGACTCTGCCTCTTACAATCTTTCCGTAACCCCCGCGGAGGATTACGGAAGTATCAAGATAAAGCTGTTGGGGTATGAGGGCGATGTTAT
>JBBQGJ010000873.1:0-2498 GCA_038322925.1 Mycobacteriales bacterium
CGGCGCGATTCATCCAACAATCCGTTCCTATGGGCAAAATTACCATCGCAATTGGCACACTGTTGATCTTTCTTGGCGTCGGCGGATTCGTCTTGACTGGCGGGCAGCACAAGACGGCGCTGATACCGGCAGTATTTGGGATAATCCTTGAGGCGCTGGGCGTGCTCACCATCGTCAAACCCAGCCTCACAAAACACCTGATGCACGCGGCGGTGCTGGTCGCGTTGCTCGGGTTCATCGGAACCGTCAGTGGCGTGATAAGTTTGATCAAGTGGATTGCCGGCACCGTGCCGGATCGGCCGGGCGCAGTGTATGCCCAGTCAGCCATGGCGGTGATTCTGGTGGTGTATATCGTTCTGGCGATTCAATCGTTCGTGGCCGCTAGGCGTCGGCGCGACGCTACCGGCGGGTGAGCTGGAGCAACGCTTCGAAAAACGCCGCCGGGCCGTTGGCTTTTTTCCATTCGCCTGCCGCGTGATAAGACCGCTCGGCGAGCGTGTCGAACCGATCGATTGCTTTCACCGTCGCCGCCGACACCGAAGCCGCCGTCCATTGATCAAAACAAGTGCCGACGTTGAACCGCGCCGCAATGGCAGAGAGCACCGTGTCGGCCGGCAGGATCATGGGGATGCCGTTGGCGAGGCATTCGGTGGTTAACCCTGAATGCGCCGCGGCGTAGCGTTTGGGATCGTAAGGGCAGATCATCAAATCGGTTTTGTCGAGCAGGGCCTGCCAACGTGGGCCGTCGACGGGCGATTCATCCAACTGTACCTGCGGGCGAACCAAGGCGCGGACGGCGGCGTGGATTTCGGGGCATTCGTCGGGCCGGGCGTTGTGGATCAGCAACCTTACGCCCACCTTGCGGCAGGTGCGGTCGCGCAGCAATTGCTGAACGATCTGCGGGACGAGCGCGTAACCCTTATCAAGCCGTTGAAATCCAAGAAACGCCGCCGTGATCGGCCGACGATTCGCCCGGCTTTGGATCGCCGTCGGCCCGGCGATCGGCCACGGCAGCGACGCGATTTCGACATCCAAGAGTGTTTGAAAAAGCGTCGACACCGCCCGCTCAAACGTGCAGAGGGTGAATCGTTGGCGCACGTCGTCATCAAGAAGTGCCGCCGCATAATGGTAAAGCGTTGCCCGGGGATCAGTTCGTGGATCAGGGACGGCGTATTGCGGCGGGCCATCGCGGCGGGGGGCTGGTTGCAGCCCGCACTCGGAGGCAAACTCACCGACCACGGTTGGGCGTCGATCCGCTGGAATGTTGCTGATCCACTGCACCACGGCCATCAGCCACGAAGGCCAAAGCGAGGGGATGAAGATGATATCGTCAGGGCTGGGCGTCGGCAGTTTGCGCAAATCCTCAAGCAGCACGCGCCAGCCTTGTTCAAAGTTCATCAGCCAGCCCGAGATGGGATTATTTTGATAGCCGACGGTGTAGGTGTACCAACGGAAAAACGGGATCGCGCCTAGTTCAGCCTGAAGCGCCGCCGTCACGCCATGCCAGCCGAACAAGTCGACCTGAATCTGCCGGCGGGTTGCTTCGTTGAGAATGGCGCGGGCGTAATTGGCGTGGTGTCCCACGTCGTTTTGCATGCCGGGATCAAGGTACATTAGCCGCATGGTCAGGCCTTGGCGGTTGCCCGCAGGGTGGCGATCAATTGTTCGATATCAGGCGGCAGCGGGGCGATAAGCGTCATGGGTTCAAGCAGCACCGGATGGGTGAATGTGATTTCATACGCGTGCAATGCCTGTCGGGCAAAGCGGAAGTCGCCGATTTCGATAATGCGTCCGCCGTACATCGTATCGCCGACCATGGGGAAACCGATCTGGCTCATATGGACGCGAAGCTGATGGGTCCGGCCGGTCTTGGGCGTTAGTTTGATGAGGCTGAACCGCTCGGGGGGCAAGGGGTTTTTGCGATCGTTGGCGTGTTCAGAATTATGCAGCGTAAGACTTGGCGGGGCGGTGAAGGTTTCCATCACCTGATACCGCGTGGTCGCCGGCTTGCCGCCGTTCTCCACCTTTCGCACTGCCTGGCGTTCGCGGATGTAACGATCCTTGCCGATGGGCATGTCGATGACATCGCTAAGCAGCGCAGGCACGCCGTGGCAAACCGCCATGTAGGTTTTCTGGATGGTCCGGTTCTCAAACTGCCGCGCCACGCGCCAATGGGCTTCGTCTGATTTGGCCACCAGCATGATGCCGGTGGTATTGCGGTCAAGCCGATGAAGAATCCCCGGCCGCCAATTGCCGTTAACACTGCTCCATTGGTTGCCGTAATGCACCAAGCCGTTGACCAGAGTGCCCGTCCAAACGCCCCGGGCCGGGTGGATCACCAAATCAGCCTGCTTGTTGAGGGCCAGCAGATGGTCGTCTTCATAAACGATATTGAGCGGGATCGGCTCGGGGAGGATTTCGTTGACAGGTTCAGGTGGGGCGACCATTTCGATGATGTCGCCATTGCGGGGCCGATAGCTGGCCTTGGTCGGTTTGCC
>JBBQGJ010000874.1:0-2024 GCA_038322925.1 Mycobacteriales bacterium
CCCGCGGCGCTGTTGGTGAGGAAGCGGTCCACGAGCGGACGGATGACGCGGCCCGCAACCCGGTCGCGGCGCGTGAGGGCGTAGCCGAGGTTGTTCCGCACGCGCACGACCGACTTCACCCCGGCCGCTTTGGCAACGGGAACGCCGAAGTACGTCGAATCCTGGAAGTACGTCTGCACCACATCCGGCCTCGCCTCGCGCCAGAACGTGCGGAGCCGGCCGGCGGCGCGGGCGGCGCCGCGGCTGAGGAGCTTCCGCACCCCGAGCCGCACGACCGGGCAGTCGTCCGGCTCCAGCGCCCGCGACAGGTCGTCCTCGCCGTCGAGCAGCACCAGCGACGGCGCGACGCGGGCGCGGTCGAGGTGGTTGATGAGGGCGACGAGCTGGGTCTCGGTCCCGGCGCGGGTGAGCCGGTCGATCGCGAACGATACCCGGACCGGGGCGGTCGCGGGCGCGGCGGCGATGGGGTCGGCAAGTCGGGGCGCGAGCAGTGCGGACATCCGTGTCCCTTTCTCTCAGGCGGCGGAAACGAGCGGCGTCGGGCGGAGCCGGGCGAACAGGTCGAGGTACGCGGCGGCCTGGGCGTCGAACGTGAACTGCCTTAGCATCCGCACTTTACCCGCGGCGCCGAGCGCGGCGCGAAGATCGGGGTCGCGCAGGAGTTGTGCGATTCGTGTCGCGAGCGGCTCGGGCTCACCCGCAGCGACGAGGAATCCCGTTTCGGCGTCGGCGACGACTTCCGGCGTACCGCCGACGGCCGTGGCGACGACCGGCACCGCGGCCGCGCTCGCCTCCAGCGCCACGTTCGGCAGCCCCTCGGTGAACGACGGGAGGGTGACGACGTCGGCCGCGGCAAGAAGGGCGTCGAGGTCGGTGCGGAACCCCGGGAGAACGACGCGACCGGCGAGACCGCGTTCGCGAATCCGCTGTTCCAGTTCCGGACGGAGAACACCTTCCCCAAAGATCGCCAGTCCGGCGGTGCGGTCAGCGGCGAGGAACGACGCGGCGGCATCGATCAGGACGCCGAATCCCTTCTCGGGGCTGAGCCGGCCGGCGGCGACGACGACCCGCGACACCGCGTTGTCACTCGGGAAGAAGCCCAACAGCCGGTCGCGGCCGGGCTCGGTCGCGGCGAAGGCGCCGAGCCGGGCGGAGTTACGGATGACCGTGACGCGCGACGAGGGCACCCCGCACCACCGCCGCACCCGCTCGGCCTGCCCCTCCGAAACGGCGACGACGTGGTCCATGAAGCGCACGTGCCGCCGGTCGAGCCACTCGTAGAGCCGGACGCGCCGGTCCTCCCACGTCCACCCGCGGGACACGGCCACCGCAGGAACGCCTAGCCGCCGTGCCGCGATTCGTCCGAGCAGGTTCGCCTTGTAGCCGTGGCAGAGGAGCGTTTCGCAGCCGAGGCCGCGGAGTACTTCTGTCAGTTCGCGGGTGACCGCCCGCAGCCGGGGGAAGTCGGCCCGTAGGGCGACCGCCTCGAAGCCGCGGTTCCTCACGACGTCGAGGAACGCCGTGCAGCGCCCGCCCTCGGGGAAACTGACGAACGCGGTGCGGACGGCATCGGGGAGCGCGTCGGCCAGCCCGAGCATTTGCCGCTCGGGGCCGCCGTAAAAGGTGCTGGATGTCAGGTGAACGACGGTCATGTCCCGGTCGCGTCCGTGCGGCGGGGGCGAAGACAAACGAACGGGGAGTGTAGAGGTTCGCCGCCGTGCGTGTCCAGACGGATCGGTTTGACCTACGCGAACAGGTCGGCGACCTTGCACGAGAAGCCCGGGAGCACGTCTCCGCCGTTCAGGTCGTCCTGCCCGTCGTACTCGACCCCGCGCATGTTACCGGCGTAAACGGTGACCGAACGCGCTTCGGGGTCCACGAGCCAGACGACTTTGACGCCATTCGTGAGGTACTCGCGGATCTTCTCCCGGACCTTAGCCCGTCTGTCGTCCGGGGAGAGAACTTCCACGGCAAGGTCTGGAGCGATCTCGAAGTAATCCTCGGGGATTTCCGGTTGGCGGGAA
>JBBQGJ010000875.1:0-2898 GCA_038322925.1 Mycobacteriales bacterium
GGGCTGTACCACGGATTGTTGGGCCAAAACTGAGCGAGACCCGATTCGCCCACCGCGTAGGCCGGAGCCGAGTAGTCGTCTTCGAGCATCGTGTAGCTGCCGCGGAAATTGAACACCGTGCGCGCCGACATCGTATAGACCGCGTCGCCGGCGATGTTGCGCGAATTCATGATGCCGCCGTTGTCGTTCGGCATCGCCTGCGACTTGTTCGGCGTGTAGTTGCCCTGGTCGAGCGTAGTGCGGAACTGCGAGTAGCGGCCGAACACCTTGAACTTGTCGCTGATGTTCCAGTCGGTCTTATTGGAAAAGTTGGCGTTTTTCATCGGCCACGGATAAGAGGCCTTGAAGTTGTTGGAGCGGGCAAGGTCGTCGCCCTGGTTGTTCGGGCCCCAGAAGTCGGACATGATGCGCGCCGAGGTCGGGTCGATCCGCGAGCCGGGAATGATGTTGCCCGGGAACGGCATGCGCGAGGCGGTATTGCTGCCGACATTGAGGATGGTGGTGACGGGATCGTAGATGGTGCGCAGGCTGCCATTCCGGTTCAACGACTGCGAGAAGTTGCCGGTCCGCTCGAGGTCGGTAGGCATCGTGCGGATGGCGTCGCGCGGCTCCTTGGTGCGCCAGCCTTCATAGGTGAAGAATGAGAACAGCTTGTTCTTTTTCACCGGACCGCCAACGGTGCCACCCCAGATGTGATTCCGAACGAAGTTCGGCGTGCGGGTGATCGGATTGACGACCGCATTCAGCGAAGGATTACGGCCAAAATAATAGCCGGTGCCGTGAATCTCGTTGGTGCCGGACTTCATAGACACCGACATCGTGCCGCCTGCGGAGTGGCCGAACTCGGCGTCCACCGAATTCTGCTGGATCGAGAACTCTTGCACCGCATCCATCGGAGGCGCGTACGAGCCCTTGGGACCAACCTGAATCGGCGAGCCGTCGAGCAGCAGATCGTTCTTGGTCGACGTGTTGCCGCCGACGTCCATCTGCGACGACGACCACATGAAAAACGGATTCTTCTCGGCCGTATAGCGGCTGACTACGGCCGGATCGAGCAGTGCGAGCGTGAACGGATTGCGCGCTTTCACCGGCAGATCCATCAGCATCTTTCGATCGATGGTCAGCTCGCGCGTGCTGGTGTTGAACTGCAGCGATACCGCTTGCGCGGAGACCGTCACCGTCTCCACCAGTGCGCCCGGTTGCAAACGGAAATTCACCGACACGTCGGCGCGCGTCTGCACCAGCACGCCTTCCTGTAGCTGCTTGGAAAATCCCTGCAACTCCGCTGACACGACATACGTGCCGGGCTCGACGTTGTCAAAGATAAAAGCACCGTTGCCGCCGGATTCCCTGGTGGCCGTGATGCCGGTGTTGATGTTTCGGATAGTCACCTTGGCGCCCGCCGCAACAGCGTCGGACGAGTCGGTAACGATCCCCTGAATTTTTGCGCGGTAGTCCTGGCCGAACGCGGCCAGAGACAGAAAGCCAAGAACACACAACCGTATGTACATTTCTAAAATAGACCTCCCTAGCGATGGTGCCGACGAGGCTCCTGAAAACGTCAACCAGTTTACAACTATTAAAGTCTGGCAAGTCAAGCGCTAGGGAAATGTGCGAACAGGCGCAAGTGCCGTTGGGCCGTCCAGCGAGGTCTGCCCAGTGCGCTTGCGCCTTTTTAATGCGGCCGGTTACCTAGAAGATGAAGCGCAGCGTGTACTGCATTTCCCGGCCACGGTTGGTTGTGGCCTGAGCCGTCGACCGGCCGAACAGCGAATTGCCCACGGTCATGTTGGGGTTCGCCCACATCAGCGAATTCGTCAGGTTATAGCCTTCAAACCTGAACTCGAGTTTGTACTTCTCCTTGATCGGGAACGTTTTTGAAATCGTTCCATCGGCGTTCCAGAAAATGGGGCCGGTGATACCGTCGAACTGAAATGGATTCGCGCGCGGCGTGAACGGCGTCAGCACGCGGAAGGCGTCGGTGTTGAACCACTTCTGCGGACCGGGATTGGAAATGCCCGGATCGCCGATCAGGTCGGCGGAACCGAAGCGAAGGAATTCACCCGAGCGGTAAGTGTAGATACCGCTGACCTGCCAGCCACCGATCACCCCGTTCAGCACCGGATGCATGCTGGAACCGAACTTGCGTCCTTTGCCGATCGGAAAATCGTAGGTGCCGGCCAGCGTCAGGCGATGGCGAGCGTTGTTCGATCCGAGCCAGAAAGGCTGGAACACGTACTGTTGAATGTCGTTGAAGTACGCTTCGTTGCGCTCCTGGTTGTAGTTGTATGCCAGCAGCACACTGGCGCCCGCCGCGTAGCTGCGCTGGACGCGCAGTTGCAGCGCCTGGTAACGCGACCGCCAGTTGCTGATGTGATTCTCGGTCAGCGTGCCGTACTGCGGATAAGGCCGCAGCAGGCTGCCCCGGGTAACGGTGGGCTGATTGCGCTGGATGCCCGGGAAAAGCTCAGGCGTCAGGTAGTTGTAGAACGGGTTCGGAATGTTCTGCGAGAGCTGAGCTTTCAGCGCGTAACTGAGGTTGGGATCGGACTGATTCCGGAGATCGTCGTGAGGCACGTTGCGTCCGATGTTCATGAACCAGGTGGCGTCCACTTTGAACTGTCCGGGGACCTCGCGCCTGATGGTGAAATTGATGCGGTCGTTGACCTGCGCGCGATAGGTCTGGCTCGCCCAATTGGCCGAGTTGCCCACGTTGGTGTAGGCGCCCAGGCTCTTGCCGATCGGCAGTTGGAGCGGATTCGAGTTGGACGGGAACGGGTTGGCAAGAAAGGCCTGCGGCCGGCCTTCCACCAGGGGCAGCGGGTTGGAAGTCTGGCTGAATCCGGGGCACCAGGTACAAGCGCCCAGCGTGTTGGCGCCGGACGTCGCGTTTCCACC
>JBBQGJ010000876.1:0-2874 GCA_038322925.1 Mycobacteriales bacterium
TCGTCATATCGCCTGCCAGGCTGCGATCATGGGGAATGGATGATCGTGTGGTCGAAGCACTGGCCTTTGCTCGTAAAACCACGCGCACGTCGCTGCGGCGAAAATTGGAACGGCGCGTCAAGGTCGACAATGTCAAAGATACGATCGATTATCTGCACAGTGAACTCGCGCACCTGCCGCACGAGCAGGTGCGTGTTCTTTACCTCAGTGCGCGAAACCGGCTGATTTATGACGAAGTCCACGGGGTCGGGACGATCAATGAGGCGCCGGTGTATCCACGCGAAGTTATAAAGCGCGCGATCGAAGTGGGCGCTGTCAAACTTGTTCTCGCGCACAACCATCCCAGTGGCGACCCCAGCCCCTCACGGGAGGATATAGTCATGACCAAAGCCATTATTGAGGCAGGCCGCCATATCGGGATCAGCGTCATAGACCATTTGGTCATCGCCGCGACAGGACATGTCAGCATGAGAGGGGCCGGCCTGATTTAACGCCAAACGGGTCGTACGCAAAGTGGGGGCCAACTGGTTCGTCCCGGGATGGTTTGCAATTTCATTAACCTAAGCCTACCATTTTCTACGCGTCGTTCGGCACAATCGCATGAACAATTGCATGGATGTCCGCATCTGCTGGAAGCTGTCGTTCTGTGACCCCGCTAGTAATGACTGCAAAGTCCCAAAATTGGTCATTCGAATTGATGCCAATCGCCGTCCGCTTTCGGGCATTCAGGAAACTGGCTTTAACGGCCAGAATAGAAGCGCAATCCCGCCGCGCGCGCGCACAAAAACAAACAGGTGCAGGGTCTGCGACCCTGCCCGCCGGAGGCTTTCTTCCTGTCCTTCTCAAGCCACCCACGCCTATTGCGGCAGCGCCCCCGTCTGCCGCAGCGCCTCTCCCACCGAGAGGCCGGCGGACATGGCGAGGTTCATCGAGCGCTCCTGCGCGCGCATCGGCAGGCGGATGCGGCCGGCGCAGGCGGTGTGCACATGGTCCGGCACGCCGGCGCTTTCCTTGCCGAACAGCAGCACGTCATTGGGCCGAAACGCGAAATCATAGGCCGAAACGCTGCCCCTGGTGGTGAGCAGCACCAGGCGCACGTTGCCGATGCTGGCGCGGAAGGTGTCCCAATCGCGGTGGCGAGTGATGCTGACGTGATCGATATAGTCCATAGCCGTGCGGCGGACGCGGGCGTCATCCCACAGGAAACCCAGCGGCTCGATCAGATCAATGGGGACGCCGAGGCACGCCCCCAGCCGCAGCACCGCACCGACATTGCCGGCGATTTCCGGCTCATACAGCGCGATGCGCATCCTCAGCGCAGATTGCCCACCGCGCGCTGGATGCGCTTGCAGGCTTCCTCCAGCATCACGTCGGACGTCGCATAGCTGATGCGGAAGGCCGGTGAGCCGCCAAACGCCGCGCCGTGCACCACCGCCACACCTTCGGCTTCGAGGAAATAGGCTGCCACCGCTTCATCATTGTTCAGCACGATTCCGGCGGGCGTGGTCTTGCCGATCAGGCCGCTGCAATCGGGATAGACATAAAAGGCGCCTTCCGGGCGCGGGCAGATCAGGCCCGGCGTCTGGTTCAGCATGCTGACCACCAGATCGCGGCGACGCTGAAAGGCGGCGTTGCGCTCCGCCAGAAAACTCTGATCGCCGTTCAGCGCCGCCACCGTGGCCGCCATCGAAATCGAGCAGGGATTGGAAGTGCTCTGCGATTGCAGCTTGGCCATCGCCTTGATGATCCACGCCGGGCCCCCAGCGAATCCGATGCGCCAGCCGGTCATCGCATAGGCCTTCGACGCGCCGTTCACGGTGAGCGTGCGGTCATACAGGCCGGGCTCGATTTCGGCCAGGGTGCCGAAATCGAAATCGTCATAGACGATATGTTCATACATGTCGTCGGCCAGCACCAGCACGTGCGGCGCGCGCATCAGCACATCGGCCAGCGCCTTCAGCTCGGCGCGGGTGTAAGCCGCGCCGGTGGGGTTGGACGGCGAGTTGAAGATGAACCAGCGGGTTCTGGGCGTGATCGCCGCTTCCAGTTGCGCCGGCGTCAGCTTGAAGCCTTGCGCCACGCCGCATTCGATCACCACCGGCGTCGCGCCGGTGAGCAGCACGATATCGGGATAGGATACCCAGTAGGGTGCCGGGATAATCACTTCATCGCCCGGATCAAGCGTTGCCATCAACGCGTTGAAAATGGTGTGCTTGCCGCCCGAATTGATGCTGATCTGATCGAGGGCATAGTCCAGATTGTTGTCGCGCTTGAACTTGGCCTGCACCGCCGCCTTGCATTCCGGCGTGCCATCGACCCCGGTGTATTTGGTCTGCCCGGCGCGGATGGCTGCGATGGCGGCGTCTTTGACGAAATCCGGCGTGTCGAAATCCGGCTCCCCGGCGCCCAGGCCGACGATGTCGCGCCCCTGCCGCTTCAGATCGGCGGCCTTGTTGGTGACCGCGATGGTGGGCGATGGCTGGATGCGATTGATGGCGGCCGACAGGCGGTTCATGGGTGTTTCCTTGTCCGGAACCTGCCCTAAACGCCCAAATGTTGCGGCGCAACCGCGGATCGACGTTGCGCCACCACTCCGGAGCAATACCTAATAGGGCAACCCCGTATTCCGGCGATGCAGGCTGTGGCCCCACACAGCGGCACATGCAATCGATCGAAAAGGGGGCATTTCCAATGCCGGCAACGCTGGTGAAATCAGGCAGTCTGTTTGTTGCGATGGTCATTGCCCTGATGGGCCTGGCCGCCGCGCAGGATGACGGCTTTGCGGTCCACATGGGAATCATGGCGCTGTCCGCGCTGATTTGCGCGCTGGCGGTGCAGGCCACTGCCAACATGACCGCACAACTGGCCACCGAT
>JBBQGJ010000877.1:0-3366 GCA_038322925.1 Mycobacteriales bacterium
CGGGGCGTTTCGCTTCACCCCCGGCGGGGTGGCCGAACGCGCGCTGGAGGTGGACCAGATCGGCACCGGCATCGTCTCGCCGGCACCGACGAGTTTTTGACGCGCCCCATCACCGCACCGTGATGCGGGCGCGATCAAGGATCCGGCGCCCCTCGCCGAGCGTCACAAGGTGATTGCCCGGCACCGGCGCCCACAGAGCTGTCAGGCGGCCGCCGCCACGCGAAGTTGGCAGCGCGCGGCCATCGATGCTGATCTGCAACCCCGGCAGCGTTGCCGCCGCGCTGATCGTCACCCGCTGCCGCGCCGGCGGAATGTCGGGATCGATGGCGATGATGGCGCCATCCGCCGGGGTGACCAGCCGCGGCCGCTGCTCCGCCGGATCGGCCAACCGGACGATATCGAGCTGGGTGCCGTTCAGGAACAGCTCCTCCCGCGCCGGCTCGATCGCCGGTTGCCAGCGCACGCGGCGGCGGATGACCTGCGCCGGCAGCGCAAAGCTGCCGCCGGGCCGCGCCGCATGCAGCGCCAGCATGATCTTCGCCCAGGCCGGTGCCGCGCCGGTCATGCCCGACACGCCGACCATCGGATCGCCTTCGAAATTGCCCACCCACACCGCCACGGTGAAGCGATCGGAAAAGCCGACGCACCAATTGTCGCGCAGCGCCTTGGAGGTGCCGGTCTTGACCGCGGCCGGGAAGGGCAGGGTGAGGCCATTGTCTTCCCCGAAGGTGGCGGTGCGCGCCGCCGGATCGGCAAGGATGTCGCGCACGATGGCGGCGGCACCGGGATCGATGATCGCGACATCGTCGGCCGCCGGCCCGGGCTGCACGCGCAACGGCGACCAGCGGCCGGCGCGGGCCAGCGCCCGGAACGCCGCGGCCTGTTCGAGCAATGTCACCTCCGCCGAGCCCAGCGCCAGCGAAAAGCCATAGTAATCGCCTTCGCGGTTGATGCCCCGATAGCCAATATCGAACAACCGCTCGCGAAACGCCTCGACACCGACCAGCAGCAGCGCCCGCACCGCCGGCACGTTCAAACTGTTGCCCAGCGCCGATCGCAGCGTCACCGGCCCGCGAAAGCTGCGATCATAGTTTTGCGGAATATAAAGCCCCGACGTGGTGTCGAGATCGACCGGCGCATCATCGAGCACCGAGGCCGCCGTGAGCAGGCGCCGTTCGATGGCCAGCGCATAAAGCTGCGGTTTCAGCGTCGATCCGGCCTGGCGCGGCGCGGTCACGCCATCGACCGCCGCCGCCGTCGATGCCGGCCCGGCCGATCCGACCCAGGCCAGGATATCGCCGCTGGCGTTGTCGACCACGATCGCCGCGCCATCGCGGGCGTTGCGCGGCGACAGCGCCGCCAGTTGCCGGGCCAGCGCGGCGCTGGCCAGCCGCTGGATATCGAGATCGATGGTAGTGCGCACGCGCCCACGCGTGCCCGACACCAGCAGCCGGTCGGCCAGCTGCGGCGCCAGGCCCGGGCCTGCGATAGGCACGCGCCGGCCCAGCATGATTTGCGCCATCACCTGCACGGTCAGGCACGGCACGTCGGGCGCGGCGCGGCAGGCGCGCGCCGCTACCAGCGCCGGCGATGCCGCCGGCCCGCGCGCCAGCGCCGTCAGCACTGCGGCCTGCGCCGCATCCAGCCCGGCCGGCGCCCGCGCCGCAAGGCCGCGCGCCGCCGCATCGATGCCGACCAGATCGCCGCGGAATGGCAGCAGGTTGAGCCAGGCCTCCAATATCTGCGGCTTGCTCCAGCGCCGTTCGATGGCCAGCGCGGCGCGCGCCTGCATCAGTTTCTGCCGCCACGACCGGCCGCCGGCGCGGCCCAGCGCCGGATCGATCAGCGCCGCAAGTTGCATGGTGATGGTGCTGGCGCCGCGACTGTGCTGGCCGCGCAGCCGACCCTGCAGCGCGCCGGCGACGGCCCGCCAGTCGATGCCGCCATGGCTGTAAAATCGCCGATCCTCCGACGCGACGATGCGGCGGGTCAGCGCGGCGCTGATCTGCGGCAGCGGCACCCAATCGAGCTGCCGCCGCGCCGGATCGGTGCGCCGTGTTTCGAGCAGTCGGCCATCGCGGGCCAAAAGCTGCGCTTCGCTGCTGGCGGCAGACGCGCGCACGGCGGCGAAATCCGGCGGGGTTGCCGGCGTGGTGGTGACCATGATCACCACAACCAGGGCCAGCGCCGCCAGCGCCAGCAGCCTGAACCGCGGCGTCACCCGGCTCACTTCGCCCCAGCTCACTTCACTGCGTTCACCACCAGCGGCGCATTGGGCTGCATCGCCATCATTTCGGGGGCATAAAGCGCCTCCACGCGTGTCGGTGGCAGCCGGAACGTGCCGACGCTGCCCAGCCGCAGCGTGTAGTCATAGGTGACCGGCGCGCGGCCCACATTGGCATAATGCGCGTGCACCGCATCGCTGCGCCGCTCGACAAAACTCGGCATCACGCCGGTGCTGTCCTCGCCGGCCAGCAATTGTGAGCGGCCGCCGAGCGATCCGCCCAGGATCGTCGCGCCGGCCGGCACCGGATCGTTGATCACCACCCATTGCGCCGGCGCGCGCGCCGTGATCGTCAGGCGCACGCGCATCACGTCGCCGCGGGTCCAGCGCCCCGGCACCGCCTGGCTGACCGGCATCACCGTGCGGCTGAGCGCAAAGCCGCTGGCGAAACCGGCCTTCAGCGGCACCGCCGCGCGCGCGGTGACCATCACCCAGGGCGCGCCGCTGCCTTTGTGTGTGACGGTGAGCGATTGCGGCGTGGCCGGCCACGGCAGTGTCTGCACGTTGCCGCCCGCAGCCACGTCGCGCACCGCCGTGCCCAGCGCCACCCGCGTCGTGCCCGTCACCGGCGTCGTTTCAAACGCCCGCGCGAAATCGCGCAGCGCCAGCGTGCCGAGCGCATTGGCCGGCGTGGTGTCCCAATGGCCGCGGCGCTGCGCCAGCATCAGCGTGCGGGCGATGCGCGGCGCGTCGGCCCGCCACGCCGGCCGGCGGCTGGCGAGCATCAGCAACTGAGCCGCGGTTGCATCGGGGCTGGCGAGCAATTGCAACGGCGCATCACTGCGGTTGATGCGCAAGGTCGTGCCTTGCACGTTCAGCCGCGCGCGCAGCACGGCTTCGGCCTGCGCCATCCGCGCCGCGCCGCCGGGCACCGGCAGGCGTTCGAGCAGGGTGATCCAGTCGATGATGCTCACCGTCGGCCAGGTGTCCGGCGCGATGTTCAGCGGCTCGATCATCTGCGGCGTGGCCGCGCCCACGGCGGCGAGTGCGGCCACCGCCGCGATGCGCCGCGGTCCCCGATCGGGCGTCGCATCGGCTGGCGCATCGGCCGGCACATCGATCACCGCGCTGCGCCCGCTGAC
>JBBQGJ010000878.1:0-2740 GCA_038322925.1 Mycobacteriales bacterium
GGTTCGCCCTGTTCATAATAATCGCCGCCCTGCCAGCACGGATCGGCCATCACCGCTTGCCGGCCGACTTCGTGAAAGGCGATGTTTTGCGCGGTGTGGCGCGCGGTGGCGGCGATCACCACCGCTGCACGGACGCGATCAGGGAAGGTCGCCGGCCAGCTGAGCGCCTGCATGCCCCCCATCGATCCGCCGACCACCGCCCGCAAGCTGCCAACGCCGAGATGATCAAGCAGCATCGCCTGTGCGCGCACCATATCGCGAATGGTGATGACGGGAAAGTTCATGCCCCAGGGCTTGGCCGTGGCCGGGTTGATGCTGGCGGGGCCAGATGATCCCATGCAGCTGCCCAGCACATTGGCGCAGATGATGAAGTGGCGGGCGGGATCGATCGGTTTGCCTGGCCCAACCATCCGGATCCACCAGCCCGGTTTTCCGGTCATCGGGTGGTCGCTGGCGACATGCTGGTCACCCGTCAGCGCGTGGCAGACAAGCACGGCATTGCCGCCGTCCGCATCGAGCGTGCCATAGGTTTCATACGCGATATCGACCGGCGAGAGCAGATTGCCGCCGTCGAGCCGCAAGGGGCCGGGCAGCGTGACGGTGCGGCTGAGCCCGAAACGTTGATCATGCGACATGATCGCGGCGCTAGAGCGGGGCGGCTTGCCTTGTCAATGCGAGCGGGGAAGCGCTATGCGCCGCTGATGACTGCACCCACCCCCAAAGATTGGGTCATGGCCATTGCGCCCTATGTCCCCGGCCGATCGACCGCCGATGACGGGCGCAAGCTCGTCAAGCTTTCCGCCAATGAAAACCCGCTCGGCACCAGCCCACATGCCCGCGCTGCATTCGATGCGGGGCAGCGCTCGCTTGATCGCTATCCCGATCCCGGCGCCACGATCCTGCGCGAGGCGGTAGCCGATACGTACGGCCTTGATCCGCTCCGCGTGGTCTACGGCACGGGTTCGGATGACGTGCTGCATTTGGCCGCCGGCGCCTTTGCCGGGCCAGGCGACGACGTGATTTTCGTCCATTACGGCTTTGCGGTGTACGAGATTGCGACGCGGCGCGTAGGGGCGACCCCGGTGATCGCACCCGACAAGGATTATGCAACCGATGTCGACGCGATCCTTGCGTGCGTTACCGATCGCACCCGGGTGATCTTCCTCGCCAACCCCAACAACCCCACCGGGACCTTCACCCCGCGCGCCGAAATCGCCCGGCTGCATGCGGCCCTGCCGAGGGAAGTACTGCTGGTGATCGATCAGGCCTATGCCGAATATATCGAGCCCGAGGATGATGATGCCGGGCTCGCACTCGCGATGACCGAACCCAATGTGTTGATCACCCGCACCTTCTCCAAAATCTATGGGCTGGCGGCGGAGCGGATCGGCTGGGGCTATGGCGCGGCAGCGCTGATCGAGGCGATGCACCGGATCCGGTTGCCCTTCAACGTGACGACCGCCGGGCAATTGGCGGCAGTAGCCGCGCTGGGTGACCAGGATTTCGTCGATGTAACGCGTGCGCATAATGCGCAGTGGCGAAGCTGGCTGGAGGGTGAGATTGCTTCGATGGGGAACCACGGGCTGCGCGCCGTGCCGTCCAAGGCGAATTTCATTCTGGTGTTGTTCGAAGGCGCGGTGACCGCAGAGTCGGCTTATAAAGGTCTCATGGAACGTGGCTATATCGTCCGCTGGCTGCCCGGCCAGGGCCTGCCGCACGGGCTGCGGATGACGATCGGCACCGAGGAAGAAACGCGAGGGCTGGCCGCTGCCTTGCGCGATATCGTCGAGCCTCGGGGCTGATGCTGCCTTTTGCACGCGTCTCCATCATCGGGCTGGGGTTGATCGGCTCGTCGATTGCGCATGCCGTGCGCGCCAATATGCCAACGGTACGGCTGACCGGGCACGATACCGATCCCGATGTGCGCGCCGCCGCCGACCGGCTGCAGTTGTGCGACGACATCGCCGACACGGCAGGCGCGGCGGTCATCGATGCCGACCTGGTGATCCTGTGCGTGCCGGTGGGGGCGATGGCGGCGGCAGCATTGGCGTTTCGCGATGATTTGCCTGCCGATGCGATCATCACCGATGTCGGCAGCTGCAAGGAAGAAGTCGCGCGGGTGTTGGTAGAGGCTTTGCCCGGCGTCACGATCGTACCGGCGCATCCCGTTGCGGGTACCGAGCGATCGGGCCCGGACGCTGGTTTTGCCACCCTGTTCCAGGGCCGCTGGTGCATCGTTACCCCGATCGAGGACATGCCGGAGGCGGCAACCGAGCGGGTGAGTGATTTCTGGCGCAAGCTGGGCGCCAATGTCGATCTGATGGCCCCCGATCATCATGACCGGGTGCTCGCGGTGACGAGCCATCTGCCCCATCTGATCGCCTATACGATCGTTGGCACCGCTTCCGACCTGGAGGAAGTGACGCAATCGGAGGTGATCAAATATTCGGCGGGTGGCTTTCGCGACTTCACCCGAATCGCCGCATCCGACCCGACAATGTGGCGCGATGTGTTTCTGTCGAACCGTGAAGCCGTGCTCGACATGCTCCAGCGCTTTTCTGAGGATCTGTCGTCGCTGCAACGCGCGATCCGCTGGGGAAAGGGCGATGAACTATTCGAGCTGTTCACCCGCACGCGTGCCGTTCGCCGCAGCATCATCGAACAGGGCCAGGATGATGCCGCTCCCGATTTCGGGCGATCGCACGAATAGCGTTATTCGAGGACGTTGATCGCCGCATGC
>JBBQGJ010000879.1:0-2336 GCA_038322925.1 Mycobacteriales bacterium
CGACCGCCGCGCCTACTCACCCGTCCTCCGCCAAGCCGAACTCCCCACCGACACCACCGTCCCCTGGTGGGGAAACCGCACACTCCGCTACGAATACGCCTAAGCCCTTGCGCCAACCAACTGTGCGGAAATCCGCGCTAACCGCGAAGCGGTTCGTATATGTCCATCGGTCGTCGGGGCCTTGGCTGTGGATCTTCGACCTTCGGCAGGGCATGTCAGCCGGCGGTGCCAGTCGAGGTTAGGGGTGATGGTGGCCGCAGGTCCGCCGAGGGAACGCAGGCCAAGGCGAACGATCGCACCGCGCAGGGTGAGAGTCTGCCCTTCGGTGCAATGCAACTGCTCCAACGCGCCGGCCAGGGCGGGCGCGCAACTGCCGGACCGCCAGCCCTACTGGGAGGCACACGATGACCACGAAGCCGAGCTGGGTCGACGGCCGCGTCGATACCCTGCTCGCCGCGCTGCACGACCTGGGCATGTCCGTCTCACGCGCCGCCGCCACCGCGCTCATCCACGAACGCGTCCAGTGGGTGTCCTCCGAGATGGACATCTCCCCCACCGCCGCACGCCGCTACCTCACCGACGACACGCTCGCCGACCTCGCCCGCGCCATGGTCATCGCGGTGGCGGATGAAACGCCCGGCGCGGACGTCATCCAATCCCCCCGGACGGCCGCCGTACCGCTACCCGTCATCGGCCGGGGCATCGCCGGCCTCGCCGATGCAATCCAGCTACGGCTCCGCGAACGCGACGACATCGACCACCTGCGCACCACCGTCGCCCAACTCGCCCAGGCGCTGTCCGCGATCGGCCAGATCACCTCCGACCACCCACCGGACCCGACGGGTCACGCCGCGCCCGCAGTGGTGATGATGCCGCCGGGGCTGGTCAACCGTGCGGCCCGCTACCTCGAGGCCGCCGCCATCCTCGTCCACGAGGGCGTGCTGCCCGAGGACTTCACCACAGCCCACGCGGGCCAGCTCGAAGACACCTTCCGGCAGGACGCCGCGAGCCTGCGCTACTACGCCGGCCAGTGAACGTGACGCCCGCCGGGCCTGGGCGATCGAAAGCGAACTTCACGGTGGCGGCTTGACATCCGACCCAACCCAACAATCGTCTGGCCGGGGTCACTGAGCACCGCACGGGTCTCACGTTTCCGTGGTCTGGGGGCCGCGGGACGGTGGGTCGCTGGAGCAGGACAGGCAGACCGGGGCCAAGGTCAAGCTGCAACCGACGATGGCGCACTCTCCGGGACTCAGGCGTCCTGCCGGGCTTGGTGCATGGAGACTCAGCCGGTAACGGCGTAGCCATTGAACGGGCCAGCGGCGATCACGGTGACGCCGGCGAGCCCGGACACCGGCACCGGCACGGAACTGTTCGCGGTCGCGCCGTTGCCCAACTGCTGGCTGGTTCCCCAGGCCATGACGGTGCCGTCGGTGCGCAACGCGTAGGCGGCCGCGCCGCCGAGCAGGGTGACGTAGTAACCACCGCCCGCGGCGATGGCGGTGGCATCGGTGAGCCCGGACACCTGCACCGGTACGGAACTGCTCTCCGTGCTGCCGTTGCCCAACCGGCCCGCGCCTCCCATTCCCCAGGCCCACACTGTGCCGTCCCCGCGCAGCGCGTAGGCCGCGCCCAAGCCACCGGCGATGACGGTGACGTCGGTGAGCCCGGTCACCCGCACCGGCACGGAGCTGGAGTCTGTGTCGCCGTCGCCCAACGGGCCGCCGTTGCCCCAGGCCCACACCGAGCCGTCCCTCCGCAGGGCGTAGCCGGCCAGCCAGCCGGCCGCGATGGCGGTGACGCCGGTCAGCCCGGGCACCTGCACAGACACGGCCGGAACCGCCGATAATCGGTCATTAAGCGAGCTGGGTTGGCCGCACCTGTCACAACCACTTGTCCGATGTGAGTTCCCGGCCCGGGAACATCCGTCAGGCAGGGGCAATTCGAAACGCGACGTCTCGATTCCAAGGTAATGAGACGACCCGCTGAGAGATCTTCCAGACGGCCGTGCGCGCAGGTCGCCGTGTCTCATATCTCCGCCTCCATATCCCGATCTCAGAATGACGTAACACGCCGACTTCTGCGACCAGAATCGGGGACGTGACCTCACTCCCCCAGGTGGATCTGCCGCCTGCCACCGGCCAGCTCGTCGGCTACGCCAGATATCCCAGCGTGAGACATGTCCAGCGCTGTTGCTGTCTCAGTTGATTGGGCGTTCCTGTCCGCAAGCCGTTGGTCGATAAGGACTTTCGTGTCTCAGCGTGTCCGGTTGCTCGGCCCACACCCGTCCTCGAACCTCAAATCCTCATCGATCAGGACCGGCATCTTGTCTCGGA
>JBBQGJ010000880.1:0-3249 GCA_038322925.1 Mycobacteriales bacterium
TCCGGGTGTCGGATGGTGGCTGGGTTGGCGTTGCTGCTGGATGATCCAGCGGCAAATCAGCACAGCAGCAAAGCAGCAAATCGGAGCGGGCGCTCACGGGTGCTGATTCGCTGGTGTGTTGATTTGCTGATGTGCTGCTCTTCATCCGGCCGCTCTCCCCTCGAGCCGGTAGACATAGGCCAGGACTTCGGCAATGGCTTCGTAGTGCTCCGGGTTGACCTCTTGCCCAACCTCGACGTTGGCGTAGAGGGCTCGCGCGAGCGGCGGGCGTTCGACGATGGGCACGCCGTGGGCGGCGGCGAGATAGCGGATTTTCAGAGCGACAAAGTCCGCACCCTTGGCGACAACCTTGGGGGCCTTCATCGACTTGCCGTCGTAGGCGACGGCGACCGAGAAATGGGTGGGGTTGGTGACGATGACGTCGGCCTTGGGGACGTCGCTCTGCAGACGCTGCATCATGAGGCCGCGCATGAACTTCATCCGCCGGCCTTTGACCTCCATGTCGCCCTCCTGCGAGCGCATCTCGTCCTTGACCTCCTGCTTGGTCATCTTGAGGTCCTGGTGGAGTTGCCACTGCTGGAAGACGCGGTCGATGACGCCCAGGATGAGCAGCACGAGCAGCACCCAGAACGCCACTCGGGTGGCGATGCGGATCGACTCCATCAGTCCTGCGGCGAAGTCGAGTTGGGCGAGCGAGACGATGGCATCGGTCTCGGAGCGGACCACCATGCTGGCGACGGTGGCGATGATGATGAGTTTCGCGACGTCGATCGCGCCCTTCACGGCGGCCTTCATCGTGAAGAGTTTGCCCAGACCCGCGATAATGTTCAGTCGGCTGAGATTCGGCTCCAGCGCCTTGCTGGAGATCATGAAGCCCACCTGCCAGACTTGCCCGAGGTAGGCGACGATCGCCATGATGAACATCAATGGGACGACGACCTTTGTCGCGCCGACAAGCGATGAGGCGATCTCGCGCATGACTTCCGGCGCGTGCATCGTGCTGCCCAGCGCCGCCGGGCTGAGGTGGTGGCGGACGAGAGCGGCGCCGTAGTCGAAGATCGATTCTGCGGAGTAATAGAGCAGGATGCACGCGCCGACGAGCGTGGCCGCAGAGGCGAGGTCCATGCTCTTGCCGGTCTGCCCGCGCTCGGCGGCCTCGCTGAGTCGGCGGCCGGTGGGCATCTCGGTGCGTTCGCCCATTTCTTCAGCCATGCTCCGTCCCCCCGGGTGTTGCTGAGGCTGATGGAACGACTGCTTCTCTCCCGGGTCCGAGATCGTCGACCCATTCGCCGATGATGTCGATGGTGGCGCGGACATCGCCGCGCACGGCGGAGTGGATGCCAGCCAGCCCCGCCGTGAGGGCGAGAAGCCCGAGCACGATGCGGATGGGGAAGCCGACGCTCATGAAGTTCAGCGTGGGCAGGCTCTTGGTGATGAAACCGACAGCGACGGTCTCGACGAGCACGATGGCCATGACGGGCATCGAGACGCGCATGGCCAGGTGGAAGCCGGCGCTGAGCAGTCCGACGAAGGTTTCGAGGAGGCGCTGGTCGGGGCGGAAGGCGCCGGGTCCGACGAGCGAATAGGAGCGAACGACGCAGTCCCACATGGCTTCGACGCCGCCCATCATGATGAAAACCGAGAGGGCCATGACGAACAGGAGTTGGCCGAGGGAATCGCTCTCGATATCGGTGGCGGGGTTGAAGATCGGCGCGAGCGAAAGGCCCATCTGCTGGCCCATGAAGGTGCCTGCGAGCTGGACGCCCCACAGCGGGGTGAGCATGAGGACGCCGACGGCGACGCCGATGAGCAGTTCCATCGCCATCAACGGCGCGAGCGCGAACAGGCTGGGTTCGAGCCTTGCAAAGGCGGATTGGTCGATGGTCGGGTAGACGCTCAGCGCCAGGCCGAACGCGAGCAGGGCTTTGATGCGCTTGGGGATCATCGCGCTGGCGATGATGGGCGAGAAGACGAAGAGCCCGGTGAGACGCGCCAAAACCACCAGGAAGCCCGGGATGTGCGGCAGGATGGGCTCGAGGCTTGGCACGGGCACGTTCTTGGGCTTTGGACTTGGGGAAGGCTGTCGCCTAGGTCAGTTTCAACACGTCCGCGGAGAACTCGACCAGCCGCATGACGATCCACGGCAGGAGCAGGAGGGCGACGATGATCATGCCGAAGATTTTCGGGACGAGCGTGAGCGTCTGTTCCTGGATCTGCGTCACCGCCTGCACGATGCTGATGACCAGTCCGATGAGCACGCCCGCGAGAAGGATCGGGGCCGAGACCTTCAGGGTGATCACCAGACAGGCGCGGACGAGGTCGAGTGTTGATTCGTCGTAGTGCATGCGCTTGTCCTATGGCTATGCCAGACCGAGGGTGGAGAGGGCCGGCATCAGCATCGCCGAGGCGGCATCCGGCACGCCGCCCCCCACTGCTGGCCCGTCCACCTTCGCGACGCCCTCCATCAGCCCCCCCACCACCAACTGCCAGCCGTCGACGAGCACGAAGAGCAGTATCTTGAACGGCAGCGAGATCAGCACCGGCGGGAGCATCATCATGCTCATGCTGATGAGCAGGCACGAGATCACCAGGTCGATCACCAGGAACGGCAGGTACACGCGGAACCCCAGAAGAAACGCCGTCTTGAGTTCGCTGAGCATGAACGCGGGCATGAGGGTGAGCATGTCGACGTCGGCGCGGGTGAGTTTCTCGGGCTCGGAGGTGTCGACGCCGCGGTGGTTGAGGATCATGTACACGCTGGACCAGTTGTCGGCGGCGTCGATCTGCGCAAACATGAAATCACGCAGCGGCTGCTTGGCGTTGTTCCAGAGTTGAGTGGCGTCGCTCGCCGTGCCGGACTGGTAGGGCACGATGGCCTCGGCATGGATGCGCTCGTAGGTCGGGGCCTTGACGAGGAAGGTCATGAACATCGAGAGGGCCAGCGTGACCTGCGCCGGCGGGAGCGACTGCGTGCCCAGTGCCTGCTTCAGCAGGCTCAGCACGATGAGGAAGCGCACGAAACACGTGCACATGATCATGATGGCCGGCGCCAGGCTGAGCACCGTCAGCAGGACCATCACGTTGAGCGCGCCGGAGAGCCCGCCCTTGAATCCGGGCACGCTTTGTGCGGCGGATTCGAGCACGGACATCGGGTTCATCGATTGCAGACCGCCGCCGCCGCCCGTACCGGCCAACGCGCTCGGTGGGCCATCGAGCACCTGACCCCACGCCAGCGAAGGCACGAGGGCG
>JBBQGJ010000881.1:0-3816 GCA_038322925.1 Mycobacteriales bacterium
ACCTTCGGCTTCGATTTGGGCGGCTGTCATGCTCGCCTTCGATCCGTCGTTGTAACGCCCCGTGACGACGCCGAGGTCGACATCCTGGTGCGCACCCAGGTACGCGTCGATCACCGCGGGATTCTTCATCACGCTGACGGGGTCGCCCTCTGCGACGATCCTGCCCTCCGCCATGACGATCACCCAGTCGGCGATGTGACGCACCATGTGCATGTCGTGTTCGACAAACAGCACGGTCATGCCCTCATCCTTCAAATTCAGGATGTGATCCAGCAGTGACTGGGTGAGGGCCGGGTTGACGCCGGCCATCGGCTCGTCGAGCATGACGAGTTGCGGCTCGCTCATGAGCGCGCGCGCCATCTCTAGCAGCTTGCGCTGGCCACCGGACAAACTCGCGGCGAAGTCGTCGGCTTTGGTGTCGAGCTTGAACTTCTTGAGCAGGCCCATGGCCCGCTCCTCGATGTCTTCGTCCTGTTTGCGCCAGATGCTGGGAATGAGGCTGGACCAGAACTTCTCGCCCTTCTGGCCCTTCGCACCGAGCTTCATATTCTCGACAACCGTCAACAGGCCGAGAGCCTTGGTCAGCTGGAAGGTGCGGACCTGGCCCATGCGTGACACCTTGAACGCCGGCACGCCTGAGAGCGAGGTGCCGTCGAAGATCCAGGTGCCGGCGTCGGGCTTGTCGAAGCCGGTCAGCAGGTTGAATAGCGTCGTCTTGCCGGCTCCGTTGGGCCCGATCAGCGCCGTGATGGCGCCACGCGGGACCTCAACATGCTCGACATCGACGGCGGTCAGACCACCGAAGGTGCGTCGGATGCCGTCGGCGATGATGATCGGGTCGACCTTGCTGACTCCGGGTGCCGCCTCGCCGATGTGCAGACCGGTCGTCTTGGCGCGCTGCGTCGGCGCTGTCGGCATGACATGGTCTGCATCGGCGGCTGAGGGCTTCTGCGGCTGCTGTGACGCCTTCGCGGCCTTTGCCTTGGACTGCTTGCGCGATGAGCTATTTGACAAAGGTCAGCTCCTTCTTGTTGCCCAGAATGCCCTGCGGCCTGAAAATCACCAGCAGCATCAATCCGATACCCACCAGGATGAACCGCAGCGTGCTCGCCTGGATCTGCGACATGAATGGCAGCAGCCCCGCTGCGACCATCGAGGGCAGCACGTTGCTGAGGAAAGTTTGCAGCACCCAGAAGATCAACGAACCGACGAGCGGACCGAAGACGGTCGCAGCACCACCGAGCAGCAGAGCGGTGTACACGAAGAACGTCAGTGAGGTTACGTAGAGGCCAGGGCTGACAGCCGCAGGCAGCGCGTAGACGATGCCTCCGACCGCGGCGATAACGCCTCCGAGCACGAGGGCCTGCATCTTGTACTGGAAGACGTTCTTGCCGAGCGCGCGAACCGCGTCCTCGTCTTCGCGGATGCCCTTGAGCACACGCCCCCAGGGGCTGCTCATAAGTCGCCACACGGTAACCGCGGCGAGCGCAAGAGCCACCAGACCCAGGATGCGGACCCACCAGTCCACGTTGTTATACAAAAACGGACCGAAACCGTAGGAGCCCTCAGGGATCGGGTTCGAGGCTCGGAAACTGGCGTGGTAGCCGCTCAGGCCATCGGCAGAACCAGTGACCGCGTCGAAGGTCGTCGTCAGGAACAGCAGCCGTACCACCTCCGCCGCGGCGATCGTCACGATGGCGAGGTAGTCACCACGTAGCCGCAGCGTCGGGATACCGAGGATCAATGCGAAGACCGCAGCCGCAGCCATGCCGACCAGAACACCTGCCCACCAGGGAAGGTGGAAGGTGAGGATCGAGATCGCGTAGCCGTAAGCGCCAAGCGCCATGAAGCCCGCGATGCCGAAGTTGAGCAGACCCGCGTAGCCGAAATGCACCGCGAGTCCGAGCGCGGCAAGCGCGTACGCCATCGTCGTCGGGCTGAGAATCGACGACGCAGAGTTGGAGAAAATCTGTAGCCAGTCCATGGGGCGCCTTAACCTATTCTCTCTCGACGACCGAGGATGCCCTGAGGTCGGAACAGCAGGATGACGATCAGAACGACCAAGGCCCCCGCGTACTTGAGGTCGGAGGGGATCCAGAGGGTCGAGACCTCGACCAGGAGGCCGACCACCAGCGAACCGACGAGGGCGCCGAGTGCCGTGCCCAGCCCACCGAGGGTCACCGCGGCGAACATCAGCAGCAGCACCTGAGCGCCCATGTCCCACTTCAGTCCGGGCCGGAAGTAGGCGTACAGGATGCCGGCGAGGCCAGCGAGCGCGCCCGCGACCATCCAGACGACCCGGATCACGGCATCCACGTCAATGCCGGAAGCGGCCGCGAGCGAAGAGTTGTCCGAGATGGCGCGCGTCGCCTTGCCGGTGCGCGAGTAGGTGAGCCAGAGGGCGAACGTAATGATGACCACAATGCAGGTCGCGAAGCTCGCCATATCGACAACGCTCATCGAGACGACGCCGAAAAGCGGGATCTTCTCGGTGGACGAGAACGGAAGCTGCGTCGTTCCACCGCCGATGAAGAACTGGAAGATGTAGCGCATGGTCAGAGAGAGTCCGATGCTCACGATCATCGCCTGGACGAGGCCCACCCCACGGCGGCGCAGTGGTCTCCACAGGATCACATCGAGGAAGAAGCCAAGCGCCGCACTCAGAACAATCGCGACCGGAATGCCGATCCACAGCGGCAGGGCGAGCGTGGACGCACCGACTAGACCTGCGAGGACGACCGGTCCGAACGTCACCAACTCGGAGTGCGCGAAGTTCGATAGCCCAGTCGTCCCGAATACCAGGGACAGGCCGACCGATGCGAGCGCCAGCATCAGACCGAAGCTGAGGCCGTTGACGATGCGCTGGACCAACTGGTCGAAGAAGCTGGTGACGTGGCGGGTGCCCTCACCAATGAAGAAGTTCACGGTGACACGGCCAGCGTTGCCGACGACCGCCTCCCTGACGTTGGGGGTGTTGTCGGCGGGGTCGACCACGGCGATGCCGGGAGGCAGTGTTGTCTCATCGAGAGTGACCGAGTAGGTGTCCTTGTCGGGGACGCTGACCTTCCATTGGCCCTTCTCGTCGGTGGTGACTTCCTGCTTGCCACCGGGCCCATCGATCGTTAGATGAATGCCCGGGAGCGGGTTGCCGTCGAGCTGCACGTTGCCGCTGATCTTGTAGGGGTCACCGTCGGCGGATGGCGTCGTCGGTGCAGCCGTTGCCGGCCCACCGGTCATCAGGAAGATCGCAAGAAGTGCCGCGAACGCCGCGAGCATTATCCCGATCGTCCGGGGCGCTCGTGCGGCGAGCGCCGTTCGGGTGGTTGCCACCGGGCCTCCAAGATCTCGGGTGCGCACAACAGAGCCCATGGGGGGATCGTCGGCTTTGACGTTACCTGTCGAATGTTGCCCTCGTGTTTCCACGGCGACACGTTCGACTTCGTAAGTATGGAGCGGAATGCGCCGCGTGCAAAGTCGCTTAAGATTGATCACCGGGCTTCAACGCTGCAGCCGGGTTCCCATCCGCTTCTCATGAGCACCCACGAGGACACCATGGACCAGCAGCCCGACCCGTTCGGATTCGTCGGCCTCACCTACGACGACGTCATGCTCCTGCCCGGACACACCGACGTTATTCCCAGCGAAGCCGACACCTCTTCCCGCCTGACCAAGCGCATTTCTGTTTCGGCGCCACTGGTTTCATCGGCCATGGATACCGTGACCGAGAGCCGCATGGCGATCGCGATGGCCCGGCAGGGTGGCCTCGGCGTGGTGCACCGCAACCTGTCGATCGAAGATCAGGCAACCCACGTCGAC
>JBBQGJ010000882.1:0-1708 GCA_038322925.1 Mycobacteriales bacterium
AGGAAAGCAGCAGCGCTTCGACAAGGAGTCCGGTCGCGCCAAGCAGATCCTGCCCTCCCCTCACCGCCTCCGCGACACATACACGACAGCGCTCGTGGAGGTCGGCGGCATCTCGCCGTTCGTGATCGACGTGCTGACGAACCATCGGTCCCCGCGCGGGTCGGTTACCGCCGGCTACGTCGACCTCTCGATCGATCACCTCGCCGAATGCCAGGAGCGCGTGACCCAGTTCTTGCTCGCGAAGATGGCGCCGCCGACGACCGAGACCGTCAAGAAGGGGCGGAAACGCCAAACGCGCCACCTCAAGTCGGTTCCTTGAGTTCTTGCGGCCGCAGCTCGCTCCTTCCGCTCGCCCGCCTCTTCATCTTATCGCTCGTACTTGGGACTAGCAGTCCGTCATGCCGAGGCCGGCGATGATCGTCGCCCTCTCAGGAGACAGGCGCGTCAGGGTCATGCCCCAGGTCGCGAAGGCGTCCTTCCAGGCGCGCTGCGCGCGCTTCGGCCCTGTCCCGCAGCGGCGTCTGCCGAGGTCTACCGACGGTGCGCCGGCAACCGCTCGCTCTTCCGTCTCAGGTACAGCTCTCGCGCAAACGGTCCTCAGTTCGTTGCGCCGTCATTTGAATTCGACGGGCACGTCGGCAACAGAGCCGCCTGACCAGAGCGCATACTGAAACGTTCTGACCTGCACGTGCCACGCCGCCGCCGAGACCTCTACGTCGTCGCGCGTCGAGATCGTCTAGATAGCCGCGCCCGCCCGTGAACAGCGTGGCGGTCACGTCGGCTGGCACGACGCGAAGAGACGTCTAGGTTGCTACGTCCCCGCGTCGTGCGACGTCGCGTCGCGGTCGCAGCGCTCGCGGCCATCCGTAGGGGCGACCACCTACGGCATGCGCGCAGTCGCGCCGCGGCGCGGCTTGTCGACGAAGCCGTCCTCCTGGTCGAGGTCATGCGCCATGAATTCGGCGGGCGAGACTCCGACGAAGTCCATGTTCACGAGCGACGCGCGCGCGTCATCGCTCGGTTTGAGGTCCCACATCGCGAGCTCGGCGGGCAGCGCGGGGATCTGGAACGTCTTCGGCAAGCCGTTCGGCGCGACGATGCGCCAGACCATGTAACGGGGCCCGCTCACGTCGATGCGCAGCGCCGACGCGTCGAACGGCGCGTCCGCGTCGCTGCTCCAGGTCACGCGGCGAGTCGCCTTGTCGTACGCGAAGCTCGTGATCCACGGCAGGTGGTTCGCACCGTCGATCGGCGTGATCGATGTCTGCGGCATGGTCTGCCGCATCTGGATGGCAAAGCGGTCGTTGCTATCCTTGTAGAACGACGCCTCGACCGCCCACGTCGACGTCGCTTCGGGCAGGAGCCGCATCGCGCACGACGTGCTCGACGCGGAGCCACCGTCGCTATTGAAGGCGAGCGTGCCGAGCTGCTGGACGGCGGTACACGAGCCGGTGTGATCCGTCGTGCTCGGCATATTGGTGAGCGGCACGCTCGTGGTGGTCGCGGTCTGCCACGTTCCGCCGTTATCGGCGAGGTTCACGGTCACGAGCTGCCCCGTGGCCATGACGCCGCGGCGACTCATCACCCCGGTGACTCCTTGCGACGAGCGACGGCTCGTGACGACGACGTCGAACGGCTGCGTCGAGCACGCCGTGTCGAGCGGCAGCGTCACCGACGTGCCCGTCGTCTCGCCGCTGTACCCGCACGA
>JBBQGJ010000883.1:0-3031 GCA_038322925.1 Mycobacteriales bacterium
GTGACAGCGGCAATTTCAAGCGCCAGGGTTTGCTTGAGCGATCGCACCTCCATTGCACCAGAATTCGCAGTTGTCAAAGCTGTTGTTGAGTATTCTGCCACAGAGCGCTGCCAATGAATCCACCAATGTTGCAACTGCTGCACCAAAGTGCTGCCTGCCAAAGTTTGACGAGGCTCTGGATGGATTTTTATCAAGGTGGGGGTGGCAATCAGGCGAAAATACTCAGCCAAGTAAGGCTGCTCACTCACATCAATAATTTGAAGCTCAAACTCGCACGCTCTCCGTAACTCTTTCAGAGCATCGCACACCTGCTGAACTTGCTCTCTAGAAATCGGTCGTTTGTCAATAAACAGCAAGAGTTGTAGCGGACAATCGGCAATATTTGGCTGACCAGGGTTTGCCTGCATTGGATGCCTCTACAGCTTTGAATCACGAATCAGGCTGGATTGTCCCTTCAAGTACAGCTTACCAAATATAAAGAAAACATTACGATAGAACGTAATATGTTGCTAAATATAAATTTCTGGGCGTTGCTGAATCGATCTATGAAGCACAGATTTTACCCTCACCCTAGCCCTCTTGGAAAAGGAGAGGGGACAAGAGTTCTGGCTCCCTTCTCCCCAGGGAGAAGGGTTGGGGATGAGGGCATTTCATATCTGCATTCAGCAATGCCAATTTCTGAACCTTGACATCCGGTGTCTTACCTTTACGTTTTATGATGTATCTGTTTTCTTTTTTCTTCACCGAAGTCCCTTAATCCTAAATAAGAAGAATAAGGTTGCTTGCTGATCACTAAAGTTGTTGTCGCTGATTAACAGCAAGCTTTGGCTCCCATCGGGCAGTTGAGGTCCAAACGCAATACCTTCTAAATTGTCGAGGGGAACGCCCAACTGATTGAGGTCAAGCAGCAGCTTTTTGCGAATGGGCTGCACTCCCGGAATTGCCCCTTGAAAGCTCTCAATGGTAGAGGTGTCACTGGCGCTGCCCATTGCCAGTTGAAACAGTTTCACGCCAAATCCATTGCTGCCAAACGATCGCTCTATGCTGATAAAATGCCCTCCTTGGTCGATCGCCAGCATATCCGTCAACCCATGAAATAGGGCACCTTCTGGCGGCGGAGCCATTTCATACAAATGCTCTGATAGCAAGTGAGAATAGGTGGGAACTAGGGAATAATGCAAAACGCGGTTGCGGCTGGATCCTTGCTGAGGATGTTCTGGACTGACATCTTGCATCAGCGCCGACTCAGTTGCCGTAAATAGGCGAAAAGGTTCAATCGCAACGGTACTACCACCGCTCATGTTGAGTGTCAAAGATTCAAAACCCAAGTTATCGCCTACGCCCTGGGTTTGCTTGCCGTCTTCAGTTTTGGGAAGGTAGCGATCGGGGATGAGCAAACTCCGTTTCCATTCCCCAGTTTTCAGGTCAAATTCCCGCACAAATGGAGCAATTCCTTTAGGCGCAATCCCCTCACTCGAAATAAACAGCGTTCCTAACGAAGACAATACAATCCCTTCAGGGTCAACTTCTCCTTTAGCATAGGGCTGCCCCGCTTCGTCGGTGATAAAGGTAACGCCCGTAACATCAATCTGTTTAATTTTGGGTGTTTTAGGGTTGGCAGCATCCAAGTTCAGCTTCAGCGTATAGAATCGCGCGGGAGCTAATTCGCTGCGATCGTCCGAGATGGCATACAGCAGATTTCGCTGGCGATCGTAGGTGAGAGCAGATAATCCACCGACGGGCGTGCCTTGAAATTTTTGCTTGGGCAACGTGTAGCTGCTCAAAAAATCGAGCGATAGGTCGAGAAATATCCGTTGCTCTGCACTCACTTGGGGCAAGTCACATCCAGTGAGCAGTGTGGACAGTGCAGCGATGCAGGCGAATAGAAAGGTAGCGAGTTTAAATCGACGATCGCGCACAAGATTTCTCCCAATGGGGTCTGCTTCACCTCTCTGATTATCAGCGATCGCGGCAGTTGCTCAACCGTCCAGCAACAACCTAATAGTCTGTTAGTGGTGATCATCGCGAGCGAGAATCACTATCTCGGCGCGCTCAAAGGTAATCAATCGGGGTGATTAGCGGCAGTCCAAGCCAATTTCCACGCCCAAGAAACGGTATTCCAACTCGACAAAGGTCGTGGTCGAATTGGAAAAACGCACCGTCAGCATCAGCCGCAACCTGACCCATATGCCTGAATTTCCCGGACTGCAAACCTTGATTCGGGTCAAATCCGAACGTCAACTGCATCGCGCCACGATCATTGAAATCTCCACCGAAACCCGCTACTAAGTCACCTCTTTGACTGAATCGGCTCAGCGTCTGGTCGAGCGCGTGCGCGGCTATTGGAGCGTGGAAAAAAAGTTCACTATGTTCGCGATGTCACTCAGGGGGAAGATGCCTCGCGCATTCGTACCCCGCCGCTCATTCAATCGTGGGCGATTGCCCGCAATTTAGCCCTCAACTTATATCGCAATCATGGCTTTCAAAATATGGCTCAAGCACAGCGTTTTGCGGGCTTTAATCTTAACTTACTCAAAGACCTGTTTAGAATGAAATAGCCCTGTAACGCAACCTACTTCTATAAATCCCAACAAAGTAGACCATCTTCAATCTTCTGATTCAGATTGGTCAATTTGTTTCAATTGAATATGTTTACGCCCTAAGGAAATTTCAAATTCATCTCCTGGCTTGAGTTCCATTTGTTTGGTGTAGGCAGCACCAATTAGCAGGTTTCCATTAGACTGCACGCTAATTCGATAGCTAGCGCTTCTGCCGCCTCGCCCATTTGAACCCATTTTTCCATCTAGCTCAATCCCTTCTGCATCAATCAGAGCATTCAGGAATTTCATCATATTGACACGTTCTACACCATTCTTTGTGGTGGTGTAATACCCGCATTCCTTTGCTTTTGCTTCTTTCGTAAAGGTTTCAAG
This sequence comes from Mycobacteriales bacterium, assembly GCA_038322925.1. Taxonomy (GTDB): domain Bacteria; phylum Actinomycetota; class Actinomycetes; order Mycobacteriales; family Nakamurellaceae; genus Nakamurella. The sequence goes on from JBBQGJ010000883.1 coordinate 2,934, forward strand.
TTCTTTAACCTTTTTAAGCAGGGGGTCACCCGTTAATGGCTCAGGCTTTTTTTTCTTAATCATTAAAATACTGCAAAAGAGTCTTAGTTATTAGGCAA
>JBBQGJ010000884.1:0-2960 GCA_038322925.1 Mycobacteriales bacterium
TCGGCAACGACCTGCGCAAGCAGACCATGCGTGCTCTCGACAAGGTCGGCATCCCGATGGAGGCCTCGCATCACGAGGTAGCGCCGTCGCAGCACGAGATCGACCCGCACTACGACGAGGCTCTCCTGATGGCCGACCGCGTGATGATCACGCGCCTCATCGTCAAGGAGGTCGCGGCCCACAACGGCGTGCACGCGACCTTCATGCCCAAGCCTCTGCACGGCCAGAACGGCAGCGGCATGCACGTGCATCAGAGCCTCTTCCGCGGCGAGACCAACGCGATGTTCAGCGACACCGACCCGGACCACCTGAGCGACCTCGCCAAGTGCTTCATCGCCGGTCAGCTCAAGCACATGCGCGAGTTCACCTCGATCCTCAACCAGTACGTGAACAGCTACAAGCGTCTGGTGCCCGGCTACGAGGCTCCCGTGTACATCAGCTGGGCGCATCGCAACCGCACCGCCCTCATCCGCGTGCCGCTGTACGTCCAGGGCAAGGAGAGCACCGTACGCGCCGAGATCCGCAACCCCGACCCGGCCGCCAACCCGTACCTCGCCTTCGCCGTGATGCTCGCCGCCGGCCTCGAGGGCATCGAGCAGGAGTACGAGCTGCCGCCGAGCGTCGAGCCCAACATCTACAAGATGACCGCGGACGAGCGCGAGACCATCGGCCTCGGCGCGCTACCCAACAACCTCTACGAGGCGATCCAGCACACGCAGGAGAGCGAGCTCGTGCGCCGCACGCTCGGCGATCACGTCTTCGAGCGCTTCGTCACCAACAAGCTCAACGAGTGGTACGAGTACCGCGAGCAGGTCACCGACTGGGAGATCCGCAAGTACTACTCCAAGGTCTGATACCGACCCCTTTCCGGCCGTCGCGGCCGGAGACGTTGCCAGGGCGGGCGCCGCGAGGCGCCCGCCCTTCGCACACGCGGCCTCAACTCATCGGCATCCGCGCCGATAGCAGTAGAGTAGCCTCCGACCCGGGAGAGAGCATGCATCACCGGCTCCACAGTCGCCAGACGACGTCCACCCCATCACGTCAATCCACGGACGCGCGCGCGCTCACCGTGAGCGTCCGGCCGGGCCGCCTTGCGGCCGCCGGCCTCACCCTCGTTCTCGCGGCGGCGCTCCTGCTCGCGTGGGCCGCCGCCGCCCAAGCCTCCGTCTGGGTCATCCCGGCGGCCGACCGTGCCTACCCCGGCACCAAAGAAGGTCCGCGTAAGAGCATCGCCATCGACGCGGCCGGCAACGAGTACCAGGGCGTGCAGGTGTGCGTCCGCGGCGGCGGCAACCGCCACGTGAGCTTCACCTGGAGCAGCGACAGCGACCCTCTGATCACCGCCAACACCAAGCTGCACCGCGTGTACTACGTCAAGGTGACGACGCCGACCACCGCCCTCCACTCACGTCGCGGCTGGTACCCGGATCCGCTGGTTCCTCTCGACTTCGGCGAGGGCACGACGGCGCCCGGCGCCGGCAACCCCGGCCCGACCACTCCCTTCTACCTGCTGACGCACGTCCCGTACGGCACGCCCGGCACACGTGACGGGGCGCCGCACACGGCCACCCTGCGCGTGCGCAACGGCGACGAGACGGTGGACATCCCGTTCAGCCTGCGTGTATGGGACTTCGGCTGGTCGCAGATCAGCACCGGCAGCGCCTTCGCCGTCAGCCAGAAGCACATCAAGCGCAGCGTCGCCGGCAAGCTCAAGTGGAGCGGCGACAACAAGGAGCGTGTGCTCACCGCCTTCTACCAAGTGATGCAGGAGCACGGCCTCTCCCCGACCGTGGTCCACCGCATGCCCCAGGTCTCCGGCAGCGGCCACGCCAAGGTGAACGACTGGGCCACCAAGGCGGCTCCTTACCTGAGCACCGACGGGCTCAACCTGCACGACAACCAGCTGCCGTGGCTGCGCTGGTTCCCGTGGGGCCGCTCCAAGAACCCGAGCGCCAGCAAGGTCGGCAATTATCTCGCCGACATGTGCCGCATCTACAAGGAGCGCGGCTGGCACAAGAAAGCGTACGTCTACATCATCGACGAGACCACGAGGCGGTCGGAGGAGCGCAAGGCCGAGCGGTACGCGCGCCTCGCGCACAAGGCCTCGGCCAAGTCCGGGTATCGCATCCGCTTCCTGCTCACCGACGACCCGCGGCCCAAGAACCTCGGCGGCGTCAAGCAGAAGAACACCTTCCTCTACGACGACGTCGACATCTGGGCGCTCCGCTACTACTACTTCTTCGGGCGCATCCCGGCGGTGCGAGAGCGCAAGGCCGCGGGCAAGGAGATCTGGTGGTACTCGTACACCAACGGTTCCGTGAGCCGCACCCCCTCGTTCGTGATCGACAAGCCGCACATCGACTCCCGCGTCTGGGGCTGGATGATGGAGGAGTGGAACGTGGACGGCCTCCTCAACTGGGGCTTCAACCGCTGGGGCCAGCCCAAGACCGGCAACGGCTGGCGCGACCCGTACAAGCAGCCGCTCTCCTTCTCCAGAGGCAAGACGCGCAGCAACGGCGACACCTGCCTCGTGTACCCCGGCTACTATCCGCGCTACGGACTCAGGGACCCGTACGCTCCGCCCGTCTCCTCGCTGCGCCTTGAGGCGCTGCGCGACGGCCTCGAGGAGCGCGAGTATCTGGAGGCCGCCAAGCGCGCGGGCGGCGCCGGCCTGGCCAACCAGGTGCTCAACACGATCACGCAGTTCCACGGGAAGATCCAGAACAAGAACGTCTTCGTCTTCCCCAAGTACACCAAGAGCAACTCGGTGTTCGACAGGGCACGCGTGCAGCTCGGGGAGTTCATCGAGTCGAGACGGTAGTCCAGCGCGGCGGCAAGCGGCGGCAGGCGCGCGTCGGGCGTCGGACGGCTGCACGATCGGCCGGCGGAGTGCCGCGGAACCGTCACAAAGTCGGGCCGGCGGAGCGTATGCCCCGCCGGCCCCTCTGCTTTGACGGCGG
>JBBQGJ010000885.1:0-2953 GCA_038322925.1 Mycobacteriales bacterium
AGCAAGGCCCCACCGTTCCCAGTCGGGGTACCGCCGCTTGATCTCCGCCTTGATTTCGGATTCGACTGAGGCCTTGCGTCCTTCAGGCCGCTTAGAGGGAGCTGGGCGGCATGCCATCGTCAGAGTCGTCTTAATGTTGGCCTTACCCTGATGGCTACCGGACTCGGTATTTGCTGGCCAGGAGCCAGTCATGATGAGCCCTGCCTCGGTAATAGCGGTCAGCAGTCGCTGCCAGACTTCAGGCTCTCCGTGTCCAAAGACGATGGTGACAATACCATCGGGCCGAACAACGCGCCGCATCTCTGAGAATGCCCTGGCGATGAGGCGATCATAGTGATGACGGTTCCGATGTTCGTTTGGTGCATCGCCGCGTACCCTTTTGACGATAATTTCCTCGGCCTTTTCTTGAGTCCCATACGGGTCGGCGCTCACAGATAGTTCAGGCCACGAATTACTGAGTGCACGCCTAATCCAGGCGTAGATTAAGTCAGAAGAGTCACTGTATGCGAGCATCTGATCATAAGGAGGATCTGTTACTACTGAGGATAGCGTGCCGCTTCTCTGGGGTAATCCACAGGCGCTACCTCTTTGAACCGTTACAGGATGACCCTTAATCTCCGTGAATAGATTCTTAAGTGTAGATATGGTACTGTCTGACAGGGAGTTCCAGGTTCCTGGTCCTGTTCCTATCCCAACCTCAACAAAATCATAAGAGAAAGTGATCGAACCTTGGTTTGCATAAATATCATGGACACCGTCTCGACTCGGATCTAAAGTACAACCTCGAGTCGATCGACGAATTTTCTGTGCCAGAACTGCTGCGGCATATCCAGTCAAGGCCTTCACGTAATCCTGGCTTACGCCGCCTGAATTAAGTTCTACAGACAGATCTACAATGATTCGAGCGAGGCGAACGAACGACAGTGTTTGCCTTGGACACATGAAGTCGCCATATGTACGAGCGCCATAGATTGATGGGCCGATAATATTATTATTGCCTGGAGGGATAATTTCGTCAGGAATTGCTGGAAGAATTGGGGAAAATAATTGCTCAGATGCTACGTCTTTACTTGCTGCTTGAACTGCATTAAGTTCTTGAGAAGTAGGTTCGCGGTATGTCTTACCTGAGGCTGGAGCGATATCGGCGACTACTAAAAGTGCATCTCTCCCCAAACCCGAGTTCATTAATCGTCTATGAACGGTCAGCGTATGCACATGAGAACAGAAGGGGCAAATGGCGGATTTTCCAGCAATCTTGTTTCCGGAAGAATCTGTCGCGCTAGATAGTGTTGGTGTGCGCCTTGGTGGACCACCGTGTACAACGGCTCGAAACGTTGCTTTCTCGGGATCGGTCTCTATGTAGAAAGATTGTATCTGCTCACCTGCGCATGATCGGCAGGGTGGCAGATGTGGGTGTGTTTCGTTAAGCTGATGCTCCAATGGAGCGAGACGCGCTGGCGGAGATGACCCAGGAACAGTTGATCGAACTGGTCCTGAGTTTGGCTGCGCGGGTGGCAGAGTTGGAGGCGCGGCTGGGACAGCCGCCGAAGACACCGGGTAACTCGTCGGTACCGCCGTCGGTGGGGTTCAAGGCGCATCGGGCCGAACGTCGGGCGGGCAAGCGGCGGCGCGGGCACGATGGCATCAGCCGTCGGCGGCAGCAGCCGGACGTGATCGTGCGATGTCGGCCGAGCATCTGTCAGGGATGTGGCGAGCCGCTGCCAGTGGCCGGCCAGCGCCGGGTCGGCCGCAGCCAGGTCATCGAACTGCCACCGATCCGACCAGTGGTGGTCGAGGCGTGGCAATATGCGGCCCGATGTGACGGGTGCGGGCAGCGGACCAAGGGCGCGTATCCCGAGGGGCTGGAGCCGACGCGGACGTTCGGGCCGCAGATCGAGGCGCTGCTCGGGTACTTCCACGAGCGGCATCACGTCGGGTACGAGCGGCTGGTCGAGATCTGCCGGGACCTGTTCGGCCTCCAGATCAGCGAGGGCGGGATCGACCTGGCCCTGCGCCGACTGGCCGAGCGTGCCCGGCCGACCTACGAGGCCATCGGAGCGGAGGTGCGGGCAGGTCCTGTGATCGGCTCGGACGAGACCGGGGCGCGCGTCGCCGGCAAGACGGCGTGGCAGTGGGTGTTCCAGACGCCCGCGGCCAGCTACCACGTCATCGTGCCCCGTCGGAACGCCGACGTGATCGCAGCCTTCCTGGGCGACGCCCATCCCGAGGGCTGGGTCTCGGACCTGTGGAGCCCGCAGCTCCAAGTTGATGCCGAGACCCACCAGATCTGCTTGTCGCACCAGATCCGCAATCTCACCTATGCCGTCGAGGCCGACGGCTACGCCGGGCGGGTCTGGGCGGTCGAACTGCGCCACCTGTTCGGCCGGGCCATCCATCTGCACGGCATCCGCGACACCCTGACGCCCGCCTCGTTCACCCGACGGCGACGCCGCATCGAGCACGCCGTCGACCGGCTGGTCTCCCGCACCTTCCTGCCCGACCAGCCGGACACCGCCAACGCTCGCCGGCTGCAGGCTCGCTATCAGGAGCACCGCGCCCTCCTGTTGGTCTTCTTCGACCGCCCGGACGTCCCGCCTACCAACAACGCCTCCGAGCAAGACCTCCGCCCCTCCGTCATCCACCGCAAGGTCACGGGTGGCTTCCGCTCCCAGCTCGGCGCCGACATCTCGGCCATCTTCACCTCGCTGCTGACCACGGCCCGCAAGCGTGGCGAGAACCTCTTTGACGCCCTCCGCTCCGTCGCCGGCACCTCACCGCTTCACGCCGCTGGCGTGCCTACGTGAGCAGATACAAAACAAGTAGGCCAGGCAGCACGATAAAAGTGAGCCAGTCAGACCGGCGCCGCGTCGGTCGTCGAACCGCTGGTGTCGTCTGATGAGCGTCCTTTGACGCGCCACGAGGGTCCCTTGAGGTAGAAGACGTCGCCGTGGTG
>JBBQGJ010000886.1:0-2911 GCA_038322925.1 Mycobacteriales bacterium
ATAGTTAAAAGCGTAGCTAGAAAGTGTTCCTCCTGTAAGGTTGGTGTGCTGGATTTGAGTGAGGCGATTCAGCGGGTCAGTATGAGCATAGGCCGTCGTTGCCACCGTCTGGTTAAAGGTGTTTCCCGTCAGACGTTGCAAGGTTTCCATCTGCCCCACAGCGTTGTAAGACAACTTGACCCGCTTGTTGGTAATGCCTGTTCCTGACTGGGTAATTTGGGTGGCACGATTCAGCGCATCGTAGTCATAGGCAGTGGTGCCAGCTAGCGTGCCATTGATCGTATCTATCACTGACTTGATATTGCCCTCAGCATCATAGCCATAGGTGAGGAGCACCCTTGCAACGCCCCCGACTCCAAGGTTATCGATCGCCTTTACCCGATCGAGGTCATCGTAGGTGTAACCGTACTCCGACAGCTTTATTGTGACTCCCCCTAATACCGAGTTATCCGTGACATCAATCAAGCGATCGAGGACATCGTATTGGGAGATCAGCGATCGGGTAATGGTTCCAGCACTGAGCCAATTTTCTTTTGTTTGGCGACCGAGAGTATCGTATTCAAAGGATCGGGTCAGCCCGTTGCGATCGCTCATCTCAACCTGGTTGCCCATCGCATCGTATTTATAGGTGCGCGTTTTGCCCAGTTGGTTGATATCGGTGGAAAGGCGACCTAGCCCATCGTAGACATAGGTTGTCGCGTTCAAGGTCGGATCAATAATTTGGGTTCGGGCGTACTTATTGCCGTTGAGGGTCACCGAGTCGTAGCGCGTTTCGGTAAACTTGCGGTTGGCTTCGAGAACGGAGGGCAAGGTGTTGTTGGCATCGTAAGTCCGCACAAGTCGATCGCGGTTATCGTAGCGAGATTCCGTGCGACTGCCATTGGCATCAATGCGAGCGATGACATTCCCATTCTGGTCATACACCGTCTGCGTGGCATTCCCATTCGCATCGACGACTTTGATTTGGCGACCTAGCTCATCGTAGACATAGCGAGTCATATTACCCTTCGCGTCTACCTGTGCAGCTAACTGATTAGCAGCATCGTAGACAAAGCGAGTGATGTTGCCCAGGGCATCAATTTCACGAATGCGTCGTCCTCGCTTATCGTAAACCGTGTTGGTGCGATTGCCGTTGGCATCGATCACCCCTGTAGCATTGTTGGTCACATCGTAGAGGCTGCCGGATTGAGTGAGGAGAGTACCCAGTGCATCCTTGCGAACCGATGCCATTAAGCGATTTCGCGAATCGTAGACCGACTCGGTGCGGCGACCCAAGGCATCGACGGTTCTGGTTTGATTGCCATTACGATCGTATTCATAGGTTGTGACCGCCGCCGACAGGGAACCCGCTCCGTCGGGATCGGGTGCCGTCGTTTGGATGAGTCGATTGAGATTATCGTATAGGCTGGTTGAAACGGCTGCCGTGCGGGGACCTGTACCATCGGGATCGGGACCCGTCACTTGAATCTGATTGCCATTTTCGTCATACAGATAGGATGTTACGGGAGCTGATAGTGTACCTATACCATCGGGGTCGGGTGCGGTCATTGAGGCTAGTAGATTGGTGCCTGCCTTGTAAGTATAGGAGGTGCGATTGCCATACTCATCGATCGAGGCGGTTCTATTTCCTGTGGCATCATACTCATATTCTTCTGTAACGGCATCTGGGGTGCCGTAGACCGAGGTGACGCGTCGCAGGTTTCCGCCCACATTCTGGGCATCTACAGTGTAGTCATAGTGCGTCACACGACCCAGCGGATCACGCCGGTCGATGACTCGTCCGTTAGTAGTGTAGGTATAGTTGGTGACTAAATCATCCCCGGTGCGATCGGTGAGTTGGGTGGCTGAGTCGATCGCCCCCACCACTTGAATCATGCGGAGCACGTTGCCCGTGGCATTATCGAGTTGGTAAATGGTTTGACGACCGAGTTCATTGATTTCGCGAGTGACTTGATTGAAGCGATTGGTGTAGGTGCCGATGAACTGTCCGGTGGAGGGGTCAAACCGAGAGTCGTACTCGGTAACTCGCTTGCCTTGGGCGTTGGGCAAGGCGATTCTTAGGCGGTCATTCAAGCGCACGATCGCATTCGTGGCTGTATTCGTTTGTTCGACGGTCAGGATGTCGATCGCGCCATCGAGATCGAGATCGGCGAGTGCGAGGGTTCCAGCGTTTGCAGCGCTATTAAATTGATACCTCTGCTTGGCTAGAAGCGTTGCCGTTCCACCCAGTTGCACATAGGTGGTTCCATACGAGTTAGTGGTCACTGTGTCTAGCTTGCCATCCCCGTCCATATCCGCGATTGCCAGAGCCGTGACAGACCGATCGCCAACCGTATAGTTTTGAGCCGTTGCGAGAGGCAAAGCCCCGGCTTGACCTTGAAAGACCAGCAGATTATCAGTGATGCTGTTGGTGCCGACTACTAAATCACGGAGACCATCACCATTGACATCGCCGATGGCGATCGCGGTCGGGCTAGCCGTCAACCCATAGGTCGCAGACAAAGTAAACGCGCCAGCGCCGTTGTTGGTTAGCACTGAAACCGAATTACTGCCTGTATTGGCGGTGGCAATATCGAGTTTGCCATCGCCATTGAGATCCCCGATCGCCAGCGCCTTTGGACTGCTGCCCACGCTGTAGGTGCCCCCGTTTGTAAAGCGGCCTGTCCCGGTTCCAAATAGCACTGAAACGGTGTTGGTAGCCGTGTTCGTGCTCACCAAGTCGAGCTTGCCATCGCCATTGAGATCTTGAAGGGCTAGCGCTGTTGGGTTACGGGTGCATCCCAGTTATGCAATGAGCAGAAATACTCAGGAGTTCCCTTGAGTAGGGTTCTAGGATGTGGAGAGTCATCAAGTTATAATCCGAGGAATGCTGCTAATGGATGCTGACAAACAGGCACAAATTCAGGCTCAT
>JBBQGJ010000887.1:0-1808 GCA_038322925.1 Mycobacteriales bacterium
GAGCTCGGACCGAAGGCGCGCGCGGCGACCGCCGCCGAGGCTGGGGCAGCGGGCGATGTCGTCGTCGTGACGGTGCCGTTCGGTGCCTACGCTCACATCCCGGTCGAGCCGCTGGCAGGCAAGATCGTGATTGACACGAACAACTACTACTTCGAGCGCGACGGCCACGTCGACGCACTGGACCGTGGCGAGGCGACGGTCTCGGGTCTGCTGCAGCAGCACCTGCCGACGTCGAAGGTGGTGAAGGCGTTCAACAACATCGGGTCCGGCGACATCCCGGCGACCGGATCAGCGACGGGTACCCCTGACCGCCGCGCCCTGCCGGTGTCAAGCGACACCCCCGACGCGGCGGCGTTCGTGATCGCGTTGCTTGATCAACTGGGGTTCGACGGCGTGGACTCTTCGCCGCTCAGTGAGTCGTGGCGCTTCGAGCGCGACCGGCCAGCGTATGTGGTCCGCCAGAACCGCGACGAGCTTGTGGCCAATCTTGCGAAGGCGCCGCGAACGCTCTGACTACGCTGGGGCGCGTGATGAACCCGGCAGGTGGCGGCTTCCGCAGGGTCGTGCTCATCGTCGCGATCCTCAACCTGGCCTACTTCGGTGTCGAGTTCGCCGTCGCGCGGGCGATCGGGTCGGTGTCGCTCTTCGCTGACAGCGTCGACTTTCTCGAAGATGCCAGCATCAACATCCTGATCTTCATCGCGTTCGCATGGTCTGCCCGTCGACGGTCGACGGTGGGAAGTGTGCTCGCCTTCGTGATCCTGGTGCCCGCGCTGGCGACCATCTGGACCGCGGTGGTGAAGATCCTCGATCCGGTCACACCCGCGCTCGTACCCCTATCGCTGGCCGCCGTCGGCGCGCTCATCGTGAACCTCACGTGCGCGCTGCTGCTCGTGCGTCACCGCAACCATGCCGGCAGCCTTGCACGCGCGGCGTGGTTGTCGGCGCGCAACGACGCCCTGGCGAATATCGCGATCATCCTTGCCGCGCTCGCGACCATCTGGGTGCACAGCGGCTGGCTCGACATCGTGGTCGGAGTCGCGATCGGCTTGCTGAACGCCGACGCGGCCCGTGCTGTCTGGCGGGCCGCGCGGGCCGAACGCGCTGCCCTCACCCCGGAGCCGTGATCTCTATGCCGACCGATCCGGTGCTGTGTGTGGTGATGGGTGTGTCCGGTGTCGGCAAGACGACGGTCGGGATTGCTCTGGCCAAGCGGCTGGGGGTGCCGTTCGTGGATGCGGACGACCTGCATCCGGCAGCCAACGTCGCGAAGATGAAAGCCGGAACCCCGCTCGATGACGAGGACCGGTGGCCGTGGCTCGCGGCCGTCGGCGACGAACTGGCGCGGGCTGGCGCGGACGGGAGCGGGCTCGTGGTGGCTTGCTCCGCACTGAAGCGCAGCTACCGCGATGCGATTCGCGAACGCGGGGCGGGGGCGTACTTCGTGCACCTCACGGGGAGCGAAGACACAATCGAAAAGCACATTGCCGGAAGGCACGGCCACTTCATGCCGGCGTCGCTGCTTCCCTCTCAGTTGGCGACGCTCGAGCCGCTGCAGCCTGACGAGTCCGGTGTGGCGATTGACGTTGCGGCGTCGGTCGACGAAGTGGTGTCCCGCGCTCAGGCCGCCCTGGCCGGAACCTAGCCCCGAACGGCTGCCAGTACTTCGGGCCACGCATCCGGGTCGACCGGGTAGGGCGCGTAGAACGACATGCGGGTCGCGAGTCCGTCGAAGCGTTCGCGCAACGTGGCGCCGACCTCAGCGGGCGATCCGACGGCCGCGAACTCGGTCAGCATCTCGTCGGTGA
>JBBQGJ010000888.1:0-1967 GCA_038322925.1 Mycobacteriales bacterium
TCCTGTCGCTGGACGAGGTTCGCAACACCACCCAGCAATTGATCATGGCGCAGCCCTTCCTGGGCGGGCTCGCAAGCGATCCGTCGCTGCGCGGGATCATGACCAACCTCAACACTGTGCTGCTGGGCGTGGAGGCGGGCCAGGCCAGCCTGGCCGATATCGACCGGCCGATGGCGCGTTTCGCCGAGGTGTTCGGCGCGGCGGCGCAAGGCGAGACCGACTTCATGTCCTGGCGTTCGCTGATCACCGGCGCGCCGCCCCGGCCCGAGGAAGTGCGCCGCTTCATCGAAATAAAGCCGAAGCTGGATTTCAATGCCCTGGAGCCGGGCGCGCAAGCCAGCAACGGCATCCGCGCCGCCGCCCGCGCGCTGAACCTGACGCCGGAACATGGCGTCACCGTGCGCCTGACCGGATCGGTGCCGCTGGTGGATGAGGAATTCGCCACCATTATCGACCGGGTGGGACTGATGGTGGGGGCGATGATGGGCGGTGTGCTGCTGACCCTGTGGCTGGCGCTGCGCTCCTTCAAGATCATCTTCGCCATCCTAGTCACGCTTTTTGTCGGCCTGGCCATCACCATGGGCCTGGGCCTGGCGTGGGTGGGGGTTTTCAACATCATCTCCATCGCCTTCATCGCCTTGTTCGTGGGGCTGGGGGTGGATTTCGGCATCCAGTTCGCGGTGCGCTACCGCCATGAACGCCATCACGATGGCGAATTGGCGCCGGCCTTGATCGCAACCGGCTACGGCGTCGGCATTCCGCTGGCGCTGGCCGCCGCCGCCACCGCCGCCGGCTTCTTCTCGTTCCTGCCCACCACCTATACCGGCGTCGCCGAACTGGGGAAGGTGGCGGGCATCGGCATGATCGTGGCTTTCCTGCTGTCGATCACCATGCTGCCGGCGCTGCTGATGCTGCTCAATCCGCCCGGCGAGGAGGAGGATGTCGGCTTTCGGTCGCTGGCGCCGCTGGACGACTTCATGACCCGTCACCGCAAGCGGGTGATTCAGATCGCGGGCGTGGCCGGCGTGGTTTCGCTGGGGCTGACGGCCCTTGTCCAGTTCGATTCCAATCCGCTGAACCTGCGCAGTCCCAAGGTGGAATCGGTTTCCACCCTGCTGGACCTGATGAAAAATCCGCAGACTTCGCCCAACCAGATCGACGTGCCCGCCTTCTCGCTGGTGGTGGCCGATGAGTTGCGCGACCGTATCGCGCAGGGATCGCTGGTGGCGCAGGCCATTACTTTGTCCAGCTTTGTGCCGGACAGGCAGGCGGAAAAAGTGGCGCTGATCGCCGACGCCAATTCATTGCTCGACGCCACCATCAATCCTTTTGAAGTCGCCCCGCCGCCCAGCGATGCGCAGGTGGTTGCGGCTTTCCGGGACACCGCGCAAAAGCTGCGGGCCGCCGCGGGTACCACCCCGGACGGACCGGCCACCAATGCCCGCCGCCTGGCCGCCAGCCTGGAGCGGATGGTGAAGGCGGGTCCATCCGCCCGCAGCCACGCCGAGGACGCCTTCGTGCCCGGCCTGAAGACCATGCTGACCCAGGTTGCCGACTCCCTGAAAGCCGCGCCCTTCACCGTCGACACCATCCCCGCCGACATCCGTACGGACTGGGTGGCCAGGGACGGCACCGCGCGCATCCAGGTTTCGCCCAAGGACACCAGCAACGAGCCCGCCGCGCTGTCGGCTTTCTCCGATCAGGTCCTGCGCATCGCGCCGCAGGCCACCGGAGCCCCCATCTCGATCCGGGAATCCGGCAAGACCATTGTCGGCGCCTTCACCGCAGCCGGTATTCTGTCCCTGGTCGTCATCACCATCCTGCTGGCGCTGGTGCTGCGCAGCTTCCACGACGTGCTGATGACCCTGGCGCCGCTGGTGCTGACTTTTCTTCTGACCCTGGCGACCTGCGTGGTGCTGGGTTTGCGGCTCAACTTCGCCAATGTCATCGCCCTGCCACTGCTGCTG
>JBBQGJ010000889.1:0-2072 GCA_038322925.1 Mycobacteriales bacterium
CGTTGGTGAAATTGTCCGTCGTAAGGCCGGTAAAACGGCTTCCAAATAATAAAGTCCACTCTCTGCAATGGCAGTTAAGACCCAAGCCGAGCGGTGGCAGCGCATTAAATGGCACATCCGGAGCAAAATCTCCGGGACGTCGGCGCGCCCCCGTTTATCGGTGTTCCGCAGCAATAAGAGCATTTATGCTCAGATTATCGACGACGCCACTGGCACCACACTGGTTGCTGCTTGCTCGTTGAAAGAAGCCGAAAAAGCCACCAAAGCCGAGCAGTCGGTGATGGTTGGCAAAGCCATCGCCGCGAAGGCGCTGGAAAAAGGAATCACGGAAGTAGTGTTCGATCGTTCGGGCTACCTCTACCACGGGCGCGTGAAGCAGCTGGCCGAAGGTGCCCGCGAAGGCGGCCTCAAATTCTAACGACTGCATAGCAATGCTCCGCGACAGAAGAGATAACAACCAGACGACGGTCAAGAACTCCGAAACCGATCTGAAGGAAAAAGTAGTAGCGATCAACCGTGTCGCTACGGCCACAAAAGGTGGCCGCCGGTTCAGCTTCTCGGCCGTAGTGGTCGTCGGCGACGGTAATGGTACTGTTGGCTACGGCCTCGGTAAAGCGAACGAAGTGACCGACGCGATTGCGAAAGGTATCGATGATGCAAAGAAGAATCTGGTAAAGATTCCGCTTTACAAGCATACCGTACCGCACGCAATGGAAGGCAAGTATTCGGGTGGTTTTGTGCTGATTCAACCAGCCGCTGCCGGTACGGGCGTGATCGCAGGCGGCGCAATGCGCGCGGTTTTCGAGAGCGCAGGCATCCGCGATGTACTCGCCAAGTCGAAAGGCTCGTCGAACCCGCACAACGTGGTAAAAGCGACGCTTTCTGCTCTGCTAAGTATGCGCGACCCGATGGTGGTAGCTAAGCAGCGAGGCATCAGCCTCCATCAAGTTTTTAACGGCTAAGCCTCAATAGTTTCCATTTTTAGTTGCCAATCTTATTTGGGCGGTAACGAAAAATAAGAAACAAGAAACAGTTATGGCGCACGTCACGATCAAACAAATCAAGAGCACCATCGACCGGCCCGAGCGTCAAAAGCGCACAATGGCCGCACTTGGTCTCAAGCGTATCAATCATTCGGTCACGGTCGAGAACACCCCGCAAATTGCAGGGATGATCCGCGCGATCAACCACTTGGTGATTGTCACCGAATAGCCCCCCGCACGAGAAGATGAATCTGAGTAACCTCCGGCCCCAGGCCGGTTCGGTGCGCAACTCGAAGCGCCTTGGCCGGGGTACCGGCTCGGGCGGCGGCGGCACCGCTACCCGTGGCCACAAGGGCGCGCAATCGCGTTCAGGCTACAAAAGCAAAGCCCACTTTGAAGGCGGCCAGATGCCGCTCCAACGTCGGGTACCTAAGTTCGGGTTTAACCCGTTGAATCGCGTAGAGTATCAGCCGATTAACCTTGGTCTGCTGCAAGAACACGCTGACAAAGGCACGAAAGTCCTCGACCACGCGTATATGGTAAGCGAGCGCCTCGCCACCAAAAACGAGCGCATCAAAATCCTTGGTACGGGTGTCCTTACGGTAGCTCTCGAGGTACACGCCCACAAGTTTTCGAAAACGGCGCTGGCCGCAATCGAAGCCGCCGGCGGAAAAGCAATTACCCTCGGCGCGAAAGCCGAGGCTGCTGCTTAAACCTCCGTCCTTAGCCATTGAGAAGGGAAGCTACAGAGCCAATCCGTAGCTTCCCGCTGACGTTCCGCCAGCCTACAAAGCCGCCCGATGAATAAGCTGATCAACACGATCAAAGACATTTTTGCGATTGAGGATCTGCGGACGCGGATTCTCAATACGCTGTTTTATATCGCCATCTTCCGGATTGGTTCGTACGTGGTACTGCCGGGCGTCAATCCGCTGCTCCTCAAAAAGGAGGGCGCGTCGGGTGTGCTTGGTATTCTGGACACGCTGCTCGGCGGTGCTTTTAGTAATGCCTCCATCTTTGGGTTAGGCATTATGCCGTACATCTCGGCGTCCATCGTGCTGCAATTGCTCACGATTGCCGTACCGTACT
>JBBQGJ010000890.1:0-2001 GCA_038322925.1 Mycobacteriales bacterium
CACTGCGCTGATATTGCAATGGAAGCAGCGCGCAAACCTCGAAGCCTGATGCGCCTTGCCCCTGCGGCCTTCATCGGCCGCAGTATCGAGCCGCAACACTAGACCCACGCAACACCACTTAGGACCCGCAAACATGACCCATCTCGAAGACATGAACTCATGGCCCCGCGAACCCGCCCAGGCTGCGGCCGCCCCGTTGGTTGACCTTGTCGCTGCGATTCGTAGCGACCAAGCCGGCCGCGATGTCGGCGCACTGCGGGCAGCGCTCGCAGACCTCACCCGCCAGCAACGCCGAATTAGCGCCGACAATGCCAACCTGCGCGCGACGTTGCGCGCCCTTGTTGAAGCGCTGGATGGCTTCGAGCCAGTTCACAAGCTCGGGCGCCCGTACCTCGCCGCGCTCGATGCGCTTGGCTGGCTTGCCGCCGACGATCGCCGGTGATGTCACTATCTGCCGTCGTGTGGTGTCCCCTGCCCGATGACGGGCAGGAATGCCCGCTGTTGACGGTTGATTCGTGGCTGTGCGCACGCTCCGATGCAGGGATCATGCTGACCGTTGCCGGCGCCGATGTGCTGCGCGTCGTCGCCGCATGGCTCAGGCTGCACACCGCCGACGGCTTGCAGGACGCAACGACCGTGACCTACTGGGGTCGCGCCCTCTGGATCGAAGTACCTCCCCGCACGCGCCGCGCACGGCTGCTGGAAATCCAGCACAACCAGGACGTGGCGCGCCTGCTGTCGATTATCTCGGATGGCTGGACGCTCGAAACTGATCCGCTATTCGGTGTGCCATGCGGCCGGCTTGCAAACGATGCGCAAACCGCCCTGGCAACCCTTCGCGCCCTGGTCATGGCGCTCGCCCGCCGACACGCGAGCGTGGCAGACGGGGACGGACCGGGCTAGAAGACCCATGACCCTGTTGCTCGACCGTTTTCACAGGATAGGCGTCAAGATGACGCCTACTCCACGTTAGATGGCAAGCGCCGCCTGAGCAGTTCGCTCTCGTTGCATCTGCGCGTAGTCGTCATTCAACTCACACCCGATCCAGTTGCGGCCCAAACTGACGGCTGCGCGTCCGCTGGTGCCGCTGCCCATAAACGGGTCCAGCACCAAGTCGCCTGGCTCGCTGCCGCACAAAATGCACCGCTGCGCCAGCTCGGTCGGCATGGCGGCAGGGTGCGACCCGTCGCCGTCGCTTGCCACGTCCCACACAGAATGACCCCACCACTTCGCACCTGGGTTGCGCGTGTGGTAATGCTCGGCACGCGCCAGCAGGTACAGGTACTCGTGGCTGGTGGCTGGCCTGTCCAGCCGCATCGGCTCAACCGCCGCAGGCTTGCGCCAGATGATCGTCTGCCGCAAGTACCAGCCATCACGGCGCAGTGCGTCGGCCAGCGCAAACGGAACCAGCGTGAGGTCTTTCATCTTGTAGCCTGCGGGCGGCATCCTAAAACCCTTGCGGTCCTTTACGGTCGCCCATGCGGCGCGGTCGCCCTGTTTTCCGCTGCCGCCTTTGCCGCTCGCTGCGAACACATCGCCCACGTTCAGCCAAAGTGTGCCGTCTTCTGTCAGCAGCTCACGCACAAGGCCGAACACTTGAACTAGCGTCGCCACGTAGTCGGCAGGGTCGCGTTCAAGGCCAAGCTGCCCAGCTCGGCCGTAATCGCGCAGCCCGCCCCAATACGGCGGCGAGGTCACGCACATGCGCGCCTTCACGCCCTGCTGTATCAGGTCGCGCATGCTGTCGCGGCAGTCGCCAAAAAATACCTTGTTCACAGTGTCCTTCTCGCTTCGTCACCAAGCCACCTAACAAGCCAATCAACCGGAATACCAACGGCGGGCGGCCGTGGCGTGCTCCGGTCAGGTCGGTGCAGCCGTTGGTATCCGGTTATTGGCAACGTTAGGCATCACAAATTCAGCTCTTGATGCCGCGCAGCGTTGCTAGGCTTCGCAGCATCCCAACCGCGTCACCAGACATGGTGGCTCTGTCGGCATCGCGCA
>JBBQGJ010000891.1:0-1942 GCA_038322925.1 Mycobacteriales bacterium
TGGCACGGCCAACCGGGCCGGCTCCAACTTCTGTAACGGCTGCGGCACCGATCTGCGCGACCCCGGTTCGCCGCCGCCCACTACCACAGCCCAGCCCGAAGCTGATGCGCCGCGCGACCCCGCGCCACCGTCCACACCACCGTCTAAACCATCCCACACCCCGCCGTCCAGACCAGACCCTGCACCGGCGCGACCTGCGCCCGCAGAGAATGACGATGCGCCGCACACGCGCGCCTTGCCCTCGCCCGATTTTGTCGATCAGCCCTGGCTGCGGCTCGAATTTAACGCTGACGACGATGAAACGGGAAGGGACAATGCAGGCGATGTAGATGGCGACGGCACGATCACCGAGCCACAAGACGAGCGCGCGCGCGTGGACGACGATGGGGCGACCGTCGAGACGCGGCTTGTCACCGGCATTCAAGGTCTGCTCTCGCCCATCCGCATCGCCACCAACATCGCCGACGATGCGCCCGTGCGCGCCGGTCACCAGGCAGCGCACGTCGAGACGCCGGACGCGGCAGAATTGCGCATGATCCGCGGGTTGATGGCCGAACCGCCCACCCTCGTCAACTATCAAGTACACCTACCTGCGCGCCGCGCCCGCACCCTGCGCATCCCCTGGATCTTTGCGCTGATCGGGCTGGCGATAGGGCTGCCCGCGCTGTTGGGGCTGGCCGGCCCCCAAGGCGAACCCTTTCGCTGGCCGGGCGTCGAAGCCGCCTATCTCACCATCGAGGGCATCAACCCCAATGCCTTTGTCGTGGTCTATTGGGCCTATGATCCCGCCACCGCGGGCGAACTCGACCTGGTGACGCAGCCTGTATTGCGCCATCTTTTGCAGCGACGTGCGCGGCTGGCTGTGGTGAGCCTTGTTCCCGGCGGCGTCGCCAGTGCGCAGCGGTTGATCGCCCAGTTGCGCGCCGAACAGGGCACAGGCAATCTGGCGCTGGCTGCCGACCTGGGCCAACCGATCACCTTTACCTATTTGCCGGGGGGCGCAAGCGTCTTGCCCCTGGTGGCGCGCGCCCCGGCCCAGGCGCTGCTCGAAAACCCACTGAGCGCAGGCGCAGACCAACGCGCACGTGTGACCGATGCGCCCGCGCTGGTCGTGGCAGTGGCCGCGCAAGCCGACGATGTGCAACATTGGCTGGAACAAGTGCAGCCGTTGGAACGCACGCCGGTGGTCGCGGTCACCGGCGCGGCCGCCGACCCGATCCTGCGCCCCTATTTGGACAGCAACCAATTGCGCGGGCTGGTCAGCGGCTTTGACGGGGCCGCCACCTATCAACGTTTGCTCGACCCCTTTGCCCCACCCGATGCAAGACCTGCGCTCTTGCGCCAGATCGTCTTGCAAAATTGGGGACATCTGGCGCTGTTGGCGGCCATTGCTCTGGGCAACTTGGCCGCGCTGCTGGGCCGTGAGAATGGCGCATAGCGTATGGACTATACGACAAACCCGCTGCTGGCGTCGGCAGCCTTTTGGGGTGGGCTGATCACTACCCTGTTGATCTTCAGCAGCCTGTTGGGCGATCATGCCCTGGCGCGGCTGGGCCGCCATCTGCTCGTCGGGGCCACCCTGGGCTATGTCGGCCTGCTCGCCATCCAACATGTATTGCGCCCCCGGCTGATCACCCCGCTCTTGGCCGACCCCACCGGCGACCCCCTGCGCTGGACGCCCGCCGTCTTGGGGATCCTCCTGCTCGTCGCCGGGTTGGATCGCACCTGGCGGCCCACGCGCCGCGCCCTGCCCTGGTGGCGGCGCGGTCTGCATGGCGGGGGACGATTGGTGCTGGGGCTGCTGCTGGCAGTCGGCATCAGTGCCGGCTTGTGGGGTGCGCTGCAAGGCACGCTGATCCCCCAATTTCGCCAGAGCGCGCAACAAGCCTTTGACCCGAATGCCAATGTCGGGGCCTTTCTGGTCGGCCTCCTAACACTCTTG
>JBBQGJ010000892.1:0-1899 GCA_038322925.1 Mycobacteriales bacterium
GATGTGATCCAGTTCGTCTGTGGACAGGCTGAGCCGGCGCGCGGCCGTCTCGCGGACGGTGCTCCCTGTGCTGGCCGCTTCCTGCGCGATTTTTGCGGCAGCGTCGTACCCGATGATCGGCACCAGCGCGGTGACAGTCGCGAGCCCTCGCTCCACCATCGCAGGACCTCGTCCGGTGGCCGTCAGCCCCTCGATGCACCGGCGTGAGAAGCTCTCAGCTCCGGCTGCGAGCAGTGAGATCGACTGAAGGAAATTGTACGCGGCCACCGGCATCATCGTGTTCAGTTCGAAGTAGCCGCCCTGCGCGGCAATGGCAATCGCCGCGTCGTTGCCGATGACGTGCGCCGACACCTGGATCAACGACTCCGGGATCACAGGGTTGACTTTGCCGGGCATGATTGAACTGCCTGGCTGGACTTCGGAGAGCGCCAGCTCCCCGAGGCCTGCACGCGGCCCGGAGGCCATCCAGCGGATGTCGTTGGCGATCTTCGCGAGACTGATGGCGATCGTGCGCAGAACCCCGCTCGCCTCCATCACCGCATCGATGGTGCTCTGGGCCTGAAAGTGGTTCGTAGTTTTTGCGATCTTGAGGCCAGTCATCTCACTCAAGAGCGCCGTCACGCGTCCGGCGAACGCCGGGTGCGCGTTGATGCCAGTCCCAACCGCTGTGCCGCCGAGCGCAACCTGCGACAGCTCCTCGCGTGCGTGGCCGAGGCGGTCGAGAGCACGTTCGACCTGTCCGGCATAACCGCGAAACTCCTGGCCGAGCCGGATGGGCGTTGCATCCTGCAGGTGGGTCCGGCCCGTCTTGATGATGTCCCAAAATTCCCCGGCCTTTGCCTCCAGCGCGTCGCGCAGATGTTCTAGGGCGAAGGTCAGACGCTCCTCAATCAGCAGCAGGCCCGCAACATGCATCGCCGTTGGGATCACATCATTGGAGGACTGGCCCATGTTGACGTGGTCGTTGGGGTGGACGAGACGCGAGCCCCGTGGATCGCCGAGGAGTTCTGCCGCCCGGTTGGCGATGACTTCGTTGGCGTTCATGTTGGTCGAAGTGCCGGAGCCCGTCTGAAACACATCAACAACGAACTCAGCATCGAACGCGCCATCGGCGACCTCTTGCGCGGCACGCGCGATCGCTTCGCCGACACGGGCATCAAGCAGCCCGAACTCGACATTCACGCGTGCCGACGCCAGCTTGACGAGGCCCATAGCACGGATGAACGCCCGCGGCAGGCGCAGGTCACTGATGGGGAAGTTGGCGATCGCACGCGCCGTCGACGCACCGTAATAGACGTCGACGGGCACGGCAATCGTGCCCATCGAATCGCGCTCGATCCTCGTCTGCGGTTCCTTCATGCGAGATCTCCCTCTGTTCGCGCGCCAGCCGTCATCGCACGAGCGCTGCGGCGCGCGCGTCATCGAGCTGCTTCAGATGTCGCTCGGCGTCAGCACGGGCTGAGTGGTCCGTGAAGTGTACGTGTCGGCACGACCACACGACGCGCTCGCCGGACGTGACTACAGCCCGGTATCCGGACCCGCTGTTCACGAAGCCCGGCTTCAAGACAACTTCCTCGCCGGGCGCGCCCGCCGCGCCCGCCTCGACTTGCGAAGGCATAGCTTCTACCATCGCGCACCGCACCTCGCTAGGCGGAGCCTGGGAGCCCAGATCCGCGGCACTCTGCGACCAGAGGCGACCGAGCACGCCGCGCTCACGTTATCGCCATGGTGACGAGGATGACGCAATCGCTCAGTGCGCTGGCCGCATGGACGACGCCCGCGTCGAGCGCGACCAGCTCTCCCGGGCCGAGATCCACATCGCGGGCGGCCGTCGTCAGCCGCAGTCGGCCACGCAGCACGTGCACGCTCACGGCCCCGTCGACGTGATGCGACTGGAGC
>JBBQGJ010000893.1:0-1884 GCA_038322925.1 Mycobacteriales bacterium
GAGGCATTAACTTCTACTCGATTGATTCCACCGCCCAATGGGGGCATGGATGAGTTGAGAGCGATTATGGAAGCCTCACCCGTCGATCGTGCCTTCTACGATGGCAAGCTTTCGCGCTGGCTCCCAATGCCCAAACTTGAAAATCATTCAGGCTTCGATAGAGATAATCGGACGATCGAAGCTACCCCAACCGCATCGACTCCGAACACTCCTAAACCTCTAGAGTCAAGCGTCGATCAACTGAACCGACTGTTTAATTCTGAAGCCGCCACGCCCTCACATGAGGATGAAGAAATCGCACTCGAAAAAACTGCCAACCCGATCAGCGTTTCGTCAGAACTGATTGAGTATGTTCAATCTCGAAGTGATGTAACGCTGTGGAATGCAAGCTCTCTCAAACGTGCTAACAAGAAGTTTCGGAAGTATGATGAGGCACTGCTTAATAAGGCATTCCAGATACTCGCAATCTCAGAGCGTGGTCAATGGGACGGAGAGAGTTTTAGAACTTCCTGAGCCGTTTCTCATAACATTAACTGCCCTCGCTGTGTCTCTTGTGTCTGCTGTGTCGTGTCTCTCAAAATAGGGTATGTCTAGCCCGTGTCTACGGACACATAAGGGACACAGCCGTTAGACACAGACACGGACACACTAGACACGCCTCACAGACACAGCTAGACACAAGCCAAGACACACTCTACAAACTGCCCATCGGTTGAGCTGAGCGGCGCGCGCCGAGGTATGAGCTTGGCACTTTATATCTCACGCGTCCGCTCCAGCGAGGGGTAAAAGTAGCGAAGCTGCCGCCAGCCGCCACGGTGAGGCTGAAAAGCAGATTCCAAGCAACTTTCAGCGATTAGTTTTGATTAAAGAGTCTAAACTGTTTTAATTTTGAACCAAGCCTTCCGTTAGGACTGAATTTGGACTGAATTTCTCAACTGTCACACTCCTCAAACGCTGATTCCGTCGTTAGCACCAAAGGCTGTAATGCTTGTCCTGTCGTGGAACTTCTGCTCCATTCAGCAGTTAACCGACGGATCTCTCCCGCTTCTTTCACATTGCCATAACCGATATAACCTTCGGAAATAAGCGATCGCCCTTGGAGAGGGGTCAAAAACTAAAACTATGCCGCGAAAGCCATGCTACGAAAGCATGGCAGCACCGGTGTGGCGGCTGGCGGCAGCTTCGCTACTTTTACCCCAGCAAGCAAGGCACCACAATGACGGTCAATCTAAAGGGGTTGGGTGGGGGGGAAGAAAGTGTCTGTGCTAACAGGGACGCTGAATGCCAATGGCACTGTAATGTCTGGAAAGGTCGCGAACAGCTACCTCGTCTTCTCCTTCAAGAAGGGCTAGGACATCTTGACTGATAGGAATCCTTTAAGCGGTTCGTACATCACCCATATCATCACGCCCTGGTTCCATCGCTAGGGCTTTTTAATGCGAATAAATAAAAGTAAAGAGGAAGAATTACCACAGGGGCAGTCAGCAGATAGGGATAAAAGTAGTGAAGCTGTCGTCAGCCGCCACGATGAGTCTGGAAAGCAGGTTCCAAGTAGCTTTCAGCCTTAGCGACGGGTTTTAGTCCAAAAGACGGGAATGCCATATTACCAACGCGATGTTTCCGTCCTTTCAAGGGTTGAGTTTAACTCAACCCCTTATATTGTTTGACCGGGTCATGTTCTGCCAAAATCCGTTCTAGCTTTGCTTCATCGACTCTAGACCAAAGTCGATTCGATTCATGGACATCACGGATTGTTTTAGAAAGGCTAAATGTGGAACCGACAGAAAACAGGAGTCCCATCCCCAGATAGCCTTTGACCCAATTATTGGCTGGTGTGTAGATAATGCCGATCGACATGGCACAAGCTGAAAGCATAAACATTGT
>JBBQGJ010000894.1:0-1810 GCA_038322925.1 Mycobacteriales bacterium
CACCCGTCCGGCGACCCAACGCCTTCCCCCGAAGATGTCTCTGTCACCCGTCGCCTGGTCGAAGCGGGGGAAGTGCTGGGTATTGATGTCCTCGACCATATCGTTCTGGGGGATAACCGGTTTATTTCTCTTAAAGAACGCGGATTAATGTAACAGCGACAGGATAGACATAGTTTGAATCCCCCAGTCAACGAGTGTACAATGCAGTTCAGAGTGCGGGGATGCGACGCGCGGTGCTTGCCAGCCTGATGATCTTGCGCTTCCCTCAAGTGAGTAAGAATTATGACCACCATAACCCTATCACCAGAGATTACCGAGCGTGTCGCGAAAGCCGCCGCACAAAGGGGACTTTCGCCCGACGAGTACGCTGCTTTCCTAATGCAAGCCTCGCTGGAAGCAGATCAGGCAGAATTCGAGGACTCCTGTCACGCTATTGCGGAAGGGATTGCGGATATGGAAGCGGGCCGGATGACATCCCTGGAGGACTTCATTGCCGAACGTCGGGCAAAGCGGGCAGTGCAGTACCAGGAACGCGAAACGAATGGCAAATGAGGATACGCCCACTGTCTATGCGGTTCGGCTGACCAACCGCGCCCGTGCCGACGTGGAGTATCACCATGATCGCCTGCTTACCTTTTCAGGACAGAAAGTTGCATCCGAGTGGGAAGACGGTCTTTACGAGGCGCTCAGCCATCTGGCGACCGGTCCCCTGCGACCGTTGGCAATGGAGGCGGCGCTTCTCGGCCATGAAGTGCGCTCCCTGCCGTATTGCCGTCCCGGTTCCCAGGCGGCGCATCGCATTTTGTACGTGATTCGCGAGGAGACACCGGATGGTCCGATGGTCGTGGTCTTCCACATCCGCCATGCCAGCGCGGGCCCGCTACAATCCTACGAAGTACGCGATCTGGCTTCCGATTTGGAGGAATTCGGGCAGTAAATGGAACGCAACAGGGGATAGTGGATGCCTATGGCAAAGCGCAAGAAACTGGACTCGCCGCTACTGCAAACCCTTCACCAATTGGAAGCAGCGACAGTCCGGCGAGGCAGACTATTGCAGTATTCGGACGGGGAGCATCTATGGCATGATGTACAGGAGATGGTAGCGGAAGCCGGAGGCGTGCACCAAATTCCAATCGAAGCGGCGTATATCTACTGCCTACTCTTTCGCGCCTCCGAAACCTTCCGAGGGAGACAGTTTAACGAAGCGTTGTCTGCGGTCCACGATTACATGAGCCATCCCCAGGTCGAACAGGATACAAATAGCCACTGGATGCACGCCCTGTCTACGGCCAGTAATGCGTTGCTGGGATTATACCGTCTGGACGAAGCCTTGGAAAAGGTTCTGGAATTGCTGTCTGAGCGGTTCAATAATCGGAGGAATAACAGGGAGGCACTGTATTTTGCGGGACACATTTTTCAGCGTGCCCTTCGCTCATCAATGCCTGGGTACGCGCACGAAGAGAAACTGCCACCCGGCTGGGCAGAGGCGATTGAGCGATGGGCAAAGCGCAAAAAGCGCTCCAAAACCACGCGACGCTGGCTTTCTGAAAACCCAACAAACCAGGAACTCTTGAACCTGGTGGATCGGGTGTGGTTATAAGGAAACGATGATAACTGCGCCCCTCACTCGCTGGCGAGGGTAGGGGCATACACGCTACCGGGTACTCGCCGCTGTAATCGCCAGCAGTGCCGGGACGCCGCGACGGTCGGGGCCGTATTCCAGGTCTATGCTCTGGATGGTGACGCCGGGGCGCGGGTTGTCCCATTGTTTCATATAGGCGACGGCGGAAAAGGGTGTTCCTTCATACGG
>JBBQGJ010000895.1:0-1730 GCA_038322925.1 Mycobacteriales bacterium
GCTTTGCGACCCTGCCGCATCCGTTGGACAGCGAGATCGGCTACGCGATGAGCCAGGGCGGCAGTCTGGTGCGATGGAACCTGCACACGGGCGAACGCAAGGGCATCGCGCCGCCGGAGCCCGAGGGCGTCGAGTTGCGGTTCAACTGGAACGCGGCGATCGCGCAGGACCCGTTCGACGCCAACACGATCTACTACGGCAGCCAGTTCGTGCACCGTTCGCGCGACCGCGGCGAGACCTGGGAGCTGATCAGCCCGGACCTGACCACCGACAACAAAGAATGGCAGAAGCAGGACGAGAGCGGCGGGCTGACCCGCGACGTCACCGGCGCCGAGAACTACTGCACGCTGATGACGATCGCGCCCAGTCCCAAGGACCACAACGTGATCTGGGCCGGCAGCGACGACGGCCGCGTGCAGGTGACCACCGACGGCGGCAAGAACTGGCGCAGTGTGGAGAACCGCTTTCCTGGGTTGCCGGCCAACACCTGGTGCCCGCACCTGGAAGCCGGCAAGAACGACGCGCGGGTGGCGTTCGCGGTGTTCGACGGTCACCGCCGTGGCGACTGGACGCCGTACGTGTTCCGCACCGACGATGAGGGCGAGACCTGGCGCAGCATCGCCGGGCCTGGGATCGACGGTTACTGCCTGGTGCTGGAACAGGATCCGGTCGACCCTGAACTGCTGTTCCTGGGCACCGAGTTCGGGCTGTGGTTCAGCACCGACGGCGGCGCGGCCTGGCACAAGTGGACCCATGGCCTGCCGACCTGCTCGGTGATGGCGTTGGTGGTGCATCCGCGCGAACACGATCTGGTGATCGCGACGCATGGTCGGGCGATGTTCGTGTTGGACGACATCTCGGCGCTGCGCGGGCTGACGGCGGCCAACCTCAACGAGAAGCTGCGGCTGTTCCCGATCGCCGACGCGATCGCGTTCCAGGTGAAGCAGACCGGCGCGTCGCGCTTCCCCGGACACAGTGAGTTCCGCGGGCAGTCGGCGCCGCGCGGCGCGGTGATCACGTTCGTGGCCAACGCTGACGAACTGGCACACCCTGACAGCAAGACCGAGGAGCAGCGCAAGCTGGCGAAGAAGGCGAAGGCGGCGAAGGCGGCGGCCGAAGACAAGGAGAAGGAGCAAGAGAAGGAGAAGGAGAAGGAGAAGGAGAAGGAGAAGGAGAAGGAGAAGGCCGACGAGGACAACCCCAAGGATCAGGTCACGGTCGAAATCCGCGATGCCAGCGGCACCCTGATCCGCACCTTCCGCGAGACCCCCAAATTGGGCCTCAACCGCATCCGTTGGCGGCTGGAGCGCGACGGCGTGCAGGGGCCGAGCCGCGAATTGCAGGAGCCACCGAAGCTGCCGCCGTCCGGCCGCGAGGTGCTGCCCGGCGAGTACACCGTGATGCTGCGCTTCCAGGGCACCGAACAGAACGCGAAGCTGCGCGTGCTGGCCGATCCGCGCGAGCATCCGGTGCGCGCCGACCTCGAAGCCAAGGACCAGGCGATGGCCGACAGCGAGGCGATCACGGCCCGGCTCGGCGTGCAGACCCAGCGCCTGGCGTGCATGCAGCGCGACCTCGGCTTGATCGAGAAGCGCCTGGAACTGGAGCCGAAGGTGGCGAAGGACGCGACCGATCCGCATGCCGCCCTGCGTGCAGCGCTGAAGACCGCGCGCAAGGCCGTCGATGCGGCGATGGAGGAGTTCTGGGGACCGAAGCCGGTGCAGGGCGTG
>JBBQGJ010000896.1:0-1689 GCA_038322925.1 Mycobacteriales bacterium
GATCTGGGCGCCGGCCGTGATTGTGCGGGCGCGATGGCTTGCAAACAGGAAAAGCTCGAAGATGTTCTGAATCTTGTCGACGCAATCTTCGACGGTAACGCGAGCCATCAGGTGATCCTTGTGCTTAAGGGGGCAGATTCCTTGGTCTATTTAGGCAGTTCGCTCCCCTGTGGCAAGCCGAACACGCATTAAAGCCGTTTGATAACTTGGCCTTGGCGCTGGCTCGCGGCCTTGCGCCAGAGGCTTTTCACGCTCGCGCCGAGCACTGGGTGGCGCCAGTCGGGGGCGATGTCGAGCAGCGGCCTGAGCACGAATGGCCGGTCCTGCATCAAGGGATGGGGGAGCACGAGCGGCCTTGAACCGGCGCGGGCGAAGTCGGCGCGCCCGTCCCGCCAATGCCTGATCAGGCCCTTATAATCGATGATGTCGATATCGAGCGTGCGCGGACCCCATGGCCTGCCGCCGCGACGTCCCGATTGGCGCTCAATCCGCTTCAGCACGCGGAGCAGCGCCTCCGGCGGTAGCCGCGTATCGAGCACCGCCACGGCGTTGACGTAAGCCGGCTGACGCGCGCGACCGACCGCCGCGGTCTCGTAGAGTGGCGACACGGCAAGCACGGCAATATGAGCGCGTTCGATTTCGCCCAAAGCTTGTGCAATCGCATTGGCGGAAGTCCCCCATACCCCGGGACAATTTGCACCGAGCCCTACCACGACCTTGCCACGCGCCAGCAATTGCGAAGTCACGCTGTCACACCTATGTTGTCGATGCAGCCCTCTAGTCCGGCATTACCGAGACGCTGCTCTCTCTATCAAGGCATATTGCAAGTGAGTGGGGCTCCCATGAATTTCTATCCGACCGAGCGCATCGCGCTGTTCATCGACGGCGCCAATCTCTACGCATCTGCAAAATCGCTTGCCATCGATATCGACTACAAGCGCCTGCTCGCGCTGTTCCGCAGCAAGGGCCAGCTGGTGCGCGCGCTCTACTATACGGCGCTTGCCGAGGAGCAGGAGTATTCCTCGATCAGGCCGCTGATCGATTGGCTCGACTATAACGGCTACACCATGGTGACCAAGCCGACCAAGGAGTTCGTCGACGCTGCGGGCAGGCGCAAGATCAAGGGCAACATGGACATCGAGCTTGCGGTCGACGCCATGGAACTGTCCGAATATCTCGACCATGTCGTGCTGTTCTCCGGCGACGGCGATTTCCGCTCACTGGTCGAGGCGCTCCAGCACAAGGGCAAGCGCGTCAGCGTGGTCTCGACCCTCGCCACCAACCCGCCGATGGTCGCCGACGAGCTTCGCCGCCAGGCCGACCAGTTCATCGACCTTGCGAATATACTCGAGGAGATCGGCCGCGACCCCGCCGAGCGCGGCCAGCGCTCAGAGCGCCGCCGTCCCGAACCCGAGCCGCTCGATGAATTCGAACGAGAGGATTTGATCGAGACCTGAGCCTGACGCTTTCCCGAGCAGTTACAGTGAGGTGAGGAGGTATCGGGCGATGCAGGTCGGCTTCATCGGGCTCGGGCGCATGGGAAGCGGCATGGCCGCGAACCTGATCGCCGCGGGCCACACGCTCACCGTCTATAACCGCACGGCCGAGAAGGCCGAGCCGTGGGGGGGGCGGGGGGGGCGAGACGGGCGAGGAAGAGCGGGGCCGGCCGCGGCCCCCCGGGGGGGGGCC
>JBBQGJ010000897.1:0-1641 GCA_038322925.1 Mycobacteriales bacterium
CCTTCACCGCGACTGCCAGCCCGGCACCAATGGTGCCCAGCAACGCCAACCCTGCGATGGCGGCCACCAGCTCTTTCGGAAAAGCCGCCAGCAAGCTCGTGACGGCTGCACCAAAGACGCCAATGACCAGGTAAATAGCCCCGCAACAGACCGCAGCGGTGTAGCGTTTTTTCGGATCGGCGTGGGCTTCCTTGCCCATCACAATCGCCGCGGTGATCGCGCTCAGGCCGAGTGAAAACGCACCAAATGGTGCCAGTATCAGCGTGGTCAAACCTGTGAGCGTGACGACTTTCGAGATTGGAATTTTCCCTTCGTAGCCAGTGGCCCGAATCGCCGCCACACCAGGCAGATTTTGCGACGCCATCGTCACGACAAATAATGGAATGGCCAGACTGACCACCGCGCCAAAAGAAAATTGCGGCATGACAAAGACCGGTAGGGTCACGGTGAAGCTGACGGTTGACCACGCCAACTCACCACGCAGCGCCGCATACAGGATGCCTGCCAGCAGCGTGACCACCACGGCATAGCGCGGCATGAAGCGCCGGCCGGCAAGGTAGACGGTCAGCATCAGCAGCACCAGCGGCAAAGCGGTTTGCGCTGCTGCGAAGCCTGACATGCCAAAGCGCACCAGCACACCCGCCAGCAGCGCAGACGCAATGGCGACCGGGATACGACTCAATAGTTTTTCAAACCAGCCGGTCACCCCGCAAATCGCGATCAGCGCCGCACAGACCATAAAAGCACCGATCGCTTCCGCCATGCTGAAGCCCCCCGCCAGCCCCGCTGTGGCGAGCAGCGCTGCCCCTGGCGTCGACCAGGCTACCATCACAGGTGTTTTCAGGTAGAGCGACGGCAACACCGTACACAGGCCCATACCGACGCTGAGCGCCCACATCCAGGAGGCAATTTGCGCGGGCGTCGCGTTAAAGGCTTGCGCCGCCTGAAACACGATGGCGACCGAGGACGTGAAACCCACCAGCACCGCGACGAAACCAGCCGTGAACGCGCTGGCATTGACATCTTTAAAAAACGACATGACTTGATTTCAGCTGTTCTTCTGGCCGCAAAAAGAATCTGCCGCGCACGTTTTAAATCTCAATTTTGCTGCCCAGTTCCACCACTGCGTTGTTCGGCAAGTTCAAAAAGTCTGCTGCGCCGCTGGCGTTGTGGTGCATTTGGGCAAACAGCTTTTCACGCCACACCGCCATGCCACCGCCAATGGTAGGCACGACCGTGTCGCGGGATAAAAAGTAGCTGGTCGTCATGACTTCCAGCTCGAAGCCCCGGCCTTTGATTTGCTTCAAGGCCTTGGGCAGGTCGAGGTCGTTTTTAAAACCGTAGTTGACGATGACCTGCCAGCAGTGGTGACCCAGCGACTCAACTTCAAGCCGCTTGTTCATGCCAATCCATGGCATCTCGTGGTTGCGCACGGTGACAAACAGGTTTTGCTCATGCAGCACCTTGTTGTGTTTGAGGTTGTGCAGCAGCGCGTTGGGCACCGTGCCGCGTTCAGCGGTCATGAAGACCGCGGTGCCCTCGACCCGCAGCGGCGGGCTCACGAACACGGATTCGAGAAAACTCGTCAGGTCGATCGCATCGGTGCGCAGCTTTTCGTTGAGCAGGCGTCGACCTTCCTTC